>SBAX01000024.1 GCA_005240095.1 Phycisphaera mikurensis
CTGCTCGGCCGGAGACAATGCCCCGCGCAGCGTGATCACCAGCGTGTCCTGGCTGAGAACCACGGTCACCGACTTGGGCTCGTGGCCCGTCCGTTCCCGTTCGAAGGTACTTGCCACCTTCGCGATCTGATGCGCCGTGGTCGAATTGGACTCTTGCATTTACGTTGTCCTTCCCCGGTTGCAACCCATATCAGCGCATGGCCGTGCGGCGACCGTTCGTCGCCGCCGGTGGGGATCGCGTCACGTGGTCGCGAATCCGGCTCCAATAGGGCAACGTGGCGGCTTTTCGATGCCCTCTTGGTCCGCCGTTGTGGATCCGCGCGAGGGTCTCGAAATCCCGCATGCGCACCGCCCCGGGACAATATCGCTTCCAATACGCCATCATCACCGCTTCGGCGAACCTGCGCTCCTCGCACTGCCTCCAGTGACCGCCGATGCCGCTATCCGCCCAGTAAGCGCGGGAGATCTGATACGGACCAATGGATCGGCCATTGTCCCCGACCGCGACGCGAGCTTGGGCACTCCCGCCGGTTTCCACGCAACGGATGGCACTGAATAAGGGAGCAAACCCTTCCTCATCCGTCGCGCCTTCCGGGACGACCATGAAGCACACCATCGGGATCAGGCTTGACATCGCACTATACTCTCAATCTTCCCGGCCGTCTGCCGCGTGTCTCGAAGGCACGTGACGGGAAGTGCGAGAGGGAGCAGCGAAGGTTGATTCCCTCTCGCACTCGCTGATGAGATTTCAAGGTAGGACGCTCCCATTGTCTTCCTCGATCACGTACCGGTCAGCGCACCGCCCACCCCTCTCATGGACGCGGGCCAGCGAAAACCGCGTTTTGCATGCGGCTCCACGCGTCGCGTGTTGCGTCCTTCGCATGTTCCCAACTCAACTTTGATTTCCCGCAACGCGTGTCCCAATCACGACGCAGCTGCGGCTCGACGTCTTCGAACGTGCGGCCTTCCGGGGCGAAAGTTGCGTGACTCTCCCAGCCATATTGAAACGCCGGCGCGTATTGATCGTAAAGCGCGCCCTGTGTGACGTAAGGACGTTTGGTGAATTCGCTACGCCAAAACTGGTGCTCCAGCGTCGCGTTGATCGGTTCGGCGGCGCTCCTTCCTATGATGGCGCCGGCGGTGGCCCCCGCGTGAGCTTCCGTACCTGCAGCCTTCGCGTTGGCGACGGCGACCTCAGCGTCGGCGGTTGCCCGGCTGGTCTCGCTCCCTACGGGAGCGGAGCCGGGCTCGCCGACCTTCGGTTCCACCCTGCCGTTGTCCTTCCCAGCGGCTGACGGCTTCGTCTCTGTCTTCCTAGGTTCCATCCTCGATCTCCTTAGTACTGGTACCCTTGTGTGGTTAACTACCTGCTTCACGCAGCCGAAGAGCGAAGCGCATGCGTCTCGCTTGTCGTCCCCGCGCGCCTTGTCTAAAGTCCAGCCCTCCGTGGAGCCCATTCAGCGATACCGCAAAAAAACAGCCGACGTGGTTGAGCACTTAGTGTGCTCGACCACGTCGGCATACTCGTAAACGGGCCGCCCGGCACAACCGGGCCGCCCCTTAGCTAGTCATCCGATGTAAGCGGGCCCTGCGGCTTCGTAGAGGCTCCGCTTCCTGATTGATTATACGACTTCCGAACCCCGATGGCCAGCCGAATGCTCGGAATTGATAGATTTTTCGGAAGGCCCGTGTATTCTGCCGCCTAAATCGCGGTCTCCGGCCGAGAGGTTCGGTGCTCAATTGGGACCCGTAGGCGATACTTGAGATCACCCATGAGATCACAGGGAGAGATTGAGGCCGCCATCTGCGAAGGGATGAACCGCTTCGAACAGGAGTACATGGGCCGGGGGCCAAAACATGTCCACACGTACTTGATTGGCGATCTGGTCCTGGTCCGCCTGCAGGGCGTCTTGACCGCGGCCGAACAGCACCTGGTCGAAACGCTCTCCGCGGACAGGGGCAGAGATCTACTCAAGCAGGTGCGGGTTCAGTTGATTGAAACGGCGCGCCCGCTCATGCAGGCCATGGTTCAGGACATCACCGGCGTTAAGGTGCTGAGCCTCCATCACGACATCAGCACCATAACCGGCGAGGAAATCGTCGTCTTCACCCTCGCTGACTCGCCGCTGATCCGGGAGAAAAAGAAGCCCTAGTTGCCCTGCGCTGGTGGGCAATTCTGGCTCGATCAGCTCTGGCCGCGCGGTGCGATCTCGTTGCCGGCCGTTCCGTCGGCGGCCGCTGACGACGCGGACGAAGCCTGGTCAGGACGGCGCAGTCGACGTTCCCGTTTTTCGGCCGCCTTTTGCGATTTTCGCAGCTCGCGCTGCCGTTTCGCCATTTCCCGCTCTCGTTTTCTAACCGAGGTTTGTTTCTTGGCCATCGCGATATCCTTTCCTTGTTGTCTCCCATTCCGGCAGTGCCGGTTGGCACCGTGCTACGAATTCACTCCCTGACGTTGGCTCCCTGGCCTGCGAGTACGACGACGGCTACTCAGGCGGCGTTGGTGCGGTCGAGGAACGCCGAACGGACGCATCGCGGCGGGAGGAACCGAGGACGTCACACGGCTGAGTTCCGGCGGATCAGCCGCCGGTTGAATCGGTTCCTGGAGCAGTCGTTCGATGGAGCGGAGATCGTTGCGTTCCTCCGTGCTGCACAAGGAAACCGCGGTCCCGGTGGCGCCGGCCCGACCCGCACGGCCAATTCGGTGAACATACGTTTCCGGATCGGGGGTCACGTCATAGTTGATGACATGCGAGATGTCCTTCACGTCCAAGCCGCGGGCCGCGATGTCGGTCGCAACCAACACACCCGTGGGAGTCGACTTGAACTCCGCAAGCGCTCGCGTACGAGCGCCTTGGCTCTTGTTTCCGTGGAGGGCGGCGGCGGTGACCCCGGCACGCACCAGGTGTCGAACCAGCTTGTCCGCCCCGTGTTTGGTGCGCGTGAACACCAGGGTCCGCATCCGCGGCGATTGGCCCAGGAGCTGAATCAGAAGGGCCGGCTTGGCCTGCTTTTCGACGTGGTGAACCCAGTGATCCACGCTCGGGACCGGCGACGATACGCGGGCCACTTGCACCGGCACGGGGTCACGGAGGATCTTGTTGGCCAGCTCACGGATCGCCGTTGGCATGGTCGCCGAAAAGAGCAGCGTTTGCCGCTCCCGCGGCACGTGGGCAAGGATGCGGCGCAAATCGGGAAGGAAACCCATATCCAGCATGCGATCCGCCTCGTCGAGAACCAATACCTCGATTCCGGCGAGCGTAACCAGTCTCTGGCCTACGAGATCAAGCAATCGTCCCGGCGTGGCGACGAGGACATCGCTGCCCTCGCGCAATGCCCGGGCTTGTGGGTTCTGGTTGACGCCGCCAAAAATGACGGCACAGGTTACCTCGCAGAAGCGCCCGTAGGCGTGAAAACTTCCCTGGATCTGCTGGGCGAGTTCGCGGGTCGGACAGAGGATCAGGGCTCGCACGGCTCCAGGCCGCGTTCGCCCGCGTGTGGAGCCCAGTTTCTGCAGAATCGGCAGGGCAAAGGCGGCCGTCTTGCCGGTGCCCGTTTGGGCACAGCCCAGGAGGTCGCGCCCGGCGAGTATGTGCGGGATGGCACTGGCCTGGATAGGCGTGGGACAGTCATAGCCCGCTTCGCGCACCGCGCGGCGGAGCGGCTCAATGAGCCGCAGGTCTTCAAATCGCATTCAATGTTTCTCTCAAAAAACCCCAGGCAGGGATGTGTCAGCCGCACCTTGCGTCTGTCTAAGCCATCGGTACCTGGCTTTGCTCCGATGGCGTTCCAAGGGATGCAGGCCCTAGATTAACCGCTGGGTCTTGTCGCGTCAACGGGTCGTGGAACCCTTTGATCCCTTCTCCGATCCTGCCGGCGGCGCCCCTCGACTACTAGCCCCAGGATGCGAGCCCGGACTGTCTCGGCTAGGATGGACCAAGCGGCGATGACGGTCTGTAACGGCAAGGGATACTGTGAGGCAGGCGGCAGCGATGTTGGGCCGAGCGTGCCGGATTCTGTGCCGCGCTCTTGCCAACCTTGCGAGTTTCCAGAGGAATCCTGGGAGGGTTCGAATCCTCTCCAGTAGGTTTTTTTCCTCCCGCGTGCCGCCCTGACCGCGTGCTTTTCGAAAGGGGTGTCGTCATGTTGCAACGAACTCGGATGCTCTGGACCGGCTCCATTCTGTGCCTATGGTTGTCGAGCGCGGGTGCGGCCACCCGCCCCTACGACTTTCAGAAAAACACGCTCGACAACGGTCTGACCGTCCTTTCCCTGGAGGACCACTCCTGCCCCATCGTGGCCGTGCAGGTCTGGTATCACGTAGGCTCCAAGGATGAAGACCCGCAGCGGCAGGGCTTCGCCCACATGTTCGAGCACATGATGTTCCGCGGCACCGACGTGCTCGGCCCCGAGCAGCACTTCGAGTCCATCCGCAAAACCGGCGGCAACTGCAACGCCTACACCAGCTTCGACAACACCACCTACGTCAACGAGCTGCCCTCCAATCAGCTTGAGCTGGCCCTCTGGCTGGAGGCCGAACGCATGGCCTTCCTCAAGATCGACGAAGAAAGCTTCCACAAAGAACGCGCCGTGGTCGAGGAAGAACGCCGCATGGGCTCGCTGAACACGCCCTACGGCACCGTCCCCGAAAAACTCCTGTCCGTCATCTTCAAGCAGCACCCCTATCAGTGGACGCCCATCGGGCAGATCCCCCACCTCCGCGCCGCCACCATCGACGAGCTCCAGAGCTTCTGGGACAAGTACTACGTTCCCGCCAACGCCACCCTAGTCGTCGTCGGCGATGCGAAGCATGCCGACGTGCTGACCCTGGCCAAGAAATACTTCGGGTGGCTCCCCAAGATGCCTGCCCCACCGCGCGTGACCACCAAAGAACCGCCCCAGACTGAAGCCCGCAGCATCGTCATTCCGGAAAAGAAAGGCCCGGCCCCCATCCTCGGCCTGGTCTATCGCGGCGTCCCTCAAGGCCATGACGACGCC
>SBAX01000297.1 GCA_005240095.1 Phycisphaera mikurensis
GCTTGCCGAAGACGCCCGCGAAGAACAGCGGCACGGGCCCGTTGAGCCCCTCCTCGCCGCCGACCCGTTTCACCAGCACGGCTACGGCGTTGTAGTCTCTGGCCGCCGGACTTGTGTGAATCGGTTCTGATGCGGAATTGACGTTGATCCAACCGGTAGTGATATCATCCGCCGCAACCTGGGTTGGCGATCCCAGCGTGTGGTTGATGACGGAGTACTCGTCGGCCCGGTTGGCGGCGGTCGCCTTGACCGTGTTGAGCGAATCGCTTCCACCGGTGCCCATGCGGACCCGCATCATGTCGTCGGTGGTGTAGGCGGACGCGCTGGCCAGCGCCGCGGCATCCGCGGCCCGCTGCAGCTCGGCACGGGCAGCGTAGAGCTGGCCGACGTCGATGGTCAGGGCGGCCATCCCCAAGAGCACGATCAGGGTGACACCCACCTGGACCGCGACGGCCCCGCGATAGCGTTGTCGGGACGTACTTCTGGTTCGGCGAGCTGACATGTTCTTTCCCCTCCCCCCTTTGGCGGCGGCCGGAAGGTCCGGCCACCGCGACTCCTGCCGGCGTCGTCTTGTTCGCCTCAACCACCGGCGAGCGACGCCAATTCGATCAGAGCCAATAGGCCCTACTGCTGTCCTTCATGCCCCCACGGCCCGTGAAGCGAGATCTCGTCGGGTTCGGACTCCAACTGGTCGCTCGCGGCGCGGTTCTTACAGCGCTTGTGGCGGCAATTGTGGCCGCAGGTCTCGTCGCATCGCCCATCAATCAGCCCCAGAGCGTACAGCTCCCAATCGTCGGGGTCCGTGCGCCCGTCCGTGGGCAGGCGAACTTCCTGATGGGCATCGAGCGGGGCCACGATCTCCGGGGTCACCAGGATCACCAGCTCACTCTGGGAGCGCTGGAAGTTCACGGACCTGAACAGTGTGCCCAGCAGGGGCACGTCGCCGATGCCCGGGATGCGACTGGCCAGGCTGCGCACCTGCTCGCTGAGCAGGCCGGCGATTGCGATGGTCTGCCCGTTGCCCAGCTCGATGGTCGTTTCCATGGAGCGCGACGTCAGACCCGGCACGATAAAGCCCTGGAACTGCACGCCCGCCGAAAAGTCCAGTTCGGACACCTCGGGCGCGACGCGCAGTCGAATGCGTTGATGCCCCTGAACGACCGGCGTGAAGTTCATCCTCACGCCAAACTCGCGGAACTCGACGGTCACGCGGAAGTCACCCTGGGGTACGAGAATCGGGAACTCACCACCGGCGAGGAACGTCGCTGTCTCTCCGCTGATGGCCACCAGGTTGGGCTCGGCCAAGACGCTCAGCAACGAGTTGTCGGCCATGGCCCGGATGAAGAGCTGTAACTGCGCCCGCGGAAAACCTAGCGAGAGGCTGGGGTTGGCGGTGATGGGAATGCCGTCATCTCCGGTGAGAAACGGAACATTCTCCGTCACCAGAGCATCGGCCGCGGCCCCGATGTTGATCGGGTTGATGCCGCCCAATTGGTTCACCACGAACCCGTCGCGGAAATTCTCGCCCGCCAGCCAGCCGTTGACACCCAGCTCGCGCGTCGCCCTACGGCTAACCTCGGCCACGACGCAGCGGAGCATCACCTGCTGCTCGCCGGCGACCTCAAGATTGTTCGACACCCGCGTGGTCGGGCGGCCTTCTGAGGTCATCGGAAGAAACAGCTCCGCCAGCTCCACCATGCGACGAGCTCGGTCGGCGTTACTGACCCGGCCCACCAGGACGATGTTGCCTGCCACCGAGGTGGCCTGGGCAGTCGACTGCGGATCGATGCCTTTCAGGGCCTCGTTGTAGGGAGCCAGATCCAGCTCGACAGAGACCTCAAACACGTACTGCTTCCCGTCACCGCCGATGAGCACGACGCTCGTATTGCCGAAATTCTCGCCGGTGATCAACATCCGCGTGGGGCTGACCACTTGCACGTCGGCGATGTGCTTGGCGATCACGTCCGCACGGGTCGCCTCCACCGTCGTCTCCACCGTGACGCTGCGATGCAGCGGCACGGTGATGCGTTGCGAACTGGTGGATAGGTCGAGCACCTGGGCGCGGAAGTCCTTTCCGGTCGGCTTGGCCGGCGCTTGTCCGCTGACCGGCGCGGTCGAGAACAGGATCCCAGCCAGGGCGATCAACGAACAGATCGACCGGCCTGCGGGAGCGAACCCAGTGTTCAGGTTGGCCATCGACAGGCCGTCTTCCGTGACTTTGTTCAACATGGACGCTAGCTCCTTCACACGAAGCCCAGGCCCACCGCGGCCGGGCGTCACGGCGGGTTCCGCCGTGATTGCTTCCAAGCGTTTACCTATTCACCATCCTCCGCGCCATCGCCGTCCTCAGCCGGCGGCGTGGGCTGCACAGGCGCAGGACCGCTGCCGGCGGGGGGCACGGGCTGCGAGCGCCCGGTCTTGACCGCGCCCAGCGTGGCCGCAGCACGGGACGGCGCGCCCTTTCCGACAGAGATGACCTTTGCCGATTGCGGGCCCTCAAACGTGATCTGTTCGACCACGGTTGCCTGGTTCCCGATCGTCGAGTGGCGCATGACCAGCACCGGGTACGGCTCAGGCTCAGGCTCCGAGGTCATGCGGCTCGAGATGACCGGTGCAGGGGCCGGGGCGGGCGCTGGCTCCGGCGGGGTGTCGAGCATCTTGGTCAGTTTGTCGAGCACCTGGCTGCCGATCGCCTTGCGGGGATCCTCAATCGTCTCGTCGTCTTCACCGCGCATGGCCAGGGTGAGCTTGCCGCGCGTGCCGGCCAAATGCAGCTTCGGCACTTCCTCTTCCGGAACGAGCAGGGTGGCGGACTTTGCCGGTTTCACTTTCGTGCCCGTTGTTTCCTGTTCGGGGTTCGTCCCGTGTCCAATTGCCGCCACCTGCACATGCTGCAGGATCACTTCGGCAATGGTCTCTTTCTTTCCTCGGTTCCCGGTGTCGATATCCATCACCACAATGACGTCGACCCAATCGCCCGGCTGGATCTGATAACCGGCGGCAGCGACCTCATCGATCTTGACTGATACGGCGCGGAAACCTGGGGGAATCCGGCCAACCATACCTGGTTTGGTGCCCTCCGGAGAGAGCATTGAGAGGAGGACGGGCATTCCACGCGGGATAGGCTTGGCCGTGACGCGTCCGATCGCCGTTTCCAGCTTCTCAATACGCTCGTTAGACGGCGCAAGCAGGTTGTCTGCTGTCTCTACTGTCTCGACCAGTTCCTTTCCTATTTCCTCATGGGCCGCGATGTCCTGTTTTGCCCGGACGATGGTGACCACTTGGCGGGCGGCACTGGACGCCTGGGCTTTCTGAATGGACTCCACCACGAACTTGACGGCCAAGAGCCCAATGCCCAAACCAAGCACCAACGGAATGATTGCCTTTCGACTCATAATCTAGTCCCCCGTGCTACCGGCCTTGTTTGCGATTTCCCATCGCGGGGTTGCCGCCGTCGCTCTCTGCGCCGGGGTCCGAAAGTCCCCGCGTTTCGCACGATGTTCCCAAATCACGGCTGTTTATCGGATGGTTTTCGTCCCGGTTGGACCTTCGTCGGAAATTTATTTGGTCCCTTCGTCATCGGCCTTTTTCGCCCCGAGCGGGGCGGCTTCCAGTGCTGGAACGACCGGCCGAGCAGGTGGATTCGGGCATCGTCTAAGCGGGGCCGCGCTTGACCGTTCCACCCATTTTCCCGAAGCGCAAGCAACACCTGCGCCCGTGAAACCTCGGGTCTCACGTCCGCAGGTCGCGGCACCGTAACAACGGAGTGGACTCACCCACCCCCGACTACATCCCCTCTTTTCTCATGCTGCAAGTGCCCCCCAGGTTGTAAGCATGCGTTCCGAAGAACCCGCCCATCAGGGACACGTCATCGTACGGAATCGTGACCTGGACGACCTCCACCGGGTCGGCCACGGAGGCGTGCGTCATGGTCACCTCGTACGTCGTCAGCCCGGTGGGCTCCATGACTTCGGCGATGCGGCTCAGCGCCGCGGTATACGGCTCGACGGATGTCTGCAGCACCGCGACACGCGCGCCTTCGCGCGCCGCCGTCTGCAGCGTCTGCCGCACCATGAACACCCAGCCGTACTCGATGATTCCGAAAAGAATGGTCAGCAGCAGCGGCAACACGACCGCGAATTCGACCACCGCCGCTGCACGGACTCGATGGTCTCGACGCGACGCCACCAGCCGACGAATGCAATTCCAACATCTCATGGCTTCTGACTCCTGCACTAACAATCCGAAGCTCTCGCTCTTCGGACATTCTTACATTCCCCACCAACCCAGCGTCCTCGCCGCGAGGATCACCAGCGTGCCCGCGGTAAGGGGCACGCCGTAGGGGAGCAACTGCGACGTGACGCCGAAGCTCTTCGCCGATCCAACCTCACTGAAGACCGTCTGAGGATTCGAACACTTCGCCATGATCAGGCCGATGTTCGCACAGGCCATCCGCAGCCGGCCCGTGGAGACGATCATCACGACGGCAGTCACCCCGCCGATCACGGCGCCCAAGGTGAACGAATACAGCGTGAGCATCGGCCCCAGCCACACGCCGATGGCGGCCATCAGCTTCACATCGCCGGCGCCCATGCCGTGCATCATCCAGGGCACGATCAACAGACCGAATCCGGTCAGCAGACCCCGGAGGCCCGTGCCCGCACCCGCCCACCCGAAAAAGGCGGCCTGCGTGGCAAAGCCGACGATGATCAGCGCCAGGTTCAGCCAATTCGGAACACGGCGCTGGGTGTAGTCGATCCATGAAGCCAGCAGCGTGCCGGGGATCAGGATCGCGCATGTGGTCTGCCAGTA
>SBAX01000221.1 GCA_005240095.1 Phycisphaera mikurensis
CATTGAGGCCCAGGTTCAGCCGAACCTGCCCAACCTCAACCGTGACGTGGACGCTCTGGACATCCAGGCGATCGTGGCCAACCAGAAGTTGGGGGCCTATCCGTATGCCGGTCCGTGTGCGTGCCCGTCGACGGTGACGTGCAACTCCACGATGTGCAGCGGTACCAATCCCTGCGCGCCTGCTGGTAATCTCTGCCTGCAGACCTGCTCGGCCGGTCCGCGTGCGGGTGAGCTGTGTACGTCGAACAAGCACTGCGGCATGTGCGTGGGCGGTACGCGTCCGGGCATCCCCTGCGATAGCAATGCCCAGTGCGATGGCGGCACGTGCACCACGGGGACATGCAACACGCAGGGCTTCTGTCGCGATCGGTGCGGACGCTGCGCGCCGTAAGCAGACGCCGTCATAGTCAGCTTCCCGCGGCTCCGCGCCCTAGGGAAAGGAGTTCAGATCGCAGCTGCACTCCGGCTTTACATCGCTCTGCGGCGCACCCACTTTTTCCTTGTAATCGAGCCAGACAATGCTTATCCTGGGGTTTATCGGAACATTCTCAAGACACTCATTCGGTGGCCTGCTGTAGGGAGGAGGGCACGCATGTCGCGCACGGGGCTTCTCTGGTCGGGTGCTGGGGTGGCTTTTATTGGCATCCTAACGGTGGCAGGTGTTCGGGCAGGTCCGAGCGGCGCAAGCATGGCCATTCGGAGCGTGAGTCCGCAAACCACTGATCCGGCGCTGTCTGCGTGGCAACTGCCCGCGGACGCAGGTGCTGTGTCCGATCTCGACAAGGTCAATCTGCGGGCGGGGATCGTCCCCCTCGCGCTGCTGGGCCAAGGGATCGAGTGGTGCAACACGCAGCGAAAGTGGGAGGCCAAGGGGCTCGGAGGAGTGGCCGGTGGGCCCGCTTGTCTGACGCAAGGAACGTGCGACGTTCCGGCGGTGCGCGATTCCTGGATACCGGGGAGCTCGACGCCGGTCCTTTCGCTGAACATTCACTTCAACGTGTTCGCCAATAACGACGGGTCCAACCCCGCTGCGACCCAAGCCGACGTCGATGCCCAGGTCGCCACACTCAACAGCGACTTCGCCCCGTCCAAGATCCAGTTCTGTGCGACCACAACGTTCATCAACGACTCCGCCTATCGCAG
This sequence comes from Phycisphaera mikurensis, assembly GCA_005240095.1. Taxonomy (GTDB): domain Bacteria; phylum Planctomycetota; class Phycisphaerae; order UBA1845; family UBA1845; genus SBAX01. The sequence goes on from SBAX01000221.1 coordinate 1,144, forward strand.
CTTCGCCGATGCTGAAGAGTTCGCGATGAAGAGCAGCTATGCCAACAACGCGTCAACCAAACTGAATGTCTACGTTGTCAACATCGAAGGCGGTTATCTCGGCGTCGGAACGTTCCCCTGGGACCCTGACGCTCTCACGAATCTCGGCGGAATCATCATCGAAGACGACTACTTCGGAGCCGGGCAGGGCACGCTCACCCACGAGGTAGGGCATTGCATCGGTCTATGGCACACACATCACGGGGTGTCAGAAGTTCCCCAGTGCTCCGCTTGCTGGGAGCGCGCCGACGGACTCGACGGTGACACCACGGGCGATTTCGCATCCGATACCGCTCCGACGCCGGTGAACCTTCGCCTGTGCCCCCCCGGGCGGCACTGATCCATGCAGTGGCGTGGGCTGGGGGCCGACCGATCCACAGAACTACATGGGCTATGCACCGGACTCCTGCTACACGGAATTCAGTACGCATCAATTCGGTCGCATGCACTGCTGGTTCGACGCTGTGCTCACGAGCTGGAGCTGCATCGGATCGCCGGGGGAAGCCAAATTCAACCAACCGCCGGACAACACCGGCGAGATCATCGCTTCCGATCTCGACTGGTCGGACCTGAGTCCAAACGTAGTCAACGCGGACGATTTCGTGTCCGATGGCCGCGTGATCCACGGCATCTTGTGGTGGGGCAGCGACCTGGCTGCCCCGCCAAACACGGGCGCCACGTCAGCCGTCCAGGCAGCGGACTCGGCACCGCGTCGAGCGCCGACGGTTCCGGGCACAGTCATCCACGCGGCCGCGGCCGTGCCGACCTGGCGCGACGCGCCATCCGCAGCCGTGGTGGGCGGTGATACTTGTGCCACGGCAACGGCCATCGCCTCAGTGCCCTATAGCGATACGGGCAATACCTGCGCGTTCGTCGACGACTACGACGAGATCTGTCCATTCATCGATGGCGTCGGGGCACGTGATGTCGTATATGCATTCACGCCCGCGGTGAACACCAACGCGGAGATCTCGCTTTGCGCCGACTCGGCGTACGACACAAAGCTCTACGTGTATGAGAACGCCTGCGGCCCGTATCAATCCGGCGTGTTCGAGGCGTGCAATGACGATCTCTGCTCGACACCGAGCTTTCCGGACCCCTTCGTGTCCGCGGTTTCGGTTCAGATGACCGCAGGAAACACCTATTACGTGGTCATCGACGGTTGGTCGCCCGGCGATTGCGGTGACTATACGCTGGACATCACTCCGATTGTGTGCGGAGACGGTAGTGTAGGCCCGGGTGAGGAGTGCGACCCGCCCGACGGCGTCACCTGCAATGCCTCCTGCCAGAGCATCATCTGCGGGGATGGCGTCGTCGAGGGGACGGAACAGTGCGATCCGCCGAACGGGTACGATTGTTCCAACACCTGCCAGCTTCTTCCCGTCTTCCCCATCGATGGCTGGTTGATCAGCTTCCACGAACCGCTCAGCCCCGGTGGTTCCGCCCAAACGCCACTGGGGCTCTACTTCTGCGACAGGTCCGTGGTTGCGATTCGCCTGGTCCCGTTGGCCTCGTGCGATGCGCGCCCGGTCAACGAGTATCGCGTGGACTTGGCCAATTGCTGTCTGATCCATGCGTATCCCGACAGCCGTAACTCAGTCACTCCAGCCTTGCCCGACGGCTTCCACGAGACCGCCTGCTTCGCCTACGACCTCGACATTCAGGCCATCGTAGGGCGCAAATGGGTTGATTCCGGGGGGACCTGCGTGGAGACACCGACGGCCAATGCCGCCAGCGGCTCGTTCTGGGGCTGGCATTCGACCGGCCAGGAGATTGGAACACGGGCTGCGCTGCAGACATCGCTCTCCATGTCCGGTCCGGATTGGTTGTACGGGCCCTGGTCATCCATCACACCCACTTGTTCCGCGCCGAACATGGCCTTCCAGTTGCTCACTGAGACGCCCGAGCCCCCCGGCGGTGCGGACTGCGATGGCAACGGCGTCTTTGACGTCTGCGAGCTGGGTGTGGACTGCCAGCCCAACGGTGTGTTCGACACGTGCGACATCGCCGACGGCACCAGCAATGACTGCCAGCCGAACACGATACCCGATGAGTGTGACATCGCTTCCGGCGCCGCCGACTGTCAGTCAGACGGCGTGCCCGACGAGTGCCAGCTTGCGGGCAATGATACGAATGCCAACGGCGTGCCTGACGAGTGCGATCCCCAAGCTCCTCTAGCCGGACCACTCCCCTCGAAGAACCGGTTCATCGGCTTGTCCGTCCCGGTCAGGCTCGGGGCGAGCTATTCCGTGGATGACGGGACTGCTGAAGACACGATCGGAGTCGGCGACGGTGCGAATGGCCAGGCATTTGGCTGGGCGAACCGCTTCACTAATACTTCCGGTGCGCCGTTGACCATCGCGGCAGTGGAGGTTGCGTTTGGAGTACCTGGCGGTGCATTTGGGGTAGTCCCCGGCGATGCCGTCGATGCGGTCATTTGGGTAGATGCGGCGGCCACGGGTAACATGACCAATGCCGTACGGGTGGCTCGCTGGTCCTTGCCCGGCGGCGTCCATGCCAACAACGGCACATTTGCCACGCACTACCTGCCCACGGAAGTAATCGTGCCTGCCGGAGCAGATTTCTACGTTGGGATGGGGGATCTGCAATCTCTCGATAACGAAGTCCGGTTCCCTGCTGCTCTGGACTCGTCCTCCAGTGCGGGGCGTTCGTGGGCCTTCTTCCACGACTCCCAGAATATCTTTGATCCCGACAATCTTGGCACACAGATCATCGATACCATCGATAACTTTGGGCTACCCGGGAACTGGCTCGTTCGGGCGCGGCTGGCTGCTCCTCCCGCGACAGAAGCCTTAGCCGTCCGCATGATCGACCTGCAAAGCCCCGTTCCACCCAATCTGCCGTGCTGTCCGCCGCCGAACTTCTCGGCGTACGAGGTGGGCGCCGCGTGTACGGACCCCGCCGGGTGCGTGCGCTGGGTCGGCGAGCCGGCGGTGTTCTACAATGCCGCGGCCGATCCCGACGCCGCGGAGGTCTACTATGCCGCACGCTTACAGTGCACGCCGGTGTATCGCGACTGGTCGAGCCTGGGTACGTTCCACGTCTACGGGGCCGAGGTGGTGCCCAGCTCCCGCTACCACGTCGAGGCCTTCGCTTCCACCTGCATGGGCAACGAGGGCACGTGCACCGATTACTCTCCTCCCCTGGAGCTGCGGACCGCCCGCTGGGCCGATGTGGCCAGCCCCTTCCAGGATCCGGGGCAGAGCCTCTCCCAGCCCAATGCCCTTGACGTGACCGCTTTGGTTAACAAGTTCAAGGAATTGCCCGGCGCGATCTCCGCCGTTTCCGGCAAGATCCGCGACGACGTCCTCAACCTGCTGCTTCAGGTTGATGCCCTGGACATTGCCAACGCCGTCAATGCCTTCAAGAGCCAGGCCTACCCCTTCGGCGGACCATGCCCCTGCCCGCCGACCGTCTCTTGCGACGTGACCCCCTGCGCCAACAACGGCCCATGCGGTGGCGGGCTGTGCGTGCGTACTTGCAGCAGCGGGCCCAGGCAGGGTGAATTCTGTGCCAACAATGACCACTGCGGGGCGTGCGCCGGCGGCTCGCGGGACACCCTGCCGTGCGATGTGGACATGGATTGCCCGGGCGGGACTTGCTCGAC
>SBAX01000398.1 GCA_005240095.1 Phycisphaera mikurensis
CGCTCGCACTTCACCTCCACCGGGTTGTGCAGGGGACTTTCACCCCTCGGTTGCCGAACCTGCTCGGCACACGCTGATTTATGGCGGCCCTTCGGGCCTACCGCCGAAAACTGCTCAGTAGCTACTTCGCCGTGGCCACGGCGCGGACTTCGCGGAGGACGGTGACTTTGATCTCGCCCGGGTAGGTCATCTGCTCTTCGATCTTCTTGGCCACGTCATGGGCGATGGCCGCGGCGGAGGCGTCGTCCACCCGCTTGGCATCGACGATGACGCGGATCTCCCGGCCGGCCTGGATGGCGAAGGCCTCTTTGACGCCGTGATGGACCTTGGCGATTTCTTCGAGTTGCTGCAAGCGCTGGACGTACCGCTCGAGCGACTCACGGCGGCCGCCGGGGCGGGAGGCGCTGATGGCGTCGGCGGCCATGACGATCGGCGTATACGGGCTGATTGAGGGAATGTCGCCGTGGTGACCCTCGATGGCGTTGAGCACTTCGGGGCGTTCGTTGAATCGCTTGCAGAAGTCGGCCCCGATCTTCTGGTGGCTGCCTTCGACCTCGTGGTCGATGGCCTTCCCGATGTCGTGCAGGAAGCCGCAGCGCCGGGCCAGCCGCCCGTCCAGGCCCAGCTCGTCGGCGATCGACTGGCAGAGGAACGCCACCTCGATGCTGTGCCGCAGGACGTTCTGCCCGTAGCTGGTCCGATAGCGCAGCCTCCCCAGAAGGTCCAGCTGCTTGCGGTGCAATCCCCCCACGCTCGCCTCGAGGGCCGCCTTCTTGCCCGTCTCGAAGAGCTCCTCTTCGACTTCTTTTTGCACCTGCTCCACTAGCTCTTCGATCCGCCCGGGATGGATTCGCCCGTCCTGGATCAACCGCTCCAGGGAGCGCCGTGCGATCTCCCGCCGGACGGGATCGAAAGCGCTGACCAGCACGACGCCCGGCGTGTCGTCCACAATCACGTCCACTCCGGTGGACTTTTCAAAGGCCCGGATGTTGCGCCCCTCGCGGCCAATTACGCGACCTTTCATTTCGTCGTTGGGGATGTCCACCGTGGAGACGGTACTCTCGCAGGTGTGCTCTCCGGCGTAGCGCTGGATGGCGGTCAGGACGATCTCCCGGGAGCGCTGGAAGGCCTCCTCCTTGGCCGTGTTCATGGCCTTCTCGACCAACACGGCCGCATCGCGGTCCACCTCGTGCCGCAGCTCCTCCAGGATGGTGCGGCGGGCCTCATCCACGGTCAGGCCACTGGTCTTGAGCAGGAGTTCGCGGCGCTGGGCAAGCAGGGCCTCGGCCTCCTGCTCCCGCTGGGCGACCTCATCCGTGCGGGAGGTCAGCTTCTTGATGGCCTGCTCGAGGTTCTTTTCCTTGGTGACCAGGGTGTCCAGCTTGGCTTCGAGGTTGTCCTCCCGCTTGGCGAGGCGCTTCTCATGCTCGCGCATCTCGGCACGGAGGGCGTCGCCTTCGACCTTGAGCTGCTCCTGCCCGCGGAGGTACTCGGCCTTGGCGTCGACCTCGGCCTTCTTGAAAACCACCTCCGCTTCGGCCCTGGCATCGATGAGGACCTTGTCCGCCTGACTGCGTGCCGCCACCAGCTTCGTCCGCCACATCCAGCGGATCAGCAGGTAGCCCGCCAGCAGGGCGGCAATTGCCCCGCCCGCCCCGGCCAGCGCCGCGCTCCAGGGGGAAGTGCCTTGGGCCAGCACGCCCTCAAGTAGCATGTCCCACTCGTCCGTTCATGTGCCGCTCATTACGTGGGGCGAAGCGGCCCCCGAGGCCACTCGACCGACCATCGCGGCGCGAAGTCAATCCAGCGTAAGCAGAATCACGGTAGGACGGATCGGATTGGATCGGAGGCTTGCCTGGCAGCAAGCCGGTTGAGGGCCGGTGGCTTCGATACGGGTGCTACCTCAGGGGGCCATCCTCGCGCGAAAGAACCTGCACGGCGATGACCGCCGCAGCACGCCCACACCCGCGCTCGCACAGCAATCCAAAGGCTCACCCCGCGCCGCTGACGGGTCAGCTACGTAACCGCCAGACGGCATCCAAGTCCCAGCAACGACAATGCAACCTACGCAGGACCGACCACGGATCCGCAAAACGGGTCCCGAGAATATCGGGGCCGATTTGCTCTCGCCCGAACTTCGCGAACGCTCCGTGAGCCCGCGCAACCTGATCGAAAACGAACCGCGCTACACGCGATCATGAACCATCCATGAAGCCAAACTCGCACAATCCCTGCGCTCCCTTGAGTTTAAGGCCTCGTGCGGGGCTGTCAAGGAAGTCAGGAAACACTTTGCTTGAACATGTGTAGTCGGGGCTTCCTTCACGAATGTTTCCCCGAAGCCAATAAAGCCTCAATGTACAACGAACTTGCCGCGAAAGCTTATCAACCCGGTTTGGGGATTCCAAGGATCCGGCAAATCCCACGACATGTTCCGATCTTGAGCCTCCGATGGCGAGGCACCGGCACAAGCACCTGGGTACGAGGATTCACCCAGATATCGTGTTTGGCTCCGTGGTGATGAAGCACACACCCATGATTCCGGAGATGCCGTTCGAGGTTGCGTCGGTCCACGCGACAAACCCGTCAACCCGTGCCGTGGGCCAGTTGACGAAACAACTTCCGCCGCGCCTGCCGCAGGCACTTGATCGCGTCGCGGGCGTTCTCAAACGCCTCCGAGACCGACTCTGCCTCCGTAATCAACTCCGGGTCAAGAGGTGAAGTGACCACGAACCCGCCCTCGTCAGCTTCGGTGAGTTCGAGCACGAGCCTTCCATCGCTTATCGTGTAACTACGCATCGCCCTCGATTATACTATACTCAATTCCCAGAAAAACCGCTTCAGCCATCAGTCGGCCTTCGGGTGACCGTAAAGATAGTGATCATGATTGCGAGCCAGGTCTGGAATGCCAGTCTTCTTGGCGCGCTCGCCAATATGAAACAAAGGGGGAAGCTCGCCAGCCGCCAATGCCCCAGCGTCAAGAGGCTCCACCTTGACGACCGTCCCGTCAGCTAGGGATGATCCATTGTCCAACACGACGACGCCGTTTCTCACATGTCCACGATAGGTCATGACAAGAATAACCTCACTCCCTGAGTATACTTCCGTGCCGCCGGGCGGCAAAACGGCGTCCCTTGACCGACTGAGCCATCGGGCAACGCCCGAGAACCACGCTCCTGACCGCCCCTCCTAGTCTCCAGTTTTCCAGCAAAAGGGCCCGGTGGGCATCACACCCACCGGGCCCGGGATTGAGTCTACTTTTTTGCGGGTTCACGCGAACCCGCTTGGCTAAGCCTAGTTGGCGTTCGAGAAGTTCGAGAACACCAAGTTGGCCAGCGTTGTGCCTTGCAGCACCGCGACCAGGGTCAGCTCGCCAGCCGCCACGCCCGTATCCGCACCGGCGTCGCCGTAGTACACGCCCGTGTTGCCGGACGCATCGGCGATCAGGAACAGATGCTCGTTACCGTTGGCCTGGACCGTGATCGTACCGCCAATCGCCGTCAGCAGGTTGGTGCCGTTGAGCGAGTTGGCCTCGGTCAGGTTGGCCACCGTGCCGGCGGTGATGCGGACGATCTCGCTGGCCGCCGCCACCGTCAGGTTGCCGGCGCTGCCGTGGGCCTGGATGGACGAGGCCGTGGCAAAGTTGTCCGTGCCATCAAGCACGTTCAGCCCGTCGCCATCGATGTTGACCACGTCGCCACCGGAGCCGGCGGTGAAGCCGGAGACCAGCTTGCGATCGGCGCCGTTGGCGCCCGCGTTCAAGATGCGGACAGTGTCAATTCCCGCACCGGCCGTGACGGAGTCGACGCCGGCCAGACCCTCGAACACGTTCGTGCCCGCGCCACCGTTGAGCGAGTCGCCGGCAGCCGAACCGAACAACGTATCGTTGCCCGACCCGCTGCTGATGACGATGGCGTTCGCCGACGCGGCCGACATCACCAGGTTGCCGGTGAAGGAGGTCGCCGTCAGCGTGCCCGCGGTCACCGCACCCGTGATCGTCAGGTTCGTGGCACCGGTCAGATTGATGGTGCCCGTCCCGAAGGTCGGGGTCAGGGTCAGGGCGCCGCCGACGCTGTTCAGACCACCATCAGCCGCATTCCCGTCGCCACGGGCGTTCGAGGACATATTCAACGTCTCGATGCCGGTGAAGACGTAGGCGCTGTTGGTGTCCGAATCGTTGATGTTGAAGCTGACCGTATCGCTCGTGCCCAGCCCGGGGATGTCCATCGTGCCGTTGGCGGTGCTGTCGTTGGAGGCCGCCCGAGCGCCGAGGTTGACTGTGCTGCCGGTAGCGCCAAGCGTCAGGGTCACAGCGCCCGTGAAGCCGGCCTGTAGATTGACCGTGGAGAGCGCGGTCGATGTGCAAGCCGAGGTCGCACAGCCGAAACGCGACGCGGTCACGTTGGCAGCCAAGCCGTCAGAGACGGTCAGGGCTTCCATGGCGGTCACGTTGGTCTGGTTCGCCGCGGCTGCTGCCGTCGCCGAGGTCAGACC
>SBAX01000088.1 GCA_005240095.1 Phycisphaera mikurensis
ACATCGGCGAGGTTCGGCGGAAAGGGCGCGTCGGGCGACCTCATCGGGGATGAGCTCGATCTGTCGTCCCGCGGCGGCAAGGCTCTGTTCAGCCGCCGTGGCCACGTCGGCGGCGACAGCAGCATCCGGAGAGGGCGGTCTGTCGGTCATCCGAGCCGTCCAGAGAAAGCGCAGCCCAACCCCGAGGATCAGCAGCAGGGCCGTCAGCACAAGTGCAATGAGCACCGACGCGAACTTTGGCGAAAAGGCGGACAGCTTCGCGTGCAGATCATTGAGCGAGGAAAGAACCCAACCGATCAGGGCAAGCCCGAGCAAGGACAACAATACCCCCGACCACACGGCGAGGCTTGAACTGCGACCGGCGGATTTCATCTGTGGATCATAGTTTACCGCAAGCATGCTCGTCGGAGAATTCGCGGTCGCGGCGGTGATATTTGCATTGTGTCCACGGATAGCCTGAAATCTCGAAGACGGTGCGCCAATACAGTTGGACGAGCATCGGTTGGGATCGAACCAACGCACGGCGTACGCTCGATATGGGCTTTCACGCATTACACGAGGAGGCGCTTTGAACGGTCCGCCGCATCACCGCCCATCAACGGGGCGGGTCCTTGCATACCATATGCTTGCCAACGTGCTGATCCAGTCCGTGTGGTTCGGTATCTCGTCGATCATGGCCGTACTCGCCCGCAAGCGCTTCGGCGCCGACGATTGGCAAACGCTGATGATCACGGCGGCGCCGCCCACGCTGTTGACGGTCTCCATTTTCTGGAACGCGCTGTTGCGTCGCACGTCGATCGGGCGCTACCTGGTCATCAACTGGGCATGCACGATGCTGCCGCTCGCCGCCGCGGCTTTCGCCCAGAGTTTCTGGCACTTGCTTGCCTGCTTCGTTTGTGCGGCTATCGGCGCCGCTGGCTGGCCGCCGGTGGCAGGCGACCTGCTCAAGCGCTTCTACGGCGACCACCTGCGCGGCCGGGCTTACGCTTCGATCAATTCCGCTATGTTCGTCGGCATGATGATCGCCAGCTACATTTTCGGCCACGCACTGGATGTCAACGAAGATGCTTTTCGCTGGTATCTACCGACTGCCTCAGGGGCGTTCGGCTTGGGCGTGGTCATGTTGCAGCGGCTCGTTCACATCACCGGGGCTCGCGATAGGTTTCCGGGATCCCTCGCTTCCGAGCCCCTTCGCCTGGGCGACGTCTTTCGCCCACTCGTCCATCTTCGCGAGATCTTGCGCTCCGACCGGACGTTCTACCGCTACGAGGCCGCCTTCATGACCTATGGGGTGGGCTGGATGATCTGCAACGCGCTGCTTCCCGTGCTCGCCACCGACCGGTTGAAACTCAGCTACACCGCCTTCGCCGGCGCGACGCAGGTCATCTACCCGCTTTGTATGCTGGTGATGACCTATCCGATGGGATGGGTCATGGATCGTGTCGGCGCGGCGCGCACCTCGGGCCTCTCGTTTGCCTGGCTTGCGCTCTATCCACTGGGACTCATGCTCAGCAACGATGTGACCATGGTTGGCGTGGCCACAGTCATTTACGGGACCGCAATGGCCGGTGTGCACATCGGCTGGATGTTGGGGCCGGTCACGCTCGCTCCATCACCAGACCGCGTCGCGCAGTACGTGGCCATCCACACCAGCCTCGTGGGCTTGCGCGGAATACTCGCCCAGGGGCTCGGCATGCTCATCTATCGCATGACGGACAGCTTCATTTGGCCGTTCGCCATTGCAGGCGTCGCGTTTCTCTGGGCTTCGTGGCAGATGTGGCGCCTGCGCAGCGCGACTCAATTCGCGGCACAGCCGCACGCCATTCGGCCAGCGGCAGACTCCGCTCCCGAGGTCGCGGCGATTCCCTAGTCACGATAGATCGCCTGCTCCTTTCTCAGGCGATCTTCGGGAAGCAAGACGACCGGTTGCCCCCGGCCGTCAAGCTGGCATCCCTGCGGTGGCCGGCCCGAGCAACCTGATCGTGTCCAGGAGTGAAGCAGACGCCGAGACCGCGGAGGTGCCTATTCGAAGGGGCGCGGGAGGAATCGAAAAGCAATTACGACCCGCCAGAAATCTCCTTTTTTGAGCCAGAATCGCGGATTTTGCGGAGACTGATGCGGGTTTGAATGACCGGTCTTGACCCGAGACCCTATGGAACCCATCGCCGACCGGTCTTACTAATCATCTACTCCCCAAAACGTAGCGTCGAACCTCTTCGATTGGCGTCAAAAGAAGCGCTGAGAGCCCACGCGGCCGCCATTCGCTCACTCTCTTTCAGCCCGGACAGTCGTCATTTGATTTCGACAACTTTATGGGGCGAGGAGGAGTTTCTCTGGGATCTCACGACAGGCCAGTACGTCCGCCTGCCGCAGCGAAGCGCCGGGCCGCTGGAAACTCCCGCATTCTTGAGGGACGGGAAGCAAATCTGGTTGCCGGGTGATCTCGGCGCTGAGGAACAGGTCTTGAATCTCGAGACGAACAGCGTCGAGACCATTCCGCTCCGCAAATTGCGCGACCTCGTCGACTCGCGGGTTTCTCGCGACGGTCGGTGGATCGCCCGCACGCTTGGGCCCAAGTCGCAACTTACGCTCATTTCGCTCGACGATCCGGGTATGCGCCGCGCACTCGCCGAGGGAGCCCATCGGGCGGCCTTCAACCTCGACGGCACAAGGCTGGTAGCGGGTCAAGCACCGACAACCATGGCGGATGAACTGACGGTGTGGGACGTCGCGACCGGGCGCGAGCTGTTCAATTTGCACGGGCACATCGGCGAGATCTTTGACGCCCGCTTTTCTCCCGACGGCAAGCGACTCGCAACTTGCGGACGCGACGGCACGATCCGCATCTGGGACAGCGAGCATTTCGAACAACTGGTCCGCCTCCGCGGACATCAGGACTACGTCTGGTCCATCGCCTGGAGCCCCGACGGGCGCATGCTCGCTTCCGGCTCCGGAGACACGACTGTGCGAATATGGCGGTCGGAAGAGTAACATGGGATCCTCCTCCGGCAAGAGCCGCTGCTCGTCTGTCTGGGACGGCTTAAGGGAACTGAACCTTCTGAGTCACTCGCCGCCAAGAAACGTCTCGGGAAGGGCGAGGGTGATTCTGCCCCCCCGCCCGCGACGCACAAGTTGGATTGTCGATGACTTAAGGATCGTACCCGACAGCCGTCATCGGGGTCCCCGCCTGCGTCCGTTGAGCCGGCTGCTTGCACTTGAGACTCTCCTGATGAAACGAGCCCATGTCCCGCCAAGTCCCGAAAGCTGCGACCGAGCGGTCGAGCCCCAAGATCGCCTGCTCATCTCGCAGGCGATCTTTGGGAACGCAGTCGAAGGCCGGGCGCTCATGGTAACGGCCGGCCGATGCTGCCGGAATCGATTGGCGGTTAACGGGTTCAGCTGCCCTGGCAGGCGGCGTGTTCTTGGCAGTTCCAGCTGGGGCCCGAGCTCCTGCGGGGGCACCGGTCACTCCAGATACCCGAGATCCCGCAGGCGACGCACGACGCAGTCGTCAAGCTCGATCGTTGCCGGCCTATCGTCGGAACCTTCCGCAGCCGTCTGCTGCGAGAGATCAGTGAGTTTTGATGTCAGTTTTGCGCGGATGTCGGAAAACTCCAGCTTTTCGGACAAGTCGTTCTGCTCGCCCGGGTCGACGCTCAGATTGTACAGCTCGACGCGCTTGGCATGGATTGGGCCGACTGCGGCAGCCACAAGAGTGGGCGGTTGACCCGCGTTCCCATTGAGTTCGTAGGTGCGGTGGATCTTCCATGGGCCCTCACGCAGGCTCTGCCGATACCGCGCTGCGGTCTTGACTTCCGCAAGAACCGGGGCGGATGCTGAGTTTGGCGAGTATAGATCTCGGCCGGGCATGCTTGTCTCGCCGCTCACACACTTGACCATCGTATGACCGAGATCCACGTGACTGACCGGCTCTTCGATAACGATCCCGGAAGGGCTGCCGGGACCGCACGTGACCAGCGGTACGTGGATGAGTTCCTCGTATAGGGATTGTCCATGACCGATCCTGCCGTGTTCAAGGAACTCCTCGCCATGATCGGCGGTGACGACGATCTGGGTGGCATCCCGCTGCCCGCGCTCCTCAAGGATTCCGAGAATCTTCTTGATCTTGCCGTCCAAACGGCGGATCGCTCCGTCGTAAAGTTGGACCATGTGGGTAATCTGTTCGCAGGTCAGGGCGAGTTCCCTGCGGGAGACCGCCTGGCGAAGACGGCCGAAGTCGCGACCGCTGAAATCGCGGAACACATTGCTGTCCCGGTCGCCGCCGAACATCCGTACGTGTCGCCGGCGGGGCTTGTAGGGCCAGTGGGCCTCCAGCAAGTGGAGATACACGAACCATGGGTGGTGCGTCTGATCGCGCACCCAATCGCAAAAGGCCTCGATAATGTGATCCGCCTTTCCAAGCTGGGATTCATAGACGTGAAACCCCCGGTCTAGTCCCGTGAACGACCCCAGCTGGACGTTGTTCATCAGTGCAGCGCACCGCCAGCCTCGGGCGGACAGGTCCTCCGCGAGCGTCGGCGCCGTCGACCGCAGAGTGTCCGTCGTTGCTCCCGAGCCAGCCGCTTTCCGTTTGACGCCTCCCACGGCGCCGTGCGCAGTGGGGTGCTGGCCACTGAACAGCGACGCCACGGAGGGTTTGGTCCAACACGACGCGCTATTAGCGTAGCTCCAGCGCACACCGTGCTGAGCGAGGCGGTCTAAGGTGGGTGTGGTCGGACGATGGTAGCCGTAGCAGGAGACGTGGTCAGCCCGAAGGCAGTCGATGACGATCAGCAGGAGATTACGCGGTCCCTCGGTGGCCGGCGTTCGCACCCGCGCTTCACTGGCTAGGGTCTGCATTGATGGCATGGCGCGAAACCTTCATCGAATGCTTGCGTCCGCTTAGAGAAGCTGACCAGGCGCTCAGGCTTGATCTTCGGAACCTCTTCGCAGGACGATCGATGGAAGTTGCCGTATTTGGGATCTGCAGCGTACTGAGCTTCATTCGGCGGCGCGGGCAATCGCCACAAGCCGAGTTTATGCTTGCGGGCCTGAGCCTGGGCGGCGAGCATTTCCTTCTCGAAGCGGCGATGGCCCGTTGTGAGCTGTACGTAGGCAAGCCCCTCGCGTACGAGGAGTTCGTTCACAAAAACGCCGTCCGCCCAGACGTAGGCAAGCAGGCGGTCCTTCTTGTCCTTGGCGGTTTCGTCGTAACGCAGGCGTACTTTCTTGCTGCCGACCAGCTCGGTATTCCGCTTGAGAGCTTCGTCGAACAGGGGCTCGTCGGCGTAGGGAGCGCGAATGCCGGCGTAGAGTACGTCCTGGCCGTCGTCGAGGACGATCTTGTGTCCGCCGCGTACATGTTCAACTTTGGCGCTGGTGAGGGCGTCGGGTAGTTGCGGGACCACCCGATCACGCCAATAACGCGACAGCCCGACGGCGCCGGTGACGAGAAGGACGACGACGACTCCAGCAGAACCAGCGATCCGGTTGCGGCTTGATCTGACCACTTGGACGGGTATATGGCTCATTTGGCTTCGTCCATGATCTTCCAGATGTCCTTGATGGTTTCGTTGTTGAGGCGATCGAAGGGCGTGACCAGATCGTTGTGGGTCATCTTCCTGGGGTCCTTGACCCATCGAGCATGGCCGTCGGTGTAGACCGCGTTGACGCCGGTCTTGTGCCCGGAGCGGATCACGTCGGGCAAGTGGATGAGGTCGGAGGCCATGGCGATGGTGGATTTGATCTCGGAAAGAGTCTTACCGGTGAGGTGGTAGCGACGAGCCCAGCTGGCGCGGGTGTCCCGCATAGGAATGACCGGCCAGGGATTGAACGCCGTTCCCGGCGTATGGTATTCGTCGGTCTGCACCGGGCAATTCAGTGCCTTGATGTCGTCGAGGTTGGCTCCGTCGGCGATCAGCGGACCGAAGTTCTGATCGAAATCGCCGCCGTCGTAGATCAGGTAGTTGTACTGCCAGGCGCCGTCGTCCTCTTCATTGTTGAGCGGCGGAAATCGGTCATAGTCGTGGAGGTAGGTCGTGTGGGTGACGTAAAGCGACCGCAGGTTCGACAGGCACTGCGTGTCTTTTGCCTGCTGGCGCGCACGGGTAAGCGAGGGAATCATCAAGCCGATGAGGGCGCCCAGAATTGCGATCACCACCAGGAGCTCGATCAGGGTGAAGGCGGGCGTCGCCACCGGGGGTTGCCTGCGGTGTGAATGTGCGTCCATCAACCGCTCACCTCCGCGAGAATGGGATCGACATCTCCTAGAACGGCGGTCCGGTCGTCCCCCGGCTTGGGAGACCGGTCGCCGCGGTCGGAGGCGTGGAGCAGCTCGGCCGCCTGGCGCCACAGAGCAGGCGAACACTGCGCCGTGGCGGTCCGGAAGGCATGAATGGCTCCGAGCCGGATTAGTGCCGAGGCCCAGTACCATCGAAGCGAATCCCGCGTGAGCCGCCCTCCCATTCCTCGATACTCGGCCAGCAGTCGCACGGCGTCCTCGGCAAATCGCCGGACATCACCCTGATCGCGCTGCAGGGCATCGAGCCACAAATGAGCCAGGAGGTTTCCCACGTCCAGCGCGGGATCACCGCGTGAAACCGTGTCCAGGTCCAGCACGACGATCTGGCCATTATTCGAGATCACCTGTCGGCTGTGGAAGTCTCGATGGATCGTAGCCGTAGCCGCGCCGTCGGGGGGTACTGCGGCCCGAAGCGCGCGGATGAGTCCATCCAGGAGCCGCCCGACCGCGGGATCAACGGCGGCCACCACGGATCGCCATCGCGGCAGGACGACGAGCTCATCGTCCGGGATAAACGGCGCCAGCCCGTCCGGTGGCGCGCTGTGCAGATGGGCGAGGGCCCTGATGGCATCGCCTGCGGACCTTGGTCGTCGCGATCCTGTCGCGTCTCCACACCAGACAAAAAGTGCAAGCCGAAGGACTTCGATGTAGCCGATGGGCTCGGCCACGCCGACTTCGCCGCCCGAGGCCCGTTTTACATGCTCGCCCAGCTGGGCATGCCATCGCAGGATCCGTTCCCCTCGCCCATCGCGGAAGGTCTTGCCGCCAACCAGGGCCTCGGGCGGACCAGGAAGGTGAAACCGCAGCGTTGCCCGTCGGCGTGCGCGGTAGGATACGAGCCGCACGTCGGCCCCGGCGGGCTCGGCGGAATCAATCACGCCGTCGGCGCGTAGCGCGTCGCGCACGGAATCGGGTCGATCCAGGAAAGTGGACATCTGGGAGAGCGTCGGATCCTGATCCGGGGTGTGGATGAGCAAAGGCCAAGGGTTCAGCATCAAGCGCAGCCCCTGCAGCACGCCAGACGAGTGGAACAGGTTGCAGGTATCCCGGACCATGGTGTCGGTAGGCCGAGTCGGTGTGGCGAAGAGGGAACACCGACCATGCGTCCCCAATTCGAAGGACCATTCGATGGCCACGCGATCCTCCGCGACGGGCCAGAGCCTCTCCATGTGAAAGCGGGACGGCAAAGCGCCGTCCGGCCAGCGGATCCCGGGGCACTCAGCCAGGAACGGCTCCAAGAACGCCGCATCGAGCAGCTTCTTGACTGACAGACCGTTGCACTGGCGGGATGCCGGGCTCATCAACGGATCGCCTCGAGGGAACGGTTGTCGGACAACTGCTTATCCGCCGACTCCACGCACGCGCGCACAGTCTGGCGCCAGCCGGGCCGCAGATGACGCATTCGCCCGTGTGCGAATCTGAGGAAAGAAGCCGCGCAGTACGGCCTGAACCTCCGCGGATCGAGCGACTGGCCCGTGCGGCACGCCCACGCGGCGAGGAACCGGGCAATCCAGCGATCCGCCTGGGCCCGATCGATCTGCCAACCGGGCTGATCGGGAAGCATGGCCAGTTGTACGGCGAGATTCGCTACGTCCATCAACGGGTCCCCCAAGGCCATTCGCTCCAGGTCCAGAAACGTCATTCGCCCGCGGCGAACGTGGACCTGCTTTAGGTGCAGATCGTTGTGCAGGACTCCGGCGGCCGGGACGTCGCTTTGGATGAGACGCCGAGATAGCTCGACAGAGAGACCGCCAAGATCGCCCGCCAACTCCGGGACGACCAGGCCCAGTTCGACCCCCGCGTCGCGAGACGCCGTACACAGTCCTTCGGGCGTTTGCAGAGGCAGTCCGGGCACGGACATTGCGTGGAAGGCGCCCAGAGCGTGAGCGAACCTGTCAATCATCGTGTCGTCTGCTTTGAGGCAGTCGATGAAGGGATCCCCGCGGTCCCACTCCACCGCTACCACGCCCAGATCGTCTCTGACCCCGATCAGGGCAGGCACGCGCACGTTTTCGCAGCCGGATAAGGCTGCGGCGACGGCGAGGTGACGCTCGGCCAACTGCCGGCAGCTCTTCGGTGCGGCGCAGCGAACGGCAATGCGTCGTTTGACCCTGTCCTTGGCGCCGGGAAGTTCGACCTCGGCGCGGAGACGGACGATCCACTTGTATTCCGGCGAATAGCGCACGAACCGCCGCTGCAGCGTGGCAGGATTCAGTCGCGCGCCCGGGGTTGCCTGCTCCAGCCACGGCTGCCAGATCTGCGGAGCCAGCTTCGTTGCGGCGAAGCGACGCAGGCCTCGCAACCGCCGGTCGTTCGGAAAGCGGTAGAGCTCGACTTCCGTGCTCTCTGCTCGACAGATCCGCCCGCGACGGGACATGGGTTGGCGCGCCGGAAAGTGAACGTAGAAGAGCTCGCCCTCCGGCCAGACGCGGCTCAGCGGCGTATCCGCACTGCGTACAACCGCAAATGACCGCCGCACGTACCGCCCGGGGTGGTACAGGGTATCGAGCGGGACAATGACACCTGGACCGTCGCCGGCATCGGGAAGTCCCGCTCGCAGCAGCTTCTGAAGCTTGCCGGCATCGAGGTGCGTGAGCACATCGCCTAGTACAGGATCGTCGACCGAAGCTGACAGCATGGTCAGGCTCACGATGCCCCCCGTACTCGCCAAGCCGGTCGATGTTCGCCCTCGGTCAGAAGTTCCGCATACAGTGTGCAGCCTCGTTTGTGCAGCTCCTCATGAGTTCCCTGGTCAGCGATCCGGCCGCGGGAGAGCACGACGATTCGATCGAAGCGCTCCATGTCATGGAGAGCATGACAGATGACGATGGTCGTCGCCGTGTTACGCTCCGACATCCAGGCTTGCTCGACGACGCGCCGCGTTCGGGCGTCGAGTCCAGTGGCCGGCTCATCAAGCAGCAGAACCGCCGGCTCGCGAAGCAGCGCCCGGGCCAGCGCCAGCCGCTGCCGCTGGCCCCCGGAAAGGTCGGAGGCACCCTGCTTGAGGATCGTGTCGTAACCATCGGGCAGCAGTTGAATGAACTCGTCCGCACAAACGGCCCGGGCAACGGCGTGAATCCTCCCCTCGTCAGCGGTGGGACATCCGAAGCTGATGTTCTCCGCGACGGTGATGCCAAAGAGGACGGTGTCCTGATGGACCCATCCCATGCCGCCTCGCAGCGACGGCAAGGTCACGCTGCGAAGGTCGCGCCCGTCCAGCCGCACGACTCCCTCGGTGGGGTCGCAAAAGCGAAGCAACAGTTTTACCAACGTGGACTTTCCCGCGCCGGTATGACCGACTAGGGCCACGCGCTCGCCCGGCGCAATGCTGAAGCTTATTTCCGACAGGGCTGGAATGCCCTGCTCGTATTCGTAGGAGACGCGATCGAACGTAACTTCTCCGCGGACCTGCTCCAGAGGACGTGCCTGGGGGCTGTCTTGAATCGATGGGACTATGGCGAACATCTCAGCGACGCGCTGCCCGCAGGCCGTGGCCTTGGCAAGCTGCCCGGCGAGTTTGGCGATGTTCCGCATGGGCTTGTTGACCGCCCGAAGATACGAAAGGAACACCAGGAGGTCGCCCGCAGTCATACTCCCGGTGAAAACCTGTCGCACTCCGACATACAGGATGGCGCACAGACCGACGGCCGACGCCAGGGACACGACCCGATACAGCCTGGACTCTAGCCGCGTGGTTTTCACTCCGGCGCGGATCGAGCTACGGTTTTCGCGGGCGAACCGCTGCTGCTCGATGGGTTCGCGGTTGAAGGCCTGCACGATGGCCATGCCGCCCAGGACGTCTCCGGCGATCGACGCGATCTCGCTTTCCCGTTCCCGTTGCTTGTCCGTTGCTCGAGTGATCTGCCGCGAGATGCGCCGAGTCGCCCAGAGGGTCACGGGAACGGTGCAGATTCCTAGGACGGCGAGGACGGGGTTCAGCCAGAACATGGCCGCGACCATCGCCAGGATCAGGAGCGCGTTCTCGCCCATCGATACGATCGCGCCTACAAGCATCTGCCGAAGCATCTGGATGTCGCCGGTCAGGCGCATCAACAGACCCCCGGTGTGATGGTTCTCCAGGTCCCGCGGGGCGAGGCGCTGCAGGTGCTTGAACAGGTCGTGCCGGAGGCGCCCCACGACCCGCTGGCCGGTCTTCGCCAGCAGCACATCCCGGGCGTAGGCGAAGCAGGCGTCCGCTACTGCGATGACCAGAACGGAGGTGCAAATCCACGCCAGGGCGGAGAGGCGGCTGGGAGCGACGCGGGAGAGCGCCGCGCCGATCCACGAGCCGCCCATCTGGTCCGACAAGACGTGATCGAAGATGACCTTGATCGGCCACGGCGCGGCAAGCTGCATCGCGATCACGCCGCTTGCAGCCGCGAGCGCGCCGGCGAGCGACCCGACCTCACGCCGCGTGTAGCTGCGAAAACGGCGCCAGACCGAATGGGTGCGGCTCAGGTCCAGCTTGCCGCGTCGAGTCTTGAATCGCCAGCGAAATCCCATTCCTGACAGCCTTCAGGCGGTAGCCACCATGAGCGGGGCAACCGCCTCATTCGAAGCTCTCTGGCTCTGCTCGGCGAACTCACAGGCGTCGCGGAACCACCCATGCAGGACGCCCACGTTGCGACGGGCGTCGAAGCGCTCCTCGGCCCGTCGCCGCCCGCCGAGCGCGAGAGAGCGGGCGAGTCCGGCATCCGTGACCACGGTACGAATCGCCTCGCTGAGTGCGACAACGTCTCCCGGCTCGACCATCAAACCGCTGACTCGGTCGTCGACGATCTCGGGATTGCCGCTAAGTCGCGTAGTGATGACCGGGCAACCGGCGGCCTGCGCCTCGAGTAGAACGGTGGGCAAAGCATCCACGTTCCCGTCCGCGGCGCGCACGCATGGCAACACAAAGCACGTCGCTCGACGCAGCAGCTCTACGACCTGACCCTCACTGAGGGCGCGGACAAGTTCCACCGCGGATTCCAAACCTTTGCGGGCGATCAACTCCTTCAATGCCCCAGCCTGAGGGCCCGTGCCTCCGATCTTGCACTGAACGGACAGCCCCTCGTCCCGCAACCTCGCTACGGCGCGGATCAGGTTGGCAAACCCCTTCTTTTCGATCAGCCGTCCCAGTCCGAAGATGAGCGGCCGTTCGTCGGGTACTCGCGGAAGTCCGAATCGATCCAGGGCGATCCCGTTGTAGTTCACCCGCACACGCGCCGGCGCCACGTTGGGCAGGCTCTCCATCAGGAATCGACGGTTGAACTCCGTGACGGTAACGGTGAACCGCGAGTGATTGATCTTCTCGGAAAGCAGGGCACGGTTGACGTTCTCGCGGAAGATGTCGAAGGCGTGCAGGGTCAGGCTATACGAGATTCCGCCAAGTACATGGGCCAGGAGTGCCACCGAGGCCTCACTCGTGCCGAAGTGCACGTGAATGTGGTCCAGCCGCTTCTTCTTGGCCCAGCGCAGGACCTCTACCGCCCGGGCGAGGTCGTACCATTCGCCCGTAGAGTCCGTTCGCAGGATGCGGAGGGCCTTGGTGAAGCCCCGGCGGTTGCGACGAAAGTGACTCCAGTACGAGCGGAGAATCCTTCGCCACTGTCCGTGGGGCGTCTCGGAGAGATACTCGGCGCGAGCCTTCACACGACAGGCGGCCTCGTGAAAGATGCCGTCCGTCGGCTTCCGCAGGGAGAGGATGTGTACTTCGCAACCCTGCCGTTCCAGCTCGGCGATTTCGTTAGCAATGAACGTCTGGCTGAAGCGAGGGTACATGCGCAGGAGGTACCCGACGCGGAGCGGACGCGACGGTGTGGGCGGGGCTGAACTTGTCATGGCCAGTCCCATGCTTACGGGCCCCTATCCACTCGATTCCACCGGGAGCGCCTTGGCAGTCGATCGAGCCTCGATCGCCCGCTCAATGACGGCAGTCATCGTCCGGGCGGCGTGACCCCACGTGTAGCGGCTACGCACCGTCGTCCGCGCAGCCTCTCCGAGAGTCCGACGCAGCGCAGGGTTGGCGTGCACTTCGAGGAGTCGGTCCCGCAGGCTGACCGCGTTGGCGGGGTCGCACAGCAGGCCGTTCACCCGGTCCTCGATGACCTCGGCAATCTGGCCCAAACGAGAGGCGATCACGCACCGTCCGGCGGCCATGTACTCGAACAACTTGAGCGGCGAGAAATAGAACCCGGGCACGGGAGCGTAGGGGGCGACGGCCACATCCATCGCGCCCAGTGCGGAAGCGACTTCCGCGTGAGGCAGCCCACCGGTGAACACAACACTCTGGTTAAGCGCCAGCCGGCCAGTCAGCGCCCGGAGGGACCCGGCGTCCGGCCCCTCGCCGACGATCATCAGCTTTGCCGTGGAATCGCTGCGTTGCAGCCCGGCGAACGCGCGGACCAGCACCTCAGCTCCGTGCCACGGTTTGAGGCTGCCCACGAAGCCGACCACGAAGCCGCCATTGAGCCCCCATCGGGCGCGGCATTCCTCTGCGGCCGGCAAGGTGGCGAAGGTCTTCGCATCGGCGCCATTGGGAACTACGTGTACTTTGCCAGTCGGAGCGCCGTTGTCCACCAGCCGCCCGCGAAGTTCGTCAGAGACGACGGCGATGGCGTCCGCGCTCGCGAGTACGCGCCGCTCCATCTCGCGGGCGAGCGAGCGCAGTTGGAGCGAGCGATAAGCCTCAGCTTCGTCGGCCAGAGGGGCGTTCATCTCCACAATAAGCGGGATGCCGAGCGCGTCCCTCAGATCGACTCCAACGAGGCCAAGCAGGGTGAGCCGCTCGATGATTGCGTCCACCGGGCGATCGGCCAGCGCCGCCCGCAAGGCGCCGCCGGCCGACACGTTGTACATCAAGGGTCGCAGCTCGCGGGCAATCGAGTCGGTAAGGCCGTGGTCGCAAAGCCACGTCTTCAACGACTTATGGCCCTTGTCCACCGACTCGATAGGGCTCACGTCGATCGGCTGAGCGGGGTGGTCCGGGCCGGCGCCGCCCTTGGGGGAAGCCAGGAGAACTTCATGGCCAATCTCGCAAAGCGCGCGTGTAATCGATCGCAGGTGGATGGAAGCTCCCTTGACACCTCGCGGGTCGATACCGAAGTCAGTGCACAGGTACAGCAGCCGCACGCCGGCCTCCTCCGTTCATCAAGGCCGCGAGCCGCTCGGAGACGCGATCCAACCCCCCCAGGTCCAGGAGCTTGGCGTCCGCGGTGGTCGGCCTGCCCAAGCCGGCAAGCACTTCTTCGGCGAGGCGGTGGGCGTTCAACTCCGCAGGATCGATGACTCGCACGAGGCCTCGTTGCTCCCAGAGCTTCGCGCGAATCGCCTGCTCCATTCGTGGACGGGTTCGAGGGATCACCAGCGCCGGCCGCCGCGCGGTGACGATCTCGCAAAGCGTGTTGTACCCCCCCATGCAGACAGCCAGGGCGCTACGGCGGATCAAGCAGCAGAGACACGGGGCGAAGTCGATCCATTCCACCGCCGACAAGCCGGCGGCTTGGCGGCTAAGAATCTCGGCTGCGTCGGGGGGCAAATCCGGTCCGCTTACGACGACGGAACGTCCGCCAACCTGGGCGACACGCGAAGCAGCTTCTGCAAGGTAAGTTCCCAGCACGTCCGCCCCATCCGTACCGCCGCCCACGGTCACGAGCACCTGCCGGGCCGTCACCCCGGCGCAGCCGTTGTGGGCGCAACTCGAACGCGCCACATAGCCCATGAAGCGAAGCTTCTCCCGGATCCGCGCGGAAAGCTTGTATTCCACGGCCACATCAAAGACGTCCCGCATCCCGTAGACCCACACCTCGTCGAAACAGCTCTCCAGCATGTCGGGCACGCCGAGGTGCGACCACTGCTGAACTGTGGCCGTCGGCTCGTCCTCGATGTCCCGCATGCCGAACACAATCCGCGCCTGGGGTTTGTGCCGGCGGAGCCATTTCAGCGTCGCCGTCAGCTCACCGCATACGCCCACCGGCGCCTTGTCCACGAGCAACACGTCGGGGTCGAAGTGTCGAACGGTCTCGAACAGCAGCGCCTCGCGACAGCGCTGCAATTGTCCTTCCTCCAGGTCCAGGTATTTGGGGATGTAGGTGTCGGCGGCTACCTTGCGCAAGGCAGGCAGCTTCAGGTAATCCACCCCCGGGATGTGGCTGAACAACGAGATGTACGGGCTTCCCGTAGCCACCAGATAGGTCGATCGGGCGAAGTCAGCGCTGAGGCGCTGGCAGATGTTGAGCGTCCGGCGGAGGTGACCCAGACCGACGCCATCGTGGCAGTATGCCAGCACGCGCATGGGGTTGCTTCCCATCCAGGCTGCCGATCGTTGAAGCGGCGAGGGCAAAGTGCGATAACATCCCCCGCGGCGCAGGCTCCGCAGCCTCTGTTAAGGTATTACAAAGGGAGGCGCTCCCGTGGCGGAACAAAATCAGAACGTTCTTATCGCCCTGCCCCATGGCCGGACGCGCTGGCATAATCCCGCTGGAGCGGAGTCTCACCATGCGATGTCCATGTCGTGACCAGCCGTTGTACCGGCACGCATGCAGTCGGCGCAGAGGCCGGCGCAGTAGCTCCAGGCTGCGCCTGCTGGGGCCCTTGCTCGTCCTGTTTCTGTGCGCAGCCGTTGCGCTGGTTGTGGGTGACGAGGACGCCGGACCGCGGCGTTTCGAGGATCCGCCAGGCGACGCTCTCGCACGACCGACCGATCCGAACCTCGATCAGATCGGGCAGGGCGTGCGCCTCGGTGTCGAACGCGGCGGCAGCACCCGGATCGGTCGGTCGTGCGAGAGCGTCGCCTGGCGGATCCTCGAAACGCCGCGGTCCGGCGTCC
>SBAX01000131.1 GCA_005240095.1 Phycisphaera mikurensis
CCACACGCGGGCCACGATCAAAGAACTGTCACGACGCGGCATCGACCTCCATCGAATCCGCTCGTGTTTGGATAGCAACTTTGCGCTGTACTGTTAGCTGCGCATGGGATCTATCCCAACCAAGACCCACCGGGGAACTGCTGCTTCACGAGGGACGTTGATTTCGACGGGGACCTCGAATGCCTGAACGTGGTCGACGCGGCGGCATGCACGGCTGCGGGCGGGGCGCCGGGCCTTTTCTTCGGCGATGAGTTTTGTGTCGAGAACCCCGGGCAGGCCAAGAAGCTGGGTGACTTTTGCATTCGGAAGGATCTCACGGGTGCACCGCACGACATCGACATACCTGCCGTCTCGCAGTGGGGCTTGGTGGTGCTGGCGCTGTTGGTGCTGACGGCGGCAACAGTAGTCATCATGCGTCGCCGCGCGACTGTGGTGGCGTAGGCCTCGATGGGCAAAAACGAACTGTGTCGGGGAAGCCCCCGCCTTAGGGATACTACAGCGGGGGCTTTTCTTTGGGAGTTGGGCGAGCCGTGGTATGATCCGCCACGTGTTCGGTAAGGGGGTAGCGTGAATCGATCGGGGGCGGATTCCTTGGCGGCCGGGCGGCAGGGCAGTGATGGTGCGCGCCGGCGTTTCGACTGGTTCTACAACAAGAAGCCGGTGTTTCAGTTCGTGGGGCTCTTTGCCCTGCTGATGGGTCTGTTCTATGCCTGTACCTTTATCCCCTACCTCAACAAAAAGGCCCTGCCGGGCTTGCAGAAGGCCAACGCCAAGGCCTCCACGGCCATCCTGAACTGGTTCGGGGAAGAAGCGACCAACCAGGAAACGAACATCAGCAGTCGTCGCTACTCGATCAACATTGCTCACGGCTGCGACGCCATCGAGCCGGCCGCCCTCTTCGTAGCCGCCGTGCTGGCCTTTCCAACGAGTTTCGCATCCAAGCTGCCGGCGTTGTTCATCGGCACTGCATTGCTGCTGGTGATCAATCTGGTCCGCATCATCAGTCTCTATTACACGGGCGTGTTCTGGCCTAGCGCCTTTGAGACCATGCACGTGGACGTCTGGCAGCCGGCCTTTATCGTTCTGTCGCTTTTCTTCTGGGTGACTTGGGCTTTGTGGGCCACGCGACCATCCCCTCTCCCTGGCAGGGAGAGGGCAGGGTGAGGGTCGAACCGTGCAATCAGGCGCGTCGCAGGGGCAACGCCAGACACCAACGCCTTGGCCCTCATCCCAGCCGCTCGCCCTGAGAGCGAGTCAGGTCGCCTTCTTCTTCGTCAAGGTCATCGCTGTCTATGTCCTTCTCGTCGCCGCCTGGCCGGTGGCTCGCAGCGCCTACACGCCGGCGTTCTGCGCCATGGCGGACTTGTCCTTCTGGCGTTTCGGCAGCGCTGGTCGCGTGGACTTCCGGCCGATCGACCCACCTTCAGGAAACAACAGCGCCCTGGACTTCGACATCAGGCTGGAGAACATCCGCACGCGCCAGACCGGCACGTTCGAGCTGGAGCGCAACTCGCGGAACATGGCCTACCTGCCGATGGCCTTCACCGCGGCACTGATTCTGGCCACGCCTGTGCCGTGGAGGCGAAGGTTGACGGCATTGCTCGCGGGCCTGTGCCTGATCAGCGCATTCATCGGGTTGCAACTCGCGCTGCACCTTCTCAACGTCTTCAGCAATCCCGACCCGCTCAATCAGTTCGCCCTCGCTCCCTGGTCCAAAACGCTCGTGCAGGTCAGCTTGAAGGTCGCCGTGCTGTCGCCGGTGACGGCGTACATTGCTCCCGTGTTTGTATGGGT
Source organism: Phycisphaera mikurensis (assembly GCA_005240095.1). Lineage (GTDB taxonomy): Bacteria > Planctomycetota > Phycisphaerae > UBA1845 > UBA1845 > SBAX01. The sequence goes on from SBAX01000131.1 coordinate 1,795, forward strand.
ACTCGTGGCTTTCCGTCGCGACGACTGGAAGGCTCTGGCCGGGCCGGCGACCGTTCCTTAAACAGCCCATGTCTTCTGACTCCGCTCGAAGGAACGATCCACAGGTGCGAGGGAGTGTGGTGGTCTGCCCGGACGCGCCGCAGGTCCGCGGCGCGGCCGAGGACCTCGCCCGGCGGATGTCCCTTGCACTTGTCGAGAGTGCCGATCAACCCGGCGACGCCGAGTTCCTGCTGGTTCGAACCGCGCACCGTCTTGAATTGCGTGAACGGGGCGTGCGTGCCCGCCCCATCTACGTGGACTTCCTCAGCGGGTCGCTGGCGACGCGCCGCCTCACCGGCCAGAGCCGCCGCCAGCCGCTGGCCCGGGCCATCGGATTACGTGGCCCGACCATGCGGGTGGTCGACGCAACCGCCGGGTTGGCTCGCGATGCCTTCCTGCTGGCCTGCCTGGGCTGCACGGTGACCGCCATCGAGCGCTCCCCGGTGCTTTTCGCACTCGTCGAGGACGCGATGCGCCGCGCCCGGGGACAGAGGGCCTCGCTGGAGCGCATCCTGGGCAGGATTGACCTGCGGCTGGGTGACTCGCGCGAGCTGCTCGCCAAAGTGCCCGAATCGGGCGAAGTTGTTGATGCCGTTTACCTTGATCCTATGTACGAGCCCGCGGATCGAAGCGCCCTGGCCAAAAAAGAGATGCGCATGTGCCGCAGGCTGGTCGGAGGGGACGAAGACGCAGCCGAATTGTTCAACGTCGCGCTTCGTGTTGCCCGCAAGCGCGTGGTCGTCAAGCGTCATCCCGAGGCACCGCCGTTGGCGCCGGACCCCTCCATCACGATCCGTGCGCGCACCGTGCGCTACGACGTCTATTTAGTCCCTCTCCCTGGCAGGGAGAGGGCGGGGTGAGGGTCGAATCACCAACATGATAACAATCGCGCGAGAATCGAGCTCCGCGCGTTATTCCCCCGTCTTCGTTCTAGTTTTCTAGTTTCCAGTCTCTAGTTTCTAGTCCCGGCCGGCTCGGGCATCGCCACGTCGAAGTCGAGTTCCAGGGCTGCCTCATGGTCGGAGACGCGGAAGATTCCCAGGCTGTATTCGGTCCCGGGCACGGCCGTCGCGTACACGTACTCGATGTTGATGTTGGCGGCGGCCAGCGTACGGGCGATCTGAGCGAAGCCGCCCAGGCCGTTGGGGATGGGAATGGCGATCACCGGCACGTTGACATAGGCCGCCCCGGCGTTGTCCAGCGCCTCGCGAGCGGCCTCGATATCGTCGACCACCATGCGCATGGTGCCGATGTCCACCGTGTCGAGCACGGTCATCGCCCGGATGCTCACCCCATGCTCCGCGAGCGCCGCACACAAATGGGCCACCACCCCCGGCTTGTTGGCCAGGAATGCCGACACCTGCTGCTCGGCCATTGCACGCACTGACGACCACACCTTTCTGTCGAACGGCGGGCCCGGCCTTGCCGGCTGCCGCACCGTTCCAGGACAAAACTGCCGAACCGAAACTGGATTCGCACCTAAAAGGAACCGGAATGATAGCGGCCCGAAAAGGTGTTTGCAAGCCGCGTGTTCCACGGCAGCGAGCCCATGCCTGGACTCGACCCGCGGGGTATCATCTCCGGCTGTTGGAGGAGGAGTGCCATGAAGTTGACCCCCAATCTGAGTTCCACCTGGCGGGTCGTGTACGTCGCGTTCGGCCTGGCCGTGATCGCCGCCCCATTCGCCCTCGGCGCCAGCGGGTGGGAGCGATGGGCCTTGCCCATCCTGGGTTTCATGGCCATTTTCACCGGCGTTACCGGGTGGTGAATGAGCTGTGCCCTGCTCGGTCTGAGCAGAAGGAAGTAGGTTTTCTCTCCCCTCCACCGGCGGGGATTCGACGGGAGGGTCGAAAGATGCGTTGGGTCATGGCCTTCGCGGCCTGTGTCATTGCCCCCACTCCGTTGTTTGCCGAAGACGTTGCCCCCCGTAGCGCACCGAACGGTCGCGTAGTGAGCACGGGCAGTTCTACAACCCTCGTCGGCATCGGGGACAGTCTGTCCCACGGCACGATGGACGGCACGAACAATTCGGTCAATACCCTTCACGCCTACCTGCAGCTCGTTGCCGACTCTCTTGATCAGGTCATCCCGCTGACGTTCTCGCAGCCGCTGTTCGATGAACACCAGGAGCGGATCGCGCCGCTGCGGATTCCGACCAACCTGGGTGTGGACGGGGCGGACAGCTTCAACGTGGAAGGCCTGGCATACTACAAGCGTGCCGGCACGTCACAGTCTTTGCCCGACGACAGCCTGGTTTGCGACGCGATCCTGCCGCGGCGGCTCGATTCCAAGTACGACAAGGTAATGTACCCCATCAACGTGCTCGCGCGGCAGCCCGTGACGGTGATGGATGCAGCTCGATGGTTGTTGGAACGCTTTGCGCCGGCGAGCGGTGGCGATCGAGCCATCGTTGTCCTGTGGATCGGCAACAACGATTCCGGCGGTGCTGCCCTGGGCGGGGGTGGGGAGAACCCGACTTATCTGCCCATACCCGTCGAACAGATCGAGCCGGAGGTCAACCGCGACCTGCGCCTGCTCCTGCGCGTCGCCCAGGAACGGGGGATCTTCTCCAGCGATTCGTATGTCCCGCCGAAAATCGAGCGGTTCCTTACCGATGCCAGTGATTTCCACGCCCAGTACGAATACCTGCTCGAACGGCTGACCAGCCATCCTTCGTTTACGGCCGGGAAGGTCGATATCTTCGTCCTTACCCTCCCTTACTACAGCGCCGTCGGCTATCTGTTCGATTCCGAAGACCTCGAGTTCTACCTCCGCAAACTCCATCCGAGCTATGCCGTGCCGCCGACGTTCGCCCGCGTAGCCAAACCCGACGAGCCGATTACCGAGGCCCTCCGCGGCGACCGGGTCGCCATTCTGACCTTCGGATTCATGTATGCTCTGCTGGATTCGGGCTACTCTGTCGCGTACGTCAACCAGGTCCTTGAACAGGACGGCGTGCAGCGCGACGACATGGTCCTCTCGCAGGCCGAGCAGGCGTTCATCATGGCTCGCATCGACTCCTTCAACGGGTCGATCAGGTCGCTGGCGGCGATGTATCCGCACGTGTACGTTGTGGACGTCGGCGGGTTCCTCAACAGCGCCTTGGCCGGCGAGACTCAAGTTGAGATCGGGGGGAAGGTGCTTTCCCGGAAGTGGACTCGGGGGTGCGGCTTCAGTTTGGACGGTGTGCATCCGGGCTATACCGGACAGGCGCTGGTGGCCAACTTCGTGCTGAATCGCATGAACGAGGTCCTGGGACTCAAGGCTCCCATGCACGAAGCGGAGCAGTTCCTGGAAACCGATCCGTACGTGGACCACGACGGCGACGGGTGGGCGCCTGGTCCGAGCTACGCGGCGGCCGGGCTCACCGAGCTGCTTTTTCTGCTGACTGATCCCGACGACGCCGATGGGGGCGTCGAAGCCAGCTTGCCGCGCAATGTGTGGGACCTCATCTCGGACGCGATGCTCGAAGAAGTGCTCGGCGTACCATCGATCCGCCGCGTGGTGGATGAGCTGGCCATCGCCGCGCCGAGGTAGCTGAGCGGCCCTCTCGCTGCTACAGATTCCGTAGTGCGCAGGCCCGCGCTTTACACGCGCCCTCGCCTGCGGGCGGATACGAAGGCCAGGCCGGCGAGCAGAAGCATTCCCGTGGCCGGGTCGGGGGCGGGCTGCACGGTGAAGTCGTCGATGCCCACGTCGCGGCGCCCGCTGTCCGAGATGATGACGCGATCGACGGGCTCGGGGAACTCCAGCCACCCGCTGTCGAAGGTTTCTTCGCCGGTGTTGCGCGTGAACAGAAACACCTGCGTATCTCCCGCGAAGGCGCGGAAGCTGAAGTCCTCCGCCTGGGTGGCGTCGAGGACGTGGCCCTCGAACTGCGCCCCGGTGATCGGCGTTTCTTCGAAATCGATGATGAAGTCGCCGCGCTGGAAAAGCTGAAGCGAGGTGGCGATGAACACGTCGGTCAGACCTCCGCTGCCGTTGACAGTCCGGGCGCCGTCCGTGGATACGGCCGAGCCGTAGACGTCGGTCATGTAGTTGGAGATGGCAAAATCGCCCCGCGGCACTTCCACGGAGTCGAAGCCGAACGTGACTTGCGCCGGTACGTCTCCCTCCGCTCCGGCGGCAGACACCGCCAGAAACACGGCGAACAATGTTGTGCCCACGACCACCCTCCTTCGAGAGGTGAACCGACTCCCCTCGCCGCGCACTGACCCCGTCGGCCGAATCCGCTAGGAAAAGGCAGGGATTCCCTCCGACGCTTCCTTTAGGCCCCTCCAAGCCCCGATGGTGCCACCCGCAGCTACCACATCGAAAGACCTGGGAAACACCCGACTATAACGCCGGGTGATGGGGGGTTCAACTGCGAGCGCGGAGAGGTCCTATAAGACGCGAAAGCCAGATCGGCGTGAGCAGGGCAAGGAGGCCGAGCATCCCCACTCCGCAACCGCGGGGGCCCGCGGACGGCGGGGGAGATACCAACACCAACAGCGAATCCGTGCGCGTCACCGCGCCCCCGGAGGTGAGGTGCGTGTACGTCGCGACGATGGTCACCTGCGTGGGCTCATCAACATCAGCCCCCTCAAACTCGCCGCCTTCGATGGAACCGGCGGTAGGGGGGGCGCTGGTCCACTCGGCATCCTCGCTCACGTCCTGCGTGCTGCCGTCGCTGAACTCGGCGACGGCCGTGTACGACGTCGTCGTCCCGCCGAGCACCTCGTCATCACCCTCGATGGTCAGCGACTCCAGCACGATCCCGTCTGTCGGATCGTCGCCGTCGCCGAAGGTCGAGATCTGGAAAAAGTCGAAATCCGCCGGGACTTGCACGTCACAGTCGCTTCCACAGTCCTCAAAGTCGCCGTTGGTGGCGCCGACTCCCACTCTCACTGCGGACGGCAGAGAAAGTGTGAGTGACCCGATGTCGCTGTAGGTCACGCCATCGGGGCTGTATCCGGCGACGAACTGATCGCCGCTGCGAAGCAGGCGCAAGTAGACCACGTTGGGATTCTCGACCGAATCCTCGTCGTAGAACGCCCCGGGGCGTTGCCCCCCGGAGGCGCCATCCTCAAGACTGACCATGACGATGCCGCGGAAGACGCCCCGTTCGCCGGCCGCGTAGGCCAGTCCGAGCGCTACCGAATTGTCGTCGTCGAGGTACACAATCAAACCGGCGAATTCCAGAGCCCGTTGGGGATCGAACTCCACGCGCGTCTCGAGGATGAAATCGCCTGACCGTTCGCGCAGAAGCAGGTTCTGTACGGGTTGACCGTCTCCGAAAGCGCCCCGCTGACTTTCGATTCGCAGGAAACCCGGGCGATCGCTGAGACTGTAGGCGCTGGGGTCCTCGCGAACGAACTCCCATCCGGCGGCGAGCTGCCCGTCGAAGTCGTCGCGAAAGACCACGTCGGCGGCCCGCGCAGAGCACGCCAGCAGCATTACGCACAGGCAAGAGTGCAGGAGGTTTTGCAGAAAAGTAGCGTCAAAACCGTGGGAGGGCGAGGCTCCTGCCGAGCCGCCAATTCGCATGTCGTTCATCTATTCCACTCTCGAAATCTCAAAGAAATCAAAATCCGCCGGGACAATGTCCTCGCACGCGGCGATGCAGTTTTCGCTCGTTGCCGCGCCCACGCCCACCAGCACGTCGTCGGAAAGATTCGTCACCACCGTGCCGGCCAACGTATAAGTTTCTCCATCTGCGCTATAGGCCAGCGCAAACGAATCCAACGTCCGCTCGATGCGAAGATAGATCGAAGTGCCTTCGTAGGCCAACGTCGTGGCGTCGACATCCAGGTCTGCCGATTCCTCAGCCAGGGGCACCACGCCGCGGAACGTCCCCCGCTCCCCGCTGGCCTGCAGCAGGCCGAACGAAAGCCTCTTTCCGTCCGCGTCTTCGATGCTCAGCCCGGCCACATGTCGATCGGCCGCGGGATCGAATTCCATCCGCGCGCTGATGACGAAGTTGCCGGTCACCTCGCGGAGCAGGAGGCTGAATTGCGTCTGCTGGCCGGGAGGAACAAGCATGCGCAGAAACCCGCTCCGGGCCGTCAGGCTCATGTCGGACGGATCACCCTCCAGTTCCCAGCCCGCTTCAAGCGTCGCCTCCGAGAAATCGTCCGAGAACAGAACGTCGCTGTCCGGGGGCACGAACGTGCGATCCGGACACCCGCCGGCAAACACGACGCAGACACCAACGATCGCAAGCTTCCGCGCTCCCATACTTACCTGCGAGCCAACTATAGGGAGGTACACGTGGCCGACAACACCTCGAGATTGGGCTACGCCGTGTGGCGGGTTTGGCGGACTTCCTGGAACGACGCGCCGATCGTGCGGAGGCGATGGAAACGCCGCTCCAGCAAAGCTTCCGTGGAAAGGGGGGTGAGTTCTTGCAGGGCGGCGACGATGAACTTTTCCAGGGCCGCGGCGGAAGCGGCGTGGTTGCGATGGGCCCCGCCGATCGGCTCGGGGATGACCTCATCAATCAAGCCCAGGGCAAGAAGATCGGCGGCGCGCATCTTCAGAGCGGCCGCTGCGGACTTAGCCTGGGCGCTGGTCTTCCAGAGAATCGCGGCGCAGCCTTCCGGAGAGATCACCGAGAAGATGCTGTGCTCAAACATGGCCATGCGGTCGGCCACGCCGATGCCTAAAGCTCCGCCGCTGCCGCCTTCGCCGATCACCACGCTGACCAAAGGCACGGGAAGGCGAGGCATGGCCCGCAGATTGTC
>SBAX01000243.1 GCA_005240095.1 Phycisphaera mikurensis
CCCTCTAAGGGAGAGGGTTGGGGTGAGGGTGGGACGCGCGTCTTGCTGAGCGGGTCAGGATCAACATCCGCCCCGCGCGTGGGCGAGAACTTGCCTTGTGCACCGGCCAGCCGATAGATCTTCTCCCCCGGCCAGACCTCGCCCTCACCGAAGAGGTACTTGTCGATCTTGCGACTGGGCAGGCCCCAGTTGATGCCGATCATCGCTTGGATGGCAAACAAGACGCCGACGCCGGCGAGGGCAAGGTAACGCAATGGGAGGTCCAGCTTTGACGACACAGCTTTTAGCCTAATCCGGAAAATGCTCCGCCAGGATGTCCGCAAAAGGCGCGTACTTGTTCTGGAATTCTTCAACGGACTCGACCGCGCCCCGTCCCCATTTCCGAACCAGTTCCTTGTCGTTGGACTGGCATTGTTTGGTGTCGAACTCTTCGTAGCACAAGTACGGAGTCGCAAGTTCGGCGCGCGTGTCGTGGTCCGAAATGCTGGCCAGATAAACGCGCCAAAGCTCATCCGCGAATTGGCGTGGCGTCAGCGCGTGCCGTTGACAACTACGGCAGATCTGCGCGAACCACAGGCTCTTCACGAGTGTCCGGTCGATTTCGCCAGGCACGGTTGCGAGCAGATCCATTGCCCGATACTTGTCGTTCTCGAGAGCAAGGTCAATGAGCCATTCGGGCGGCTCTTTCTGAGTCTCGATAATCCGGTCCGCACAGCGCCTGACAACCGCGAGCTCCAAGACGCCAACCTGTAGGGAGAGCTTCGCAGCCTCCGCAAGCTCTTTCAACGAGGGAGCAGTCACACGAGAGAGTATAGAATGAGGCTTCCCGGGCCAACAGCACGGCTGACCTTCATTCCCTCTAGGCAGCAGCCGGTTTGTCGGCGGATCGCCGGTGCAAGGCGATAGCATCGGAGCAGCTTCCAGCGCGCCGCTAGGTCGCCCTTTCAGGGCTTGAAGGCACCGCGCCCGGTTTTCTCAGGGCGGTGCCCTGGGCTGCAGTATCCAGCCCTTTCAGGGCCTCTGATCCACGACTGCTCAATTCAACTGAAGTCGTAGGTGGCTCGGGCGGGGCGGCGAGTTCTTTGCGGGTGCGAAAAATGTGGTACATCCAGATCAGCAGGCCGATGAAGGCCACGGCGGTGAGGATCCAGATTTCGTACTTGCGTACGTCGTCGATGACCGCCTCGATGGCGTGGCCGAACAGGTAGCCCGCATAACCAACGGTGACGGCCCACAGCCAAGCCCCGAGGAAGTTCAATACGAAAAACCGCCCAGGCGAGAACCCGGTCGCGCCGATCAGCAGGGGGACGACGTTGCGCAGGCCGTAAAAGTATCGGAATCCGAGCACGACGGAAGTTTGATATTTGTCGAGCAGCGGCTGGATGCGCTCGGCACGGCGCTTCCACTTGGGGCGGCTGAGGACGAAGGGGCGGCCCTTCTTGTGACCGAGGTGAAAGAAAAGCTGGTCGCTGGTGAAAGTGCCGATGAAGGCGACCACGAAGACCCACTTGAGATCCAGATAGCCGCGGGAGGCGGCCAAGCCAGCCAGGACGAGGATGGTCTCGCCCTCCATGAAGGTGCCGATGAGCAGAGCGAGGTAGCCGTAGTTTTCGATCAGCGACTGCAGGGACATGGCCGTAGATTAACCGCGGGGACTCGATTCGTCGCCCGACACGACGCGAGCGAGAAGCAGGGTCTGGTCGTCGGCCTGAGGCCCGTGGGCGCGGACGGCCGCGAGGATGCGCTCGTAGATCTCGCCGAGAGGAGCGTGGGCGTGGCGGCGGAGCAGCTCCTCGATCGGCGACTGGCCGAGCATCCGGTCTTCTTCGTCGAAGACCTCGGTCAGGCCGTCGGTCATCAGCAGGAACACGTCGCCCGGTTCGGCAGGAACCGTTTTGGTGGCGAAGGCTTCGTCGGGAACAACGCCAAAGGGGAGATGATCGCTCTCCAGCGTCTGCAGGTCGCCGGCTGCCGCACGGAATTGGAGGATCGGTCCGTGTCCGGCACCGCAGAAGAGCGCGTCGCCCTCGCGGGCGAAGCGCAGCCCGGCCGCGGTGACGAACATGCCCGGCCCGGCCAGTTCGCAGACCACACGATTCACGTCCGTAAACAGGCCGGACAGAACGTCCCCGCCTCCCCCCTTAACAAGGGGGGATTGAGGGGGGTCGTTGCGGAGGCGGGTGCGGATGGCGCTCTTGACCACGGCCATGATGACCCCGGCCTTGACGCCATGGCCGGAGACATCGGCGATGAACACATCGGTCTGGCCGTCGCGCTCGACGACGTCGATGAGGTCGCCGCCCATTTCCGCGCCGGCGATCGAGCGACCGAACAGCTCCAGCCGCGGCGTAGTCCTGGCGACCGGTGGGATCAGAGCTGCGTGAATCTGCTGAGCCAACGCCAGCTCCGTCCGCATGCGAATGCTTCGGGCGCCTTCGCGGCGGATGTAGCTGATGAACAGCAGATAGCCCACGACGATCAAGGCGATGCAGACGACGCCTTCGAAGCTGAGGGTGAATCCGCTGCGAAAGTCGCGCCGGAAGACGACCGCGGGGAGGATGAACCACAGCACCTGTGAGGGCAGCAGAACCCACAGAAACTTGCGGCTGCGCATGAAGCTGTACGCCCAGCCCGCGGCGGTGAACCCGCTGAGCACCATGTACGCGACCATCGCCGGCCAGGAGCGCCTCTCCTCGAAATGCGAGATCATCAGGACCGACATAGGCGCGAAGGTAAAGAAAACCGCCCCCAGCAGCTTGATGCGCATAGGCAACGCCAGCGAACCGTAGAGATCACCTTGTGGTTGCTGACGGGTCATGGGACTGAGGGCCGTCGGACGCGGAGCTTTCGATCGCTCGCAACGAGAAAGCAACGATCCCACGAACTCGCGTCCTCGTCGTGGAAAAGCTCACGCATGCGCTCAATCAAGCCACGGCGAGTCGGTTCGCGTAGCCGAAGGAGTAGCAGCCCGTGGTGAGTCCCTGCTTCGAACTTTCGGATGTCGGAGAAGTCCAGATCCTGGGTGATGAAGAACCGACGGGCCGACTGTACCGCCGCCCAAACGACCTCATCCGTAGCGCCTGTCAACCCTTCGGAAGGCGTCGTATCAGTATCATGTCCAAACCCGCCAAGGATATCGGCCAACTCGGCAGGTAGGTTCTCATCGAGCTTGATGCGCATGCTATGCGGGAGTGCCAGACGTGGGTAGGTCTTCTTCCGCCGAAGCCGCCGCGAACGCGATCACCGCCGAAACTTGGTCGCGTGTGAGGGTGGGAAAGGATGCAAGAATCTGCTCGATGGAATCTCCATCGGCCAAGCTCGCGAGAACCGTTCGAAGAAGGACCCGCGTACCTCGCAGCACAGGCTGACCCCCGCAAATCTTCGGGTCGCGCACGATGTAGTTGCTGTAGTCAAACACGCTTATTCTCGGTCACCAATTGAGCCGTCGGAACCGGCTCGAGCATGAGCAGGATGGCATCGCGAAGGTTCTTCTTGGCCTCGGTCAGCGTCCGGCCCTGCGTGAGGGCGCCGGGCACATCATCGCACCAGCCGACCCACCAGCGGTCGCGCTTGATGAACGTTGCACGATAGCTCTTCGTCTTCATGGTTCCATGCATTCTAACGTGTGGCGAGCATTCAATCCAGCCGTTCGAACAACGTGGCCACACCTTGGCCGACGCCGACGCACATGGTGGCCAGGCCGCGGCGGGCACCACGGCGCTTCATTTCGTGCAAGAGCGTAGTGGCGATGCGCGCCCCGCTGCAACCCAGCGGGTGGCCCAGGGCAATGGCTCCGCCGTTGACATTCACCCGCGAAGGATCGAGCCCCAATTCCCGGATGCAGGGAATGCACTGGGCGGCGAAGGCTTCGTTGAGTTCAATCAGGTCCAGATCGGGGGCTTTCCAGCCGGCGCGGGCCAGGGCTTTCTGCGTCGCGGGGATCGGGCCCAGCCCCATGCAGGAAGGATCAACGCCCGCCGTCGCTGAGGCGCCGACGCGGGCCAGCGCGGGAAGACCAAGCTTCTTCGCGGTGGACTCCTCCACGAGCAGGATGGCGGCGGCCCCGTCGTTGATGCCGGAGGAATTCCCGGCCGTCACGGTGCCGTCCTTGGCGAAGGCCGGCTTGAGCTTGGCCAGGCCCTCCATGGTTGTTTCGGGCCGCGGATGCTCATCGCGATCCACGAGCAGTGGCTCCTTTCCCTTCTGCTCGTTGGCGACGGGAACGATCTGCTCTCGAAAACGCCCGGCCTCCACGGCGCTCTTGCATTTCATCTGGGATTCGTAGGCGAAGCGGTCCTGCTCTTCGCGGGAGAGCTTGTACCTCTTGGCCACGTTCTCGGCCGTCTCGCCCATGGAGAAGGGATGGTACTTCGCCGCGAGCTTGGGATTGGTGAAGCGCCAGCCGATCGTCGTGTCGTAGATCTCGGCCGTACGGCTGAATGCAGTATCGGCCTTGGGGATGACGAACGGTGCCCGGGACATGCTCTCCACGCCTCCGGCGATCATCACGTCGCCCGCCCCGGCCTCAATCATTCGCGCGGCGATGTTGATGGCGTCAAGGCTCGATGCACAGAGACGGTTTACCGTCGATCCGGGAACGCAGTCAGGCAGTCCCGCCAGCAGCGCGGCCATCCGAGCTACGTTGCGATTGTCCTCCCCGGCCTGATTGGCATCGCCGAGATAGACGTCGTCGATGAGCTTGGGATCGATGCCCGTGCGCTCCACCAGCGTGCGGATGACCAGCGCCGCCAGCTCATCCGGGCGGATGGTGCTGAGCGCCCCGCCGTATCGCCCCACCGCTGTACGTACAGCGTCCACAACGACAGCCGTTCGCATCGGTGGCCTCCCGAAGGCCGCCAACCAGGCCATAGCGTCTTCTTCCGAAATGCGGGTGAGTTCCGGCGGACCGCCCCCATGTGCCTCGGGCCATGGATACCACTGCTTCCAGTAGGTCCCGGTTTCCGGACAGCGAAACAAGCCCTCCCACCGTACGGTATCGTGCTTAACCAGCCTGAGATGCTTTTTGACGTAATCGTCCGCCTGGTTGCCCGATAGACGCTGGACGTTCAGACATTGACACGGCATAAGGGCCTCAGGCGCCTGGAGGTCGTCACTTTCTGTCAGTGAACAGCGCCGCCGGCTCGTAGCGTCCCGGCGCTACGGTCGCGTTGAAGCCTTTCAACACGCCGCGCACGGTACGATGCCCGATCTGCTCCGCCCAGGCAAGGGGGCCCTTGGGATAGTTGGTGCCCTTGATCATCGCCAGGTCGATGTCGCTGGCGGTGGCGACTTCGTCGCCGAGGGCGAGGGCCGCTTCGTTAAGAATCGCACCCAGGATGCGGGCGAGGAGGTACTGTTCTGTAGCCCCCGGACGAGTCGTGCCTGCCCGCTCGGCGAAAGCGCGAATGGCATCGCGAAGCAATGGTGGCACGTCGAAGCTGCGACGATCGACGAGATAGGCGGGCAAGGGATGCTCGGTAGCGTAGGAGTAGAAGCCCCGGCCGGTCTTGCGGCCCAGGTGGCCCTGCTGGACGAGCTGCTGCTGAATCGCGTGCGGCTCGAAGCGGGAATGGCGGCCCATCTGCTCCCAGACCGAGGTGCTGACCGCGAGGTTCACGTCCAGGCCGACGAGGTCCATCAGCTCGAAGGGCCCCATCTTGAACCCGCCATGCACGCGCATCACGTTGTCAATTTCATCGATCCCGGCGACGCCCTCGCCCAGCAGCCGCAGGGCCTCCAGGTAGTATCCACGGGCCACGCGATTGACGATGAACCCCGGCGTATCCTTCACGCGAACGGCGGTCTTGCCCCAGGCCACGGCAGTGTTGAACGCCAGATCCACGGCCGCGGGAGCGCTCTTCGCACCCGCGATGATCTCGACCAAAGGCATGGCCATCACCGGATTGAAGAAATGCATGCCCACGACCCGCGAGGGGTCGCTGACGGCCTCAGCGATTTTGGAAACCGACAGCGACGAAGTGTTCGTGGCCAGCACGGCATTCGGCGCGAGTCGCACGAGCCGTCGGAACACGTCGCGCTTGACTTCGAGGTCTTCGACGACAGCTTCGATGGCGAGGTCAACCTCCATTGTCGATTGTCGATTTTCGATTGTCGATTGAGTGCCGTGAATGCGACCGAGAATGGCGTTCCGATCGAGGGCAGACAGCCTGCCCTTTTCCACGCTGCGGTCCAGATTCTTCCTGATATTGTCGATCCCCCGCTGCACGAACTCGGGCTTGGCGTCCATCAGATGCACGTTGCAGCCATGAGTGGCCGCGAGCTGGGTAATGCCCGACCCCATGGTTCCGGCGCCGACGACCACGATCTGCTGCACCATAAGGCATCCTTCCTGCCGACTCCTGTCGAACCGCCGGCAGACCAAAAAAACGTTGACCCAGTCCGGCTCCAATGGTACCATCGCGCCATCTGCCTGTCCTGAGAACTCGTCACAGTCCGTGGTTTGCCGCGGAGGAGGAGGAATCATGAATCGAAGATCGGTCGGGTCCTTTGTGGGCGCCTCAGTGGTGGCGGTGATCGCCCAGCCGGCCTATGTTGCGGCCGGGCCGTGCGCCTGCAACAGCGATGTGAACAACAGTGCCGGTACGAACGTCATCGACATTGCCATCGTGCAGGATTGCGCGCGCTACGGCAACTGCGCCGGATGCGTCAACAGTTGCGACATTGATTGCGACGGTGACGTGGACTACTACGACACGGGCGTGGCCGCTTGCGCGTTCGAGGGACAGACGAACTGTTGCAGCGAGCCGGCGGGCACCTGCGCTAACACCACTCAGGGCCCGCCCGGGCCGGAATGCGTGGTGACCACGGACAACTATTGCAGTGTCTTCGCCGGCACCTGGTATGCGGATCCGAACCGTTGCGTTAATAACGTGCTGGTTCCGACGGTCTCGACCTGGGGCTTGCTGGCCCTCGCGCTGGGCACGCTGATCGCCGCCACGCTGGTGATTCAGCGGCGCACGATGGCGGAAGTTGCGGCCTAATCACTGCTCATGCACGGGCCTGGCCAGTGGAACGGCCGAGAGCGCTCGCGATTCGGCGGCCGCGTTGGCAAAGTCTCGGCGATAGTGGATGAGCAGGCGGATATACCAGATGTACAGGTAAAGCGCGAAAACGCTGACCGCGCAAATGCCCAGCGTAGACACGCCCAACGCAGCAACTGGCTTTGCTCCTGGGGGGCCGGCGCCGCTCGCAACGTTGAGAATGACGATCAGACCGAGGCCGATCGCCAGCGCGGCCGTGATGGGAAGCGTCTACATGAGCATCGTCGTGGATTTCACGAGTTTCGGGTCGGGGATTCGAACCGCGAACCTCCGCAAGTAGAGAAGCTCACCCCAAAGAACGAACACACTGGCGAGGCTCAGCACCGCGCCCACCAAAGGCAACGCCAGCGAGAATCCAGCCGTCGGTCCCGATGCTGATGCAAGGGGAAACCGTGTTGTGCCTGGCCCGCCCGCCTGTTGAAGCACGCTGCCTATGAAAGCCGCGACGGCAAAGATGCGTAGCGCGGTGCGAAGGGTAACCGTGTCCTCCTGCAGGGACACCCGCGGCTCTTGCGTGGTGATCAGAAAAGTCGCCCAGAGTCCCAGCGCCCCGCCAACGGAGCTGACCAGCATGATGGCGGCCGGTGGAAGACCGACCAGCATCAGCAGGCCGACCACGAAGCTGAGAACAAACGTCACCAGGATGTTCCACAGCTTCACCGAAGCGCCAAGCCTCACCTTCTCCAGCCATTCCGGATCAGCGTGCCGTAACCAATTCCCGGCAAGCGACTGGGCTACCGCCGTCCCGCACTCCGGGCACAGCCCCACTACCGGCAGGGCACGCAGGTTGTACCCACACCGGCGGCAGAGTGTGTCGGTCTTGACAATCGATTCGGTCGCTCCAGGCTCTGTCATGTGATATTCGATCCCGTCGGAGTCGAGTTCGCGATGGTTTCGCCACGTATCTTTGACGCTTCGGCGATCGCCGCGGACAGGGTGCTACGGTACATCATCAGGACAACCACGCCAAGCACGATTGCCAGGAGAGCAAGAACCATCCCAGCACAGGTCATGAAGTTCGCCAGAATGAACCAACCAGGCAGCGCTGGCATCACCGGCCCACCGGGGACCGTTGGTGCACTCGCCGCCGGGGACACCGTGACCACGATCGCTGAGTTGTCCGTCTCGTCTGATGAGCCGTCCGAGTCCGGCGAGGGAGAACCCACAACGTTCACCCCGCCGGGCGCCACAGGCGCCATGGCGGCAGCCATCGCCTGAAACGTGGGCACGAGAAAGAGCCAAGCCGTCGCTACCAGTGCCAGAATCACGACATCCACACCGATGATCCAGATCAACACCGCGGTAAGGCTCCCCAGCCTGCGGTGACGGGCTCTGCCAGCCAGGCGACGAAGGCAGATCGACACGAGAATCCCGGCGGTGCCGGTGGCGACGACCGACATACCCGCACAGGTTACATAGTACGAGCGAAAGGTGCTCGCCTCGGACTCAACGATGAGGAGTATCACGGCGATCACGACTACCAGGACGGCACATTGTGCGGCCCTGTTCGGCGCATTCGACCGCGCGCGTCCTTTGGGATCGGGCTCCACCATCGTGGCTGCCAGCATGCCGCCCACGGCCAGGATGCCCAGGATGAAGTTCAAGAGAGTCCACCAGTCTCCTTCTGGCAGCAGCGACGTGAGGCCGAGGAACATGACCGCGAAAAACCACACCGCCTGTAACAGCAAACCCGCCAGTGCCACGAGCAGCATCGTTACGCCCCCACGGACGTTTTCCAGCCAGCTCGTATCGGCGAGTGGCAGATCGGTCGGTCCAAGAGATTCGCTCACCGGATGGGCGCATTCCGGACAGACGCCTCCGATCGGCTGGGTGCGGAGGTTGTAACCACAGGCAAGACAAGGAATATCCGAGGCGACCGACATCGTGCAGGCATCGATGCGTGCCGTGTTGAGGCTGTCGCCTACGGGTCGCCAGCATGTCTTGCAAGCACCGTCGAGAGCTATTCCCTGTAGACTGGCATCGCATCGCGTGCAGGGAATCTTGGGAAGCTCAAGCATCGAAGGGGACCTGCGAAGTCGCGACAATCGGCCTCATCATCAGGACCCTGTCCTTGTGTCGTCCGCGAGCTTCGCGGCGGCGAGTCCGACGGCTTCTTGAGGTGCCGCGACGGACGTAAGTTGGCCGTTGCGGACGTAGGGCTGAAACGGCGGGTCATTGAGCGTGAACCCCAGTAGAATCACGGGCTTGTCGCGTTTGAGGGCGAAGACGATCTCCGAGAGGGTGCCCAGTTCGCCGGGACAAGCGATAATCACATCGCTGGAGAGCACATTGATCACGTTTCGGGCATCGCCCATGTCGGTGCAGATGGCGATATCCAGGTGAGGTGACGCCTGAGCCGGCGTCGCCTGGGGCAGGATGCCTACCACCGTGCCGCCGGCCCTCTTGGCCCCTTCGGCGGAGGCGGCCATTACGCCGACATTGCGCCCGCCATTGAGCAGGATCCACCCCCGCTGGGCGATCAACGCCCCGAGCTCGTGGGCCTGGGCCGTCACCTCCGCGCTCGCGGACGAACCACCGATGACGCCGATGACAGGTCGTCGCATGGCCTACCTCGAGAGACGAAGGGACGACCCCCCTAGTCCGCCCTTATGAAGGGGGAGGCCGTTCGCCCCCCTCCTTAACAAGGAGGGGGTAGGGCGTGGTCGAGTTGAGAAAGCACAACGAGAATGCGATGCGCAAAACACAACCAAGGTTGCTCGGCTTGCCGCGCCGCGCCGTCTCGTCCGCTCACCACCCTCCGTCCCTTAGTCCCTTCGTCTCTTTCTTTGCGTATGATAAACGCCATGGAGCCAAGCTACGAGTTGTTCGACCATACGGCCGACATGGGCGTCAGGGTGTGGGCGGAAACGCTCAGCGGGCTGATCAAGCCTGCGGCCGAGGGCCTGTATGCCACCATCGGGGAGCTGGCCGCCGGGGTGGACGCCACCCACCTTCACTTCGACCAGTCCGGCGAGGACCGCGCTGTGTTGCTTCGCGATTTCCTCAGCCATCTCTTGCTGCTTTTCGAGCGAGATCACCGCCGCCTCACGGACCTGGATGACGTGGTGTTCTCGGATTGCCGGCTGATGGTCGACGCGGCCACGGGGCTGGTTGACGCCGAACGCAGCGTTTTCCACCGCGAGGTGAAGGCGGTAACGTACCATGAGCTCGAAATCCGGGAGATCGCGGGCGGGTTCGAGGCCACCTTCATTGTGGACATATGATGAAGCGACGAAGCCACGGAGCGACGAAGCGACGAAGGGGATGTTCATCGTGTGGAGTCGCAAATGCCTTCTGAGCAGAAATACACCGGCCCCATGGAGCGCATCGATGCCAATCGCTGGCGCATCCCCAAGTCCTACAAGCCGGGGATGCTCGTGGATGGCATCATCTACGCCGACGACCGGCTGATCGAGGCGATCACTTCGGATAAGTCGCCCGAGCAGGTGGCAAACGTCGCCTGCCTGCCGGGCATCGTGCGGGCCTCTCTGGCCATGCCGGATATCCACTGGGGCTACGGCTTTTGCATCGGCGGGGTGGCCGCCACCGACCCCGAGCAAGGCGGCGTGATCAGCCCCGGCGGCGTGGGCTACGACATAAACTGCGGCGTTCGGTTGATCCGCACGAATCTGGTTTACAAAGACGTGCGCGACGAGATCGGCAAGCTGGTGAACACGCTCTTTGATACGGTCCCATGTGGGGTCGGCAAGGGCGGGGTCATCAAGTTCAGCAAGGCCGACCTCCGCAAGCTGATGAACGACGGCTCGGCGTACGTCGTCAAGCGCGGCTACGGTTGGGATAGCGACGTCGAGGCGACTGAGGCCCATGGACGCATCGACGGGGCCGACCCGGAGACGCTCAGCGACACTGCGCTCGACCGTGGCAAGGACCAGTGCGGCACCTTGGGAAGCGGCAATCACTTTCTGGAAGTGCAGGTGGTCGAGAAAGTGGACGATCCCAAGGTCGCCGCCGCGATGGGACTCATCGAGGGCAACATCACCGTCATGATCCATTCCGGCTCGCGGGGGCTGGGCTACCAGGTGTGCGAGGACGCGCTCAAAGAGCTTCAGCACGTTCCCGGCAAATACGGTATCAGCTTGCCGGATAAGCAGCTCGTGTGCGCCCCGGTTCACTCCTACGAAGGCCAGAAGTACCTCAAGGCCATGCGGGCCGCCGCCAACTTCGCGTGGTGCAATCGGCAGATCATGACCCATCTGGCCCGCGAGGCTTTCCACGACGTCTTCGGCGTGCCCGCCGAGCGGCTGGGCATGAACCTCGTCTACGACGTGGCTCACAACATCGCCAAGATGGAGCCCTACGACGTGGACGGCAAAACCTGCCAGCTTTGCGTGCACCGTAAGGGGGCCACGCGGGCGTTTCCGGCCGGCCATCCGGAGCTGCCGGAGCGCTACCGGCACATCGGCCAGCCGGTTCTGGTTCCGGGTGATATGGGGCGGGCGAGCTACGTCCTCGTCGGCCTGCAGGGATCGATGGAACAGACCTTCGGCAGCTCCTGTCACGGCGCCGGGCGGCGCATGTCCCGCGGGGCGGCCATTCGGGCCAGCAAAGGCCGCAACATCAAGCGTGAGCTCGCCGAGCGCGGCATCGTCGCCCGCGCCCGCGGACGCACCGGTCTCGAAGAAGAGCAGCCCGACGCGTACAAGGACGTGGTCCAGGTCGTGGATGTCCTCCATAACGCTGGTATCTCCCGCCGCGTAGCGAAGCTGCGCCCAGTGGGCGTCATCAAAGGTTAGAGGCTCTTGCTTGCGGGCGCAGGATGCGGCTACAATGATGCCCATGAGCCAACGCTATACGGTCATCTTCGAGCCGCAGCCCGATGGAGGGTTTCACGCGTACTGCCCCGCGCTGCCCGGGTGCCACTCCGAAGGCGATACGTTCGATGAGGCCATGACGAACGTTCGCGAAGCCGTGGAGGCCTACATCGATAGCCTGAAGGCCCATGGTGAGCCCATCCCCCGCGAGGAGTTGGTCATCAAGCCCGTCGAAGTCGGTGTATGACAAAACTGCCGACCGTTGGCTCGCGTGAGGTCATCCAGGTGGCGATCCAGCTTGGTTTCGAATTCGATCGCCAAAAAGGAAGTCACGCCGTGTACATCAGACGCAGGGATCGGCGCCGACTGGTAGTCCCCGTGCACAAGGGACGTGACCTCAAGCCGGGAACGCTGCGCGGGCTCATCGAAGATATGGGCCTTTCGGTGGAAGAGTTCACCCGCTTCTTATAGTGACCACCCGGAGGGCGCAGGCAGCCTCGACCTCCTCGCCACTCGCCCGTTGGCAGGTTCATCTCGGCTTGCCGTGAGACAGTTCAAGCCGCACAATCATAGTGAGCTGCGCTCATCGGGGCCAATGGCTCCCTACGATCGCAGTCGGGGATAATACCCATCATGGGTCTCTTGCAGCGAATCCACCGCTCTTCGTGGACCATGCTCATCGCCTTCGGGGTCCTGCCGTTTGTATCCGGCACGGGCGCGCAGGAAGAGTCGGTTCTGCGGACTCAACCACCATGGCTGAAGGCTGCGCCTGCAGCGCAGGAGCTGGTCCCGCGGCGCGAGCAGATGGTGGAGGAGACGATTGCGTCTCCCCGCGACGGGCGAACGGCCGTACGCAGTCCCGCCGTGCATACGGCCATGCGGGCCGTGCCCCGGCACGTCTTCGTCCCGGAGGCCCATCGCAAGCACGCCTATGCTGACTCGCCGCTGCCGATCGGACACGCGCAGACCATCTCCCAGCCTTACATCGTGGCCCTCATGACGGAACTGCTGGACCTCACGCCGCGGTCGAAAGTGCTGGAGATCGGCACCGGCTCGGGCTACCAGGCTGCGGTGCTGGCCCAGTTGACCCCGCATGTGTTCTCCATCGAGATCATTGAGCCCTTGGCCGAGAAGGCCGGAGCCACCCTGCGCGAGCATGGCTTCGAGATCGTGCGCACCCGGACCGGTGACGGCTACTTCGGTTGGAAGGAAGAAGCTCCGTTTGATGCCATCATTGTCACCTGTGCTGCCGGACACCTGCCGCCGCCGCTGTGGGAGCAGCTCAAGCCCGGGGGGCGGATCGTCATCCCCATCGGTGGCTCCAACGAGGTCCAGCGGCTCGTGGTGGCCACCAAGACCCCGGACGGCAGTCGGCAGACGCGCACAGTGACCGCGGTGAGCTTCGTCCCGATGACCGGCGATCACCCTTCCACCGACGCGACAGGCAAGAAGCCTTGAACTCCGCGGCGACAACCAGGCAGCTCTGCTGGACGTCCTTCTTTACTTCCGCGGGAGTACTAGCATTCGAACTGGCAGTGATGCGCATCCTGCTCGTGGCGAGCTGGCATCATTTCGCCTTCCTGGTCATCAGTATCGTGCTGCTGGGATTCGGGGCCAGCGGCACCGCCCTGCACCTGACCCGGCAGTGGGCGGAACGTCACGGTCCCCATCTTCTATTTGCCTTGCTGCTTGCCACAGCCGCGGCCATGCCGATCCTCTCCGGAGTCGCCCAACATGTGCCCATCGAAGCCCGCCTGACGCCGGTACTCTTCTGGCGGCAGATCGGGGCGTGGCTTGCTTTCTGGATGGTCCTCGCGGTGCCGTTGTTCCTGGGCGCCGCGGCGTTGTGCCTGATGCTCATGCAGGCCCGGAGCAGCGTGGGCGCGGTGTACGCCGCCAACATGATCGGCAGCGCCCTTGGAGCGATTGGCATGACCGCCGCGATGTCTGGGCTTCCTCCGGAGTGGCTGCCGCTTGCGTGCGGAGCACTGGTGGCCATCGGCCTGGCGACGCTGATCCCCGGAAGCAGGCTCTACCTCGGTCTTGCGCTCGGTACGGTCGCCCTCGCCGGGCTCATCCTCCTCACCGACCCGCCGCGGATTCGATACGACCCCTACAAGTACGGCGCGTACGTGGAGCGCCTCGCAGCTCAGGGCGCCGCAGAGCGCGTCACCGTGCGCTATGGTGCACGCGGTCGGCTCGAGGCGTTCGCCGGCGAGGTTCTCCACGATCTTCCGTTTCTGACCGGCGCGGGCGCACCGCCAACCATTGACGTGCTCGTCATGGACGGCGACCGCCGAGGCTCCGTGCTTCACGTCCGCAGCGTAGACGAGGCAGGCGTTTTGGACGGTTCCCTGCCCGCCTTCGCTTACGAGCTGGCGCCCCAGCAGCCGCGGACATTGCTCCTCGGAGAGACCGGCGGTGCCAACGTCTGGCTCGCCCGGCGAAAGGCGTCACGCCAGATCACCGTCGTTCAGCCTGACGCTCGGATCCACGAACTGCTTGCAGGCCCGCTGCGCGAGCGCGGCGGGGCGTTCCTCGACGCGCCAGAAGTGCGCACGGTCACCGCTGAGCCACGGCATTTTATCGAGCACAGCGGGGACACTTTTGACCTGATTCAGATGGTGAGTCTCGAGTCCGCCGCCGCGGGATCGGCGGGCTTCGGTGGACTGTCGCAGGATGACATGGCCACTGTCGAGGGCTTTGCCGCTTGCCTGCGGCGACTGAGCCCAAGCGGCGTATTGACCATTACCCGCGCCATCCAGACTCCTCCCCGTGATAACTTGAAGATTCTGGCCACCGTCGCCGCGGCTCTTGAGGGGCTCGATGCCCCTCAGCGACACGTGATCGTCGTCCGCGACTATCTCGCGGTATGCACGATCGTTCGCCCAACTCCCTTTGCACCCGCGGAGATCGACGACATTCGCGCCGCCTGTCGGCGCTGCAATCTTACTCCGGTCTGGTGGGAGGGAATCCGCGACGATGAGCTGAACCAGCCCGACGCATTCCCCGGTCCGCCGGGGCAAGCTGGCGACTGGTATCACCATGCGGCGCGGCAACTGCTCACCCCACAAGCCTCGACGCGTTTCCTGTACGACTGGCCGTTCCATATCCACCCGGCTACGGACAACAGCCCGTTCTTCCTGGATTTCTGCAAGCTCCGTTCGATCGGCGAACTGAATCGCGCTTTCGGCGATCTCTGGCTCACTCGTGCCGAACTTGGGTACGTGTTCGTACTGGCCGCGATCGTCGTCGTCGCCGTGGTCGGCGCCGTGCTCACGTTGCTGCCTCTGCTTTTGCAGCGCCGCGAGGCGCGGGTCGGGGGCAAGTCTGCAACGCTGGCCTACTTTGCGGCCATTGGATTGGCCTACCTCCTGCTGGAAATGACCTACCTGTCGCGGCTGAACCGCTGGATCGGCGACCCTGTGACGGCGGCATCGGTCACCATTGCCGCGTTTCTGCTTTTTTCCGGGCTGGGCAGCCTGCACGCCCATCGATGGCTCGAGCAAGCCGGGGGTCGCCCGCGACGACCGCCCATTGCTCTCCTGATGGCCTTTGGTGTTCTCGGCATGATCGCTTTGCCGTGGCTCGCTCCTATGATCGGGGGCATGGCCCTTGTGTGGCGCTGTCTGGCAGCCGTAGTTGTTGTCGCGCCGTTGGCCGTTGCGATGGGTTTTCCAATGCCCCTTGGGTTGGCTCGTTTGAATCAGCAGGGCGGGCGACTGATCCCCTGGGCATGGGCAATCAACGGTTTCGCCTCCGTACTCGCTCCGCCCATAGCCACCGCCATCGGCATGACCTGGGGATTCCACGTCGCCGGGGCGCTGGGTCTGCTACTTTACATCCCCCCGGCTGTGCTCTTCCATCGACTGCCGGCGGGACCCACTGTTGAGCCGGCGTGAACGATTGCAACGACCGTGCTAAACTGGCAGCAGAGAGGAGTTCGTCATGATTCGTGGCGGCAATGCGACCATCTACGTTTCGGATATGGACCGCGCCGTGCGGTTCTATATGCAGGATCTCGGCCTCAACCTGCTCTTTCAGGCCGGGCACCACTGGGCGCAGCTCGACGCCGGCGGCGGCCTGCAGATCGGCCTGCACCCCAAGACAGACCAGAGTCCCATTCCTGGGACGCCCGGGGCCATCACCGTCGGATTCCTCGTCGATGAACCGATTGACCGTGTGGTCGCCACGCTCAAGCAGCGAGGTGTCGTCTTTCACGGCCCCGTCATCGACGACGCCAAGGGCACGATTCGGCTTGCCTTCTTCAGTGACCCCGACGGGAACCCGCTCTACCTGTGCGAGTCCACCCAATTCGCCAAGCAGGCCTCCAGCCGGCCAGGCTGAGCAGCCCGGCTCCGGTGAGTACGCCCGCGCGCGGGGGGTGGATTTCGGCTGCGGTGCCACGTAACTACTTGTCAAACAGGAGCTTACGTGGGCCCAAACGCCTGATTTGCGGCAGACCCGTCGGCTACGGCGAGGATCGGCGGCGCAGGCGGCGTACGCTGAATAGAAAGACGGCCGCGGCGGTGATCGGGACTTCGATCTGATTACCGCAGATGGGCACGGTTACGGTGGGTGGGTCTTCCGGCTCCTCGTCATCCTCGCACACGCTGGGGTCATCCCAGAACTCGCAGGCGTCGCAGGCCGCGTCCTCGAAATCAGCGGGAGTATTCTCCGTCTGCGACGGCTCGCCGGTAAAGCCGTTGACCCGCACGACGGTGCCGGTAAGCGACACCCACCACAGCGAGCGCAGCCCATCGCCATCGGTTAGAAAGTCGATCGTCCCCACCGGGTCGCCCTCAAAGAAGACGAACCCGTCCGCATCTACGAACGTGTCCTCTAGCACCACGTCCGTGCCGGTGATGATCACAAACTGCCCCGTGTTCCTGAGCACCACCAACTGCGCGTTGTCCGCGTTGATCACGTCGCATACGGCGTCGGACTGGGTATCGAGGAAAACGTCCCAGGGCTTGTCCTGGGCCGTCGTGGCGGAAGCGGCTAAAAGAACCATGCCTGATGCAAAGAACCACGTGGGTGTTGTCCGCACTAACCGACCTCCTAAAGCGAAACAGTCTCAATCCGCAGCGGGCGACGGCGGGAAACGAACCTCAGACCCACCAGCCCACAGAGAGTGGAAATCATGGTCAGGTTGGTCAGATTTCCACAGCCGATGAAGATCGGTGGCGGTACGACCACCACGATTTCGCAGCCGTCATCATCCACGGCCTCGCCGAACGGCGTATTCGGGCAGTCGTCGAAGCAGTCATTGATGCCGTCGTCGTCCTCGTCGAACTCTACGCAGGGACAACCATCCTCGGTGACGAACGTGTTCAGGGGCGTGCCGGGGCAGAGGTCAAAACAGTTGTCCACGCCGTCCAGATCGTCATCGAACGCCCCGCATGGGCAGCCGAACTCATCCTCGCCGAAGTCAAAGGGGCACTCGTCCACGCAATCATCAAGCCCGTCACCATCGGAGTCCACTTCGAAGCAGGCGCAGCCGTCCTCATCAACCGGCTCATGCTCCGGGGTCTCCGGGCAGAAGTCGAAGTCGTCCGGCACGCCATCGAAGTCATCGTCGTCCCACAGGTCGAAGGCATCGCACGGGGCGCCCACAAACTCGAACGGGAACAGGCCCGTGTAGATGGGTTCCCCGGTGTCGGGGTCGAGGTCCAGCACTGTCCCATCCGCGGCAAGCAGCCACAGCGTCGGAAACCCGTCGCCGTCCTCGGCGAACTCAATTGTTCCCTCGGGAGGGCCGTCGAAAAAGTACACGCCATTCTCGTCCACGAAAGGTTCCAGGAACGCGTAGTCCTCTCCGGTGACGACCACGACCTCGCCGGTATCCGAGAAAACCACGAACTCCAGGTTCCCGGCATTCACCACGTCACAGATCACACCCGAGACCGGGTCAACGAACTGATCCCAGGGCTGGCCGTGGGCCGCCGCCGACGCCAACACCACGGTCAAAGCCACCGTTGCTATCCGCTGCCGAAGTTGCATGGACAATCCTTTCCCATGAATCGCCGTGCGCCGGGGGACTCCGCGCCTCGGACCGCCCCGCGCTGACCGACCGCCCACAGTATCGCATCGGCCAACCGTCCTGACCAGTCGGCTTCTAGCCCTCTAGCAGTTGGCGCCGGGCCTCCGCCTTCGTGGAGCAGATGTCGAACCACCGGTCCAGGCGTGTCACGCTGAGGATCCCGGAAACGAACGGGCCCGGCGCGACCAGGATGACCCGTCCGCCGCCCACGCGGGCGCGGGTCACAAGCTGGATCAACGCCGACAGGCCGCAGGAGTCGATGGATTTCAACTCAGACAGATCAATGGCCACCCGTGCCGTCGGACCCAGGCACAGCTCCCCGACCGTCTTCTCGACGCGGTCCGCCTCCGCCGCATTGAGTTGTCCGACAAGTCGAACAACGTGGATCCCGTTTTCCGCCTCCGTCTGAATATCGAACATGCTTCCCCCCGCTACGGGCGCAGGTTGCCCAGATCGACCCGCCGTGTGGCCACGCGAGGCAGCAGGTAGTTCTTCCCGAAAAACAGGGTCACCTCGCCGGAAACCGTGAACACCAGACCCTCCGACCCGCCGCGCTGAGCCTCCCGGATCATCGACTCCACCACCTGATTCGGCAGCAGTGACAGCGGCGGCTCGCTCGAATCGCCGCGCTGCGCATCGGACACGAACGTCCACACCGCGCCCTCGCGCAGCACGCGCCCCACGCGCCGCACCACCGGCGAGCCCTCGGCAAGCAATCGATCCGAGGCGCTGCTGCCCGCGCCGGCTCGCATCCCCGTTTCGGACGATGGCGGGACGGCCATCTGCGGTGCCTGCCGCTTCAGGACATCCATGACATCCGTTGTCGCTGCGTCGCCGCGAATCCGCTCCTCACGGGCGGGCAGCTGGGTTTCGGCCGGCGGCGCCGCCCGGGCAACGGCACGAACGAGCAGGTAGTTCCTGCCCCCGTACACCGTGACCTCACCGGAAACCGTGAACCTCATGGGTGACGTCGCCGTGGTCGCCATGCGGACCATCGTCTCGAGGTGCGTGTTAGGCAGGAGCGGCATGTCTTCGGGAACGTCGCCTAGCGGGGGCTCGAAATGGAACCACCAGTCCTCGCCCTGTCGTTTCACCGTGCCGGTCTTCTCGATGAGGAAGAAGCCCTCTGGCCACAACTGGGGCTTGTTACGCCAATCGTCCCTCCCACCCGCGGACCCGGGCGGCAAGACCTCACTGCCCGGTCGCTCACGCTGCATCGCCCGGAGAATGTCCTCCGGCGTGGGCGTCGCATCCTCGGCGGGGGGCTGGCGCTCGGCCGTGTCCGCGGGCCGTGCCGAGGCGGGGCCGCTCTGGCGACCCTCCGTCGAAGGAGGCTCGGCAAGGATGAGCAAAACGATGACCCATAGAGCCGTCATGGCAGCCATGATATCGGCGACCGCGACCGATGGGAAACTGGGGGTTATAATCGAACCGCTCCCCATGCCGATGCAGGAATGAGGCCTCGGCGGCAGGCAGCCGTCGCGGTGGCGCGGAGCTTGGATCCGTGCGGGCCTTTCGTGGAGGATTCGTCGATGGAAACCGGCGTCCGTAGTCAGGAGCGGTCCGGATGGCTGGAGGCCAGCGGGTTGCCGCACGTCCTGAGGACCTTGGGGCTGGCGGTTCACCCGGCCAAGATAGGCCTGGCTTTCGCAGCTCTGCTTCTGACGTTCGTCCTGGGCGGCTTCATGGACTTCATCTGGGTGGGCGCCGGTGGTGGTGTGGGTGAGACAGCCATTGACGCCTTCGTCACCGCGCGGCAACTCGATCGAAACTTCGACGAGCCCGACGGATCATTCGGCGTCTTTCGCGTGTTCATCGCCCATGAGCGGCGCGCAGTTCGAGCATTCCTGGGATCATCGCTGCCGGGTACATCCCTGGCCGCCGGCACACCGGTCGCCGACTATGTCGAATCCCACGCCTTCACCGGGCCGCTCCAGAGCCTCGTCAGCATGGGATATGGCGTATTGTGGCTGGTGCGGCATCATCCCTTCTTCTTTCTTATCTTCGGCTTCCTTTCGCTGGTTCTCTGGGCCTTGGCCGGTGGGGCGATCTGTCGCATCGCCGCCGTCCAGTTTGCCAAAGACGAAAAGCTCACTCTGAAGCAGGGTCTTGACTACGCCCGCGGCAAACTCTTCGGCGGATTCGTCCTTGCCCCCTGCATCCCCATCATCTTCATTCTGGTCATTGCGGCCCTTATGTTTTTGGTCGGACTGGCTTTTTGGGTACCGTACTTTGGGGATCTGGTCGGCGCAGTGCTCTTCTCCGCGACGATCATCGGCGGCTTCCTGATCGCCGTGCTCATTGTCGGCTTGTTCGTAGGCGGTAGTCTCTTCTGGCCGGCTGTCGCCACCGAAGGCTCCGACGCCTTCGACTCTTTCTCACGCAGCCTGGCATATCCTCTGTCCAAGCCCTGGAAGGCCGTGCTGTACGCGGTCCTGGCCATCGTCTTCGCGAGTCTGTGCTGGGTGCTCGTGAACCTGTTCACCTATCTGGCCCTTTCCGTGACCCGCGGCGTGGTCGGCTTCGGGACCGCTCCGTTCGACGCGATGATGCACGACGTGGATGGCGGTTCCATGCGCAAACTTGATCTCCTCTGGCCAATGGGGGGCCCCAACGCTCTGTACATCTCGCCGCAGTGGGGCAGGCTTGGTGTCAATGAGAGGTTTTCTGCGGTCTTCATCTGGGCGTACGTACACACCGTCATCGGGCTGGTGTGGGCCTTTCTGTTCTCGTTCTACTTCTGCGGAAGCACGGTGGTCTATTTCCTGCTTCGCCGCGACGTGGACGGAACGGAGCTTGACGAAGTGCAGATGGACGAAGAGCCTCTGCCGGAGACGAGCGGCGCACCGCCGCCCGCATCCGCGGCGCCATCGGCGCCATAACCGATCACAGTCTGTTTACCTGACCAGCGTTTTATCGGGGCTGGACATCATTCTGCCGGACCCGGCTACACTCGAATGGTAAGATCAGGCGGTGAGGCGGTTGGCTCGGTCGCCCAACGGGTTTTGCATACACCCCGTTGGTTTTGGGGTCGAAAGCGCCGTAAACTACGGGCCTGCAATCGGTTACGTCGCGCCAGCGCGGTGTAGTCGACGGGCACGGAGTGTATCCGCAGGTCACAGATCCGCAAGTTATCCAAGCTCGAAAAGTGCAA
This sequence comes from Phycisphaera mikurensis, assembly GCA_005240095.1. Taxonomy (GTDB): domain Bacteria; phylum Planctomycetota; class Phycisphaerae; order UBA1845; family UBA1845; genus SBAX01. The sequence goes on from SBAX01000243.1 coordinate 21,031, forward strand.
TCGCTGACGTGGTATTGGCGCCGGCTGCGGAGCATGTCTGCGGCCGAGGTGGGATGGCGAGCCGCGAGCCGGGTGCGGCAGCTCGGAACCAGGCTGACCAGTTCCAGCAATGGGCGTACGCCATCGCTGGGGGAAGTCCTCGAGTGTGAAACAGGTAAACCAGTCTGGCGGGGGGAGGTCCTTGACCCGCACCTGTGCGCCCATAGAGCGCGTTTCACGGACGACCAGGCCGATCGCTGGCTGGAGAGGCTCACGCAACAGGCGGACCGCATCGCGGCGCATCGACTCGATCTGTTCGATCTCATCGACCTCGACCTGGGCCCGACGATCAACTGGAACTTCGAGCACAAGGCCGGGCGCCCCACGCCCCTGGCGCCCGCGTCGACGATCGACTATCGCGACTACCGCGTCAGCGGCGATTGCAAGTTCGTCTGGGAACTCAATCGCCATCATCAGCTTGTGGTCTTGGCGAGAGCGTACTACGCCACGGGTAACGAACGCTACTCAGAGGAAGTCTTCAACCGGATCGAGAGTTGGGTCAGCCAATGCCCCGCGGGCTACGGAATGAACTGGCGAAGCCCGCTGGAACTCTCCATCCGGCTGATCAACTGGATGTGGAGCCTGCACCTGGCCAGCGCGTCGCAGGCCTTCGCCCGCCGATGGACGGGTCTGCTTCCCACGATTCATCAGCATCTTGCGACGATCACTCGCAGCTATTCGCGGTATTCCTCGGCCAACAACCACCTGATCGGCGAAGCGGCAGGGGTGTTCATTACCTGCTCGTGCCTTCCCACACTCCGGAGGGCGTCTGTATGGCGGAAGCAGGCCCGCGCCATCCTCCTTCGTGAGATCATCCGGCAGACGCATGAAGATGGATGCACAAGAGAGCAGGCCTTCGGGTATCAACTCTTCGTGATGGAGTTTTTCCTGCTCTGTGGAGTCGTGGCTCGAAATGCTGGAGATGACTTTCCGCCACACTTCTGGCGCCGCCTCGAAAGGATGTTCGAGTTCCTCCAGGCAATGACCGAAGGCGGTGATCTTCCCAACGTGGGCGACGCCGATGATGGCTACGTGCTCGACCTTGGCGACCGCGAGCATCGTGTGCGGGCTGCGTTGGATGTGGCGTCCGGCCTTTTCCATAGAACCGCGTGGGCCGCTCCAGCCTCAGACACGGAAACTGCGTTCTGGCTCCTGGGTCACCAAGGGCGCGCGGCGGTCGTGTGCGACGCAGAGAGGTCCCTTTCTTCGCGTGCCTTCCCGCAGAGCGGCTATTACCTGCTCCAACGGGGCCACGGCCGCGATGACGGGGTCAGCGTGTTGTTTGACTGCGGACCGCTGGGGTACCTCTCAACTGCGGCTCACGGACACGCGGACGCCCTGGCGGTCACCCTGCGCGTCGCTGGCGTCGACGTCCTCGTCGATCCCGGGACTTACGACTACTTCACTTATCCGCAGTGGCGGGCGTACTTCCGCAGCACACTCGCGCACAACACCGTCGTTGTCGATGGACTCGACTCTTCCGAGCAACTCGGCCCGTTCCTCTGGGGTCGCCGGGCTGCGTGCCGATGCCTGCGTTGGGCGCCGACGCCGGCGGGAGGCGTGGTCTGCGGCGAGCACGACGGTTACGCCTGGCTGAGTGATTCCGTGATTCACCGTCGCACTGTGTCGTTGGCCGACGAGGGTGACGAACTGCTCATCGAAGATGAACTCATCTGCCAGGCCCGCCATGACGTGGCTTTGTATTGGCATGTCGGTCCGGCGTGCGGTGTGCATCCCCGGGACCGCGCGTTCCTCATTCGCTTCGCCGGGCGGTGCGTGGGGTTGGAAACCGATGCGCTTCTGACGTCACATGTGCTCACCGGTAGTAGCGAGCCGATCGGCGGTTGGATAAGCCGCGGCTATCACCGCAAGTCGCCTGCGACCACCATTGTCTCCACGGCCCTGATCAAAGGAACGACTACATTCGCGAGCCGGTTCAGACTGCTGCCGACCGACATGGCGCCGACTGGGCTCACCGGCGGCCGTCGCAATCAGACGGGTACGCCTCTTCAAACCGGCGCTGTCTCATGAAAGTACAGATACTCACCGGTCGTGAGGCGATCCGCGATATCCGGGCGGAGTGGAATCCCCTCCTTGCCGAAAGCAGCGTGGACAGTGTGTTCCTGACCTGCCAGTGGATACATGCATGGTTGGAAACCCTGGGTGCCGAGGTGGAGCTTGCGGTAATCACGGTTCGCGACGGCGATGGTCGCCTCTGCGGGCTGCTTCCGCTCTATCGTACACGCTACTCCTTCATGCGGACCGCGAGGTTGTGCGGATTGCGGGTGATGGGCGACGGCACCAGCGGAGGAGAGTACGGCGGACTGATCGCCCGCCGCGCGGTGGAGGGCGAAGTCGCTGCGGCGGCCATGCAATGTCTTTCTCAATCCGCCATGCGCTGGGACATGGCCTGGATCCCCAACATGGGCCCGACCGAACGGCACTCCGACACCGTGCTGGCGGCGGCGCGACAACTGGGCCTGCGTTTTCGAACTCGTCCTGCGGAATTCGCACGCATTGCACTGCGGGGCAGCTTCGAGGAGTACTTGCAAACCCTGCCCCCAAAAGTCCGCTACCAGATGCGGCGAGCGGTGGAGCGAGCTGAGGGAGAGCACGGCGCAGCCCTTGTCAGTTGTGAGGATGATGGAGCCATCGAGAGCGCGTTGGGTGACTTGCAACGTCTTCATGAGATGCGCTGGTCGCGCCGCGGACAGGCCGGCAGTTTCACGGACCCACGGAAACGCGCCTTCTATCGGGCGATGGCGAGAGCCATGCTCAAGGCGGGCTGGCTGCGCCTGGATTTCCTGCAAGTCGGCGGCGCGCCCGTCGCGGCCCAGATCGGCTTTGCCTACCACGGCGTGTTCTATGAATTGCAGCGGGGCTTCGACCCCTTGTTTCCCAAGATTCCCGCCGGCGTCGGGGCGGCGCTGCGCTGCATGGTCATCCGGCGCTGCCTTACCGAAGGACTCCACACCTACGACTTCCTCGGCGAGTGCACCGAAGACAAGCGACGCGCCGGGGCCACCGCCACGGTTGGCCGGGATATCCTGATCTGCGGCCCCACAGTTCGCGGCGCACTGTTGGCGCACCTCAACCTCTGGCCGACGGGTCGCTACCTGACCGAAGACAGGGCTCACTGCATAGGCCGGACGTCGGGAAGTCCCGCCACTGACCCGCTGGAATCATCGGAGCCTTCCGCAGCCCTTGCCTAAGCCATGCCCAAGAACGTGATCATCGTGGGCCCTCCCCGTTCCGGGACCAGTTTGACCGCGGCCGTTTTCGCGCGGCGCGGCTACTATGTCGGCCCCATTGCATCGTCCGCCATCCGCGATGGCGACGACAACAACCCTTACGGCTACTTCGAAGCCGACGCCCTCGTTGAGCAAAATGTGGCCATTCTTCGTGAAGCCGGCTTCGACTTTCACAATACCTGGAAATACGAAGCGATCTCCGCCTCGGCGATCGAGCGGATCAGAGACATGCCTGCCTGCAGTTCACAGCGTCACTTTGTGTCCGAGCATGCCGACCATCAGCCCTGGATGTGGAAGGATCCGCGTTTGTGTTTCACCCTGCCGGTCTGGGCCCGGATTGTTCCCCCAGCGTCGACGGTCATCGTAGTCGTCCGGCGCAAGACGGAGGAGATTCTAAGAAGCTTTCTGCGCATGGGATGGTGCGAGGACACCCCGGAATCACGGCGACGCGCTGCGGAAGCCATCGAGCTGCACGCCGCATGCGCCGCATGGTCCGCCACGGCAACAGGACTACCGCATCTGTTCGTGGATTACGCCGACTATCTGCGTGACGCGGCGGGCGTGGCGGGGGAGTTGAGCCGCCTCTGTGACGTCGCGTTGGACGCGGCCGACTTGAACGTGCGCCCGGAGCTTTCGCACAGTTGCCTCCGCGGCCGACTCTCCGCACGACTGCGGCGAAGCCTGGACGATGGTGCCTTGCGGCCTTTGCGCGTTCTACGACCTATCGTCCCGCAGTCATTGTTGGCCGCCCTGTTTCCGGAGAAGCGACATCGAGCGCATGGAAAGCCGGCTTAGACAGACCCTGTCACAGACCTCGTGGTCCTCCATGCCCAGGGACCCGCAGGAACTCAAGGCCGTGGAGCGCCGCTCGCGGGACGAGCGCGCGGAGCACTACGATCGCTGGCTTTGCGAGGCACGCGGAGATTATTCTTGCGAGGCCGAGCTCCGGGCAGTTGCCCGTGCGTTGCGGATCAATGATCGTTCCCATGTGCTGGATGCTGGCTGCGGCACGGGGCGGGTGACGATGTTTCTAGCGCCGCGTGCGGGGCGGATCATCGCCGTTGACTTCTCCGGGCGAAGCGTGGACGTCCTGCGTCAGCGTTTGGCGGAAAGCGGGCTCGACAATGTGCAGACCATGGTCGGCGACCTCAATCAGCTGTCTGTCGCCGAGGACTCCCTCGACGCCATCGCCTCGGTCGGCGTACTGCACCACATTCCCACGCACGAGCTCCGCTGCGATGCCGTGCGGCGGCTGCGCATCGCCCTCAGGCCCGGCGGGCGCCTGGCAGTGGTTGTCTACCGCTGGGGCGGAATGATCGATGCCAGCGAGCCCAAGGAGGGCCGGCACAGCTCGGGCATCTATTACCACTCATTCGCAAGCTCGGATCTTCGGACCCTCGTGATGGAGGCGGGTTTTCGTCGCGTGCGAATCCGGGGGCTGGTTTCCTTCCCCGTGCGCGTACGGCGATACCTTCCCGTGGCGGCCGCGCTGCTCGAACCGTTGCTGATGGCCGCCCCCTGGTCGGCATACGTCTCGGACTTCCTGATCGCCACTGCCGTCAAGTAGCGCTATGCCGACTCCAATGGCTCAACAGAATCGCCGCCGACCTCTGCACCGGGACCGCTTCATTTCCGTGGCAGCGCGGATGATCCATGCCGTGGATCGACGCTCGCGATGCGTCATTGTCAGTCTCCACCGCGTCGGTGGTGATTCCGGCCTGACGGAGGAGCAGCTCGCGCGTCACCTGGATTATCTTCGCCGCCGATTTCGCGTCCTGCTACCCTCGCAACTGCTCGAAGAGCGAAGGCCGCGCAAGCAGTCGGCCATCATCACCGCGGACGATTGCCATGAATGCTTCCATTCCGCGGTCTTCCCGGTCGCCAGGGCACTGGGAATTCCCGTCGCCGTGTGCGTTCCCACGGACTTTGTGCTCCGTGGGAGGTGGCTCTGGTTCGATCGCTTGGCGTGGTCATTGATGCAGGCGTCGAAACCCACCGACGTATCCTCCGATCATTTGAAGAGGCTCACTCCCGCGGAGCGAGACGCGCTCATCGAGCAGACGATTGCGACCTTGGGCGTTACTCTCCCTGCAGCTCCTCCGCCCGCATGGCAACCGACGACAGTTGCGCAACTGCGCGAAATGCTGGCCACGGGGCTCCTGGAGATCTGCTCGCACACCGTGACGCACCCGATCCTCACCGGTGTGAACGATTCGCAGCTTGCGGATGAACTCCAGCGCTCCAAGGCTGAATTAGAAAGCACGTTCGGCCAGAAGGTGACTGCCTTCTGTTATCCCAACGGCGAGATCGGGGACTTCGATGATCGCACTACGCGGGCCGTCCGGGCCG
>SBAX01000081.1 GCA_005240095.1 Phycisphaera mikurensis
ACGCCCGCATTGAACAGGACTCCGCCGGCCGCCGCGCCGCTACCGGGATTGCCGAAGAGAATTCCGGACTCACTGGCATCCGGCGCGACAAGACTCAGGTAGCACGAGCTGTTGTCCTCCAAGGCCAATTCAGCGTCGCCGACGGCCTGAGCTTCAGAACCGGGGCGAACGACACCCGCATGGTCCTGACCTCCTCCGGCCGGCTGGGACTCGGCACCACCGCTCCGGGAGCCGCGATGGACGTTCGCGGCGGGACGTTGACCACACCGGTGCTCGCCGTCACCGGCTCCACCCAGGCGTCGGTGGAGATCACCGCCGGAAGCGGGCACCCGACGGGAGCGAGCCTGACCAGCGGCGCTCCCGGCGACATCACCTTGACCGCCGGTAACGGTGGATTCAACGAGTTTTGCCTTGGCACGTGTCAGTTGTCCCCGGCACCGGGCGGCTCGGTGACCATCCGGGCGGGCGACGCTTCGTCCGTGCCGTTCACCGGCGGCCTTTCCGGCGGCGACATTCTGTTGCTGCCCGGGGCGGAAGGCGAGGGGTTCCCTGAAGGCGCGCCGGGCTCCGTGGGCATCGCCACGGAAACCCCCGGCTCCAGCTTCCGCCTCGATGTAAACGGCGCGGTGCGCTGTACCGCCCTCACGGAGACCTCTTCGCGCTCACGCAAGCGCAACGTCCGCCCGCTGCCCGATGCCCTGTCACGACTTTTGCGACTGCAAGGCGTCGCCTTCGAATGGGACGAATCTTACGGAGGTCGAAGCGATCTCGGATTGATCGCCGAGGATGCGGCGGAGGTCTTCCCGGAACTCGTGATTTGGGAGGAGGACGGCCAGACGGCCGCCGGACTGAACTATACCCACCTGACCGCCGTCCTGGTGGAAGCGCTCAAAGAGCAGCAGTCAGAGATCGACAGGTTGAAAGAGCGCCTTGCGCGACTTGAAGCCATGATCGGACGAATGAATGAAGTACCCGTTGGAGTGCAGCCATGAAAAAGAAGGTGCAGAAGCTGGCGTTGGTCAGCTGCGTCTGGCCGGTGATGTCAGCCCAGGCCGGATCGGCGGGAGGACAGGGGTTCAGCTATCAAGGCCAACTCAAGCAGGACGGCATCCCCTACAGCGGATCGGCGGACATGCGGTTCTCACTGTTCGATGTGGTCAATCATACGCTTCTCGAAACGACCGTGAGCGTGACGGACGTAAACGTGGTCAACGGATTGTTCACCGTCACCCTGGATTTTGGCGACGGTGTCTCTGTTTTTGACGGCCGGGATTGGGAACTACTGGTCGCCGTTCGCGTTCCCCACGACCCCACGAACACCGCGCCTTTCACGAACCTTGCCCCGGGGCAGTTGATCACGACCGCGCCCTACGCGACCACGGCCCGGTCTGCGCTAACCGTGCGCGGCATTGATGGGCACTCGCTGGACGCGGCGGACGGTAGCCCCGCTGATGCCCTCTTTGTGGACAACAACGGACATGTCGGGATCGGCCCCGGCCCGCTAGCCCCGGAGGCAACCTTGCAACTGGGTATCGATCCGGTTACCGCACTATTCACATTCATCGGCGCCAACCTTCAGATCGGCGATTCGACAGCCGCACAACTGATTCTCGGTCGGCCGGGCGCGGATTATGTCCAAATCGCGACATCGTCAACTGGCAATAGCCTCAATGTGTTCGGTGAAGGTGGGTTGGCATTGAGAACGGGACCGACACCGAACTCAGGCGCAACTCGGCTATTCATCTCGCCCTCGGGAAATCTGGGCATCGGCACGACTTCCCCGGCAGGCCGGGTGCACGTGTCCAACGGATTGAGCGGGACCACGCCGGTAGCCGAGGCCGACCTTGTCGTCGAAGATAGCGCAGGTTGCTACATCGACATGCTGGCCCCCAACAACGCCGAACACGGTCTTCTCTTCGGATCGCCGGGCGGCGCTGACCATGGCGGCATCTATTACACCAACGACGCGGGGATGTACTTTCGTACCGGCGCTAGCCAGACGCGCATGACGATCGACCCGGCCGGCAACTTGGGCATCGGTACGGATTCCCCCGCGCGGAGGCTCCACGTCTCCGGCGGCGGCAGCGGCGGCGCCTCGCTATCCAGCACCGATTTGCTCGTCGAGGACGACGCAACCTGCTACGTCAACCTGATGGCCCCGGACGCCTCCGAGCATGGCATCGTTTTCGGCTCCCCCGCCGACAACAATCATGGCGGGGTGTACTACGTCAACGCCAACGGCCTGAGCCTGCGGACCGGCGGCAATGCCACCCGCATGGTCATCGACGGCGGCGGCGACGTGGGCATCGGGACCGTGGGGCATTCGATCGACGCCCGCCTCCACGTGGAGAGCGACAACGCACGCGCCGCCAAGTTCGACCGCTACACCAGCGACGGCGAATTGGTCGTTTTCGCCCGAGACGACGGCCTGATCGGGAGCATTTCCAACAGTGGCGGCACCGTCTCCTACAACGCCTTTACCGGCTCGCACTATGCGTGGTCGCAGGGGAGCCTCGCGCTGGGGACGCTGGTCTCCATGACCGGCGAGAACCGGCGCTTCGGCGATCGGCCGAACGCCGAGGTCGTGTACGGGGTCCGGGAGACCACTCGACTCAACGACCCGGCGTGTCTGGGCGTCTACTTGGGCCCCATGGAAAGCACCCGCGAAGCAGGCCCGGAGAATCCGCTGCTCATCGCGGCCGTGGGCAATGGTGAAATGTGCGTCGTCGATTCCGGCGTAGGTGACATCGAACCCGGCGATTATCTGGTCAGCTCCGACGTACCCGGCTGCGCGATGAAGGACGATCCTGCGCAATTCCGTATCGGCCACGTGATTGCTAAGGCCGCCGATCGGATTCGCTGGAACGATGTTCCCGCCGACGAACAACGCGTTCGCCGCGCTCGCGCCTCCGTATTGTTCGGCAGTTTCGTTCGCGGGGAAGACACGAGGGAACTACGCGACAGGCTCGTCCGGTTGGAAGCATTGCTGTCCAGGATCACTGTCGCACAACGGGAGGAGGCGAAATGAAAACACAACGCATGGGTGCTGCAGCGGTTTACGCCGCGATGCTATTGTTTGCAGATGTGGTTGCGGCCGCTCCAGTGGGATCGGCGTTTACCTACCAGGGTCAGCTCAAGCAGGACGGCGTGCCGGTGAGCGATACGTTGCCCATGGTGTTCTCGCTGTGGAACGCCGAATCGGGGGGTGCCACGGTTGCCTCCGACATCGAGGACAATGCCGTGGAAGTCGTGAACGGGCTGTTCAGCGTTAGCTTGGACTTTGGCGCGGGCGCATTCACCGGCGAGGCGCGATGGCTCGAAGTCGCCGTTGACGGAACAACGCTGACGCCCCGCCAGGCGATCACGCCCATCCCGTATGCATTGCACGCATTCGAAGGTCCTGGCGGATCGTCGAATTGGGTGGACGACGGCGACAACGTGTTCCTGCCGGCCGGTAATGCGGGCATTGGTACAAATGAGCCCACGGCGATGCTCCATCTGAACAGGCCCCACGCTGCGACCGCCCTGAGGTTCCAGAGTCTGCGGTTCGATCAAGGGGCGCCCACGTCGATGGTGCGGGGCCCGTCGGCAGCGGCCTCGACCGGACAGGGCCAACCCTGGAACAACCCCGAAAAAAGCCTCTCCACCAATAACGACTATTCGGTGGTCAACCTCTCCGAAGTAGTTGGCACTCCGGATGCCGATCAGTCCGCCTTCCTTGACCTGACCTCGGCCAGTTTCTCGATCCCGCTGGGGGGTGAGGTCACGGGAATCACCGTGCAAGTGGAGGGCCATGCCACGGCCAATTGCTCCGACTGCGAGGCCGCAGAGATCACCTTGTCAGCGGAGTTGCTGGGCGGATCGGGTCCCTCATCCACGAGGTTTTTCGAGCTTGGCGAGTCCGACACGGTCGTTCCCGTCGGGGGGAACACGGATCCGTGGGGCTTGGACTGGACGCCCGCGCAGGTCAACGGCACCGGCTTCGGCGTTCGCCTGTCCGCGAACCTCGCCGTGGGGGAGATCATTTGCATCTTCGGCGCTTGCGGGCTCATCCCCTGCGACTGCACCGGCACGGGCAGCAGCCACATCGATGCAGTGACGATCACCGTCTTCTACTTCGACACTCCCACGACGAGTTCACCGGTGGAGTGGAGTTTGGGGGCCTCGGAGGAGGATGCCAACTTCCGCATTGCACCGACGTCCGATCTTTCGTCGCCGGCCATGGTGATCGCACCGTTTGGCAGCGTGGGAATCGGCAGCACGGATTTCTTGAATGGGTTTTACAAGCTCGTCGTCAACGGCCCCGCCGCCAAACCGAGCGGCGGATCGTGGTCCTCTCTCTCCGATGCCCGGGTCAAGAAGAACGTGGAACCTCTCTCCGGCGCGCTCAGCCGTTTGCTCAGTCTCCGCGGAGTGACCTTCGAGTTCAACGAGGAAGGCCTCCGCACGGGCCTGGCGCTGCCCGGACGACACGTCGGCTTCATCGCCCAGGAGGTGGAGTCCGTCTTCCCGGAGTGGGTGGGGCAAGCCGGAGACGGTTACAAGGTGATCAGCGAATACGGCACCACGGCGCTTCTGGTAGAATCGCTGCGCGAACTCCGCGCGGAGAAGGACAAAGAAATCGCCGAGCTTCGCCAGCGTTTGATGAAGCTCGAAGCCGCGCTGCGAACCGTGGCCGGCAACGAAACGGAGGAGAAGCCATGAACGGAAGATGGGGCATTTTGTTATTGGGGGCCATTTGTGCGGCAGCCTCGGCGGCCCGCGGTGGCGTGACCGTCGGCACCCAGATCACTTACCAAGGCCAGCTCAAGGAGGACGGTGCGCCGGTCAACAACTCGGCGGACTTCCAGTTCAGCCTCTGGGCCCACGTCTCGGACACGGACCCGGCCGATCAGGTGGGTTCCACGATCCCGGTCTCCAACGTCACCGTGGTGAACGGCCTGTTCACTGTGTCGCTGGACTTCGGGGCGAACGCCTTCACGGGTGCGGATCGATGGCTGCAGGTGGCGGTACGAATTCCGCACGATCCGGGCAACGTGGCGCCGTTTACGACGCTGGCCGCGCGGCAGCCGGTCTCTCCAGCGCCCTACGCGATCAAGGCTTTCTCAGCCGTGGGCGTTGATGGACACTCGCTCGACGCAGCCGACGGCAACCCGTTGGACGCCGTCTTCGTGGATAACTCCGGCAACGTCAGCGTGGACTTCCGCCTGATCTTCAGCCCGGGCAGCACTCCGCTCATGACCGCCGGGCACGACAACAATGTTGCACGCCCCAAGCGCATGTGGATCGCCCACTCTGAGGTCAGTCCGGAGTGGGGCATTCAATACCGGGACCTCAGCTCCGATGGCTTTTCTGCCGACACCATCGAATTCGTCGCCGGCGATGACACCCTGCCCCGCTTTCGTTTCGACCTGCCCAACCGAAACATCGACCTGCTCGACTCCAACGGTCGCGCCACCACGCGTCTTAACGGCCAGGCCGGCGAAGGCGGCGGCGGAATGACCATGCTCAACAGCCTCGGCAATCAGACCGTAGAGGTCGACGCCGACGAGTCCGACTCCTCCGTGATCCGCCTCAACTCCTCCACTGCCCAGAACCGCGTATACATCGCGGCCTCGGAAGGCGCCGAAGGCGCGGAGATGCACCTTCGCAATGCCTCCGGCGTCACCACCATTCAACTTGATGCCGATGTCGGAGGCTCGGGCGACGGGCGGGTGATTACCAGCGAGCTGCAGATCACCGGGGGAAGTGATCTGTCGGAGCAGTTCGAGGTGAACGCCCAAGAAGGGACGGAGGGACAAAGGGACGAAGGGACGAAGGTGGGTCCGGGGATCGTTGTGTCCATCGATCCTCGGCGACCCGGCGAACTCATCGTCAGCACGCGGGCTTACGACCGCAGCGTCGCGGGCGTCGTCAGCGGCGCCGGCGGGGTCAAACCCGGCATGCTCATGGGACAGACGGGTACCCTCGCCGACGGAAAACATCCCATCGCCCTCAGTGGCCGCGTGTATTGTTGGTGCGATGCGTCCCGTGGTGCCATTGCCCCCGGTGACTCGCTCACTACTTCCGACGTTCCCGGGCACGCCATGAAGGTGACCGATCACGACCGCGCACAAGGCGCGATCATCGGCAAGGCCATGACCGCTCTCGAGGAAGGTCAAGACCTGGTTCTCGTACTGGTGTCCTTGCAGTAGGCGGAAAGGGAGAACGAAGATGAAAACGACCTTTTTCCTGCCGCTTTTCCTGACCGCTCTTGTTGTCGCGGCGCCGCCCATCCGTCCGCGGCATACAGAGCCCTACGCGATGCACACGGGATTGCGCGACGGGGCGGCCTCCGGTGAGACCATTGCTTTCCGTGACACGATCCGCGCTGCCGACGCCCCGTGGCTGCGCATCCATATCGGGGATTACGACCTCGGTGCAGCGAGCTATGTGATCTTCAGCTCGCTGCAGGACGGCGGAATGCAGCGCCTCGACAGCCGCTCGCTACCACAGTGGTACAACAGCACGGCCATCTTCAACGGTGATGCCGTGGACATTGAACTGCACGTAGCCCCCGGTGACGCGGGCGTCTTCGTCGAAGTCGCCGCGCTGACCGTCGGAGAATGGCCTGACGACGACGGTGGGGTGGCCACCATCTGTGACTCCGGCGACGACCGCGTACTTTCCAGCGACAGTCGGGTGGGGCGGCTGTACATCGGGGGCTGCACCGCGTGGCTGGTTTCCAACGGGGCCGTGCTCTCCGCCGGGCACTGCGTGGATTTCGACCCCGATGAGACTAACAACAGTTGCGGACCGCTGCTTCCTGACGGCGTGCTCGATCTCAATGGCGTCGTCGAGTTCAACATCCCTGCGTCGCAACTCAACGGCAACACCAACGCTGCCAATCCCAACGATCAATACCCCATCAACCTGGCCAGTGTGACCTGGAACTTCGACGGCTGCGGCCAGGGATTGGGCAAGGACTTTGCCGTATTCAGCGTCAACCCCAACAGCACCACCGGATTGACCGCTCATGACGCCCAGGGCTTCTTGCGCATGACGGCCGAAAAACCCGCCGTCGATGCCACCGTCCGCGTCACCGGATGCGGGTCGGACAGCGGCACGCGCAACTTCGCCCTGCAAACCGACACCGGCACCTACGAAGGCGAGCAGAGCAGCGTGGCCAACTTCTGGCACACGCATCGCGTGGACACAACCGGCGGGTCGTCGGGAAGCCCGATCCTCTGGGAAGCCAATGGCGTAGCCATCGGCATTCACACCAACGCCGGATGCACGAATACCGGCGGGGCCAACAGCGGGACATCCTTCGAACACAATCCATTGGAGTCGGCACTGGAGCAGTTCCCAGGTTTCGGCGCGGTCTACGTGGATCGCGGCATGCCCGCGCTGGCCGCGGAAGACGGCACCGTGTTCCGGCCCTTCAACACCGTGCCGGAAGCCATCGCCATTGTGCCCAACGGGGGCATCATCAGCATGGTGGAAGGAACGTATCCGGCTGCGGAGGGCAACACCTTCCTGATTGGTGAAGATGGCCGCGCCATGTGGCTGCGGGCGCCCGTGGGAGACGTCATCATCGGCGACTGAGTCGCGCACTCGAACGCAAGAAAGATTTGGAGACCGAGGGGATGAGGCGAATCGTTTTGCGAGTCGTATGGGCAGGTGTGGCCCTCGCGCCGGCGTTGCCGGCTTGGGCCACCCCTGTCGGGACGGCCTTTACTTACCAGGGACAGCTGAAACAGGATGGCGCACCGTACGCCGGGCTGGCGGATGTGCAGTTCAGTCTATGGAATGCGGCCGCCGCCGGCGGGCAGGTGGGATCGACGCTGACTCGAACCAACGTCGACGTGATCAATGGCCTGTTCCAGGTGGACCTGGACTTCGCCGCTTCCCCTTTCGCGGGCGAAGCCCGGTTCCTGCAGATCGCCGTTCGCATTCCCGCAGGGACTGGGAGCTACGTGACGCTCACGCCGCGACAGGCGCTGAATCCCGTCCCCTATGCTCTCCGAGCCGCGGACGCCCCCAGCGGGAATTCACTGGATGCGGCCGATGGAAGCCCCGTGGATGCGGTCTTCGTGGACAATAGCGGCAACGTCGGTGTAGGCACCACCACGCCCGACAACAAACTCCATGTGCACAAGGGCTCGGCGGGTACGGTCACGGCCGATGGGAACTCCGTGCTCGTGGTGGAGAACAGCACCAACGCCTATGCCTCCATCCTCACTCCGGACGCCAATGAGCGCGGCATCCTCTTCGGCGAGCCCAGCAACAACGTGGCCGGCGGTATCATCTACAACAGCGCAGCCACGCCCGACGGCCTGCAATTCCGCACCAACGGGAACAACGTCCGCATGGTCGTGGATAGCCAGGGGGAAGTCGGCATCGGCACCACGGCTCCTGCTGCCCCGCTGGACATTGCTCTTGGGGCCCGGAACTTCCAGATCCGCAACGACGGCAATCTCGTCCCCGCCATCAACCTCACCGGCACCAGCGGCAACCTGGGCATCCTTCGCGTGCGTAACAAGATCGAGACGTGGCCCAACGACGCGGGAACGACGGCAGCCTCCATCGATGTGCGTAATACGTCTGGAGCGCCCACGGTGAGTTTCGATGGGGCCACGGGCAACATCAACGCCAACGGGGCAGTCCGCGTGGACGGCGCCGACACCAACGCCGGCACGACCGCCAATGGTGTGCTCCGCTTTGGGTCCGGAAACTCCGGCGAGGTGATCGCCTCCAAGCGAACCGCCACGGGCAATCAATACGGCCTGGACTTCTACACCGGTTTCAACGCCCGCCTGAGCATCACCAATGGCGGCAACGTGGGCATCGGCACGACCGCCCCTGTCGCCCTCCTCGACGTCAACGGGCGCACACGAACGGGCTCACTCGAAATCGTCGGCGGAGCGGACCTCGCCGAACCGTTCGAGGTCCGCGACACAGGTACGATCGAACCGGGCATGGTCGTGGTGATCGACCCCGATCGTCCCGGAAAGCTTGCCATCTCCACCGAGGCCTATGACCCGAAGGTCGCGGGAATTGTGTCGGGCGCCAACGGCCTGTCGCCGGGTATGGTCATGAAGGCTTCCGGCGAGCCGCTGGCCGACGGCGAGCACCCCGTAGCCCTTTCCGGACGCGTGTGGTGCAAGTGCGATGCCTCGACGAGTGCCATCCGCCCCGGCGACCTGCTGACCACCAGCGCCGTTCCCGGCCACGCCATGAAAGTCGGCGACGATCGCACGGCCCCCCGCGGCGCCATCATCGGCAAGGCCATGACGACACTGCCGACCGGCCAGGGACTGGTTCTCGTCTTGGTCAACCTTCAGTGAGCGCGACGTAATGAATCGAACGAATGACACTACGCGCCGCCGCCGTCAATTGGC
>SBAX01000222.1 GCA_005240095.1 Phycisphaera mikurensis
CCGAAGAGAATTCCGGACTCACTGGCATCCGGCGCGACAAGACTCAGGTAGCACGAGCTGTTGTCCTCCAAGGCCAATTCAGCGTCGCCGAAAGGCGCAACCCCCGCGGTGCCGTTGAAAACGTGGAGCCGGTTCGCGGGCACCGTGGTGCCGATACCGACATTGGCGGCGGGGGTAATGGTTAGACGCGAGGCGCCTGCTGTCCGATCGATGATTTGAAACGTGCCGTCCAAAGCAGTGCCGCTGACCCGGCTGCTCTGAAGCGTCCAGAGCCGCCCGTTGGCATCCGTGCTTCTGATGCCGATCTCGACGTCCGCAGCCCCCGCGACCTCTAACTCTCGACTTGGGGCGGTCGTTCCGATGCCCACGCGCCCGGCTGCGTTGACGAACAAGGCATCCGTGGGACTGCCGTCCGAGGCGTCGAGAGAATGACCGTCGATTCCCGGCACGTGTAGCGCGTAGGGAATCGGTGCGATCGGCTGGCGGGGCGACAGCGGCAATGCGTCGACGGTCACTTCCAACCAGCGAGCCTGGCCATTGAACGCAGCAGCTCCGAAGTCGAGGTCCACGGTGAACAGCCCGTTGACGACTTCGACGCTGTTGTTGACCACGTCCGGCCCAACGCTCGCACCGCCCGATTCGGCGTCCCAGAGGGAGAACACCATGGGCAGCGTGTCGCTGACCGGCACGCCGTCCTGCTTGAGCTGGCCCTGATAGGTGAACACTGTGCCGGCCGGCTCACCGGACAACGCTGGCGTCAGCGCGGCTGTGAGCACCGCAGATAGTATTCCGCATCGAAGAACGTTCTTTCCCATAGCTCTCCTCCAAGCCCCAACCTTGGCCTATTCGCTTTCGCCTCCGTCCCTTCCGCTTCGAGGACCTACCAAGGGCCAGGAAACCCCACCGCAGCGGACTCCACCCCGCGCGGTCTGGCGGCCAGCCGTCGGGCAGAACGCAATGGGATACGATTTCCCCCACCCGATCAAAAGCGCAGCTCCGCCGTCCGCACCGACGCCACCCAAGCAACCGTGTCGTTCGCTCCTCCGGTCACCATGATACGCAACAGCCCGTTGATAGTCGGCGTCGCCGCGACTCCCGTCGCCACGGTGACACTCCACGTGGGATCATCCTCCGCCAACGTCGTCACCTGCGGCGTTCCCACGAACGCGGAGGCGGCGCCGTTCTCGCCTTCGACCACTCCCGTGATTCGGTAACCGGCCGACTCAGCGAGGGCCGGCGTATCTCCGAAGGTCCTCGCGACGATGAGGATGTCGAAGGCCCATGTTCGGCCGTCGGGTATGCGGATGGGCACGGACGCCCCGTCGAGGAACAACTCCGACTGCGCTGTACCGCTGCTCACTCCGCGAAGAACGAGGGTGGAAGTCTGGGCTTCGGAGCCAATGTCGAACTCGCCAGCCGCATGAGCGACCTGCCCGTAATTGCGGGCGCTGGCGCCCCATCCGCTGGCCACGCTGTACGCGCCGGTGGCCGAGTTGCGCTGTCCGCCCAGTACGGTGGAATAGTCCGCGCCCGCGAGGTTGTTGGAACCGCCGCAGACCGTCGCCGCCTCGCCGCCGCCGAGGTTTCCCACACCGTTGCCGATCCCGCCTCCGATGGCGGCATAGTTCGCTCCCGGACGGATCTCGTGGATCCCCGCGAGTCCCGAGTTACCTCCCCCGGCGATCACCGCTCCCACGACGCTGTCGTCGATCAGGTTCTCGTGATGTCCGGCGACGAGATTGGGTGTTCCAGCGGTGGGCTCGAGCCGTAACGCCTCGACCGTTCCCAGGGCGAAACGCAGGGGTGCGGCCTCGCTCTTGATCACCCCACCCATCCGCAGATTGCCGGCGACGTGCAGGGCCTCCGATGGATCCGACACCCCGATTCCCACGCGGCCGTTGTCGAGGATCGACACACTCGGCGATCCGCCGCCGTAGAACGTGTGCGTGCCGACGGCATCGTCATAGGCGTAGACCGGATCCTCATTAGACACGCGGTTGAATCGCAGGAGGTGCGTGGTGAGCGTGATGCCCTGTGTCGCCCCGTCGAACACGTCAAGGCCGCCGGCCACTGACAGTTTGGCATTCGGCGTCGTCGTCCCGATGCCCACGTTCCCCGCCGCGTTCACGAACACCACGTCGGTGGGACTGCCGTCGGAAGCGTCGAGGGAATGACCGTCGATCCCCGGCACCTTCAGGGCATAGGGCGCCGGACCGATGGGCTGCCGCGCGGGAAGGGGCGTGCCCTCCACGGTAACGGCAAGAAAGCGTGCCTCGCCGTTGAAGGCGGCATTGCCAAAGTCCAGATCGACGGTGAACAGCCCGTTGACCACGCTCACCCCGCTCCGGGCCGCGTCGGTGCCGATTTGATTTCCGCCGGAGGCCGCATCGAAGAGGCGGAACACGAAGTCCGTCGGGCCATCTGCTGGAACCCCATCCACTTTGAGCTGGCCTTGATAGGTAAACGCGGTCGTGTGACGGGGGCTGCAAGTACAACCGTGGTCGCGAGCGAGCCTATGAGGGCAAGCGCGGCGATCCGTGCATTCATTTTGTTCCTCCGTTGGGCGGGGCGGCGAGCCCTGGCACCAAGTTTTCCAACCTCTCCAAACGCGACTGAAGGGACTCAATCGTTTCGCGTTGGCCTTCGATGATGGACTGTTGCTCCTGCACGGCCTTGATGAGCACGGGGATGAAGGTGGTGTAGGTGAGAGCCCAGGGCGCGTCGGGATTGGAACCGTCCTTGACGACGGCCTCGGGCACGATGGGCTCCACCTCCTGCGAGATCAACCCGAGGTACACGCGCGGGTCGCTCTCTTTCTTCCACTTGTAACGAACAGGCCGAAGCGCCAACAGTTCCTTCAGGCCGTAGTGGAGGTCAGCCACGTCCGTCTTGAATCGCCGGTCAGACGTCTGAATAAACGGATTGGACGCAAACACGTCCTGCCATCGCTGAGAACTGTTTCCCAGATCGTACTCGTCGTCGATCTCCGGCCAGATGCGGCCGTCCACGGTCATAGTAAAGCCGGTCACTTGCGATTTGATGACACGGACGGCCGTATTGTTGGCGCCGCCCGTGTGATAGCGGAATTCCAGCTCATCGAATCCCGAGTCGTTTCGGATTCCCCACTTCGCCTCGCCGTTTTCGGCCAGGTACAGGATAGGATCCTGGCCAGCCAGGCTGTCGACCGAGACAGCCGAGTGTGTACCCGCCGTCGTCTGCCGAAATCGGGCGACCACTTCATTTACCGACGGCACGCCTCCTTCCTCCGCGCCCGCTCCTGTCACTACGAAACGATTCGCCGGCGCGGTCGTGCCAATGCCTACGTTGCCTTGGAGGGTGATGGCCAGGCGGTTGAGGGAGTTGGTGTAGAAATCGAGGCCGAATTGGTTGCCGCCGGCAGTCCGCTTGGACCCGATGGCTTCGCCCGACGAAGAGCCGAAACGAAGCGTAGCGGTGGTGGTGCCGCTGTTCTGATTGCCTTGGTCGATATTCATCCCGGCCTGAACGCTTAGACTCTGCTGAGGCGACGTCGTTCCGATGCCCACATCGCCGCTGTCTTTCTCGATAACCATTTTCCAACCGGCGGTCCCGCCGCTTTGGAAGATGCCCAGCCAGTCCCCGGCCTGGTCCTCCGTCTGTAGGAAATACTCATTATTAAGCGTCTTGAGCGACAATCGCGCGTACGTCGCATCCGTCGCCTGGGTAAGCAGCCCATCTACACCCCCCGTTCCGGAAATGTGAAGCCGCGAAGCCGGCGTTGTCGTTCCCAGCCCCAAGTCACCTGCGTCGGTGATGCGCATCCGTTCGACGAGGCCCGTGTCCCCAATGCCGCGCGTGAAGAACTCGAGGAACCCCCGATGCGTCGTTGGATCCGTGAAACCGTCGAACGCAATGCGCGCCGACGGTGTGATGCTCGCCTCCTTGATGAAGTCGATGAAAGCATCATCGCCACCGCCGGTCAGAAGAAGGTTGGTCGATGCGTTGGATCGGAACCTCGCCTCCCCCAGAACGTGAAGACGATGCGTTGGCGAGGACGTCCCGATACCGACATTGTTTCCTGCCGGGTTCAGAGCCAGGGCTCCGTTGTAGGCTTGAATCCATTTGTACGACGCCGTGCCATTCGATCCCAACAATAGACCGTTGTCCGCGCCCACCAGCGAACCAGGCGGCGCCGCGGCGCCGACGATGTGGAGCCGTCCGCTGGGATTGATGGCGCCGATACCCACGTCCCCGACCGAATCGATGATCATGCGCGTTTGGTTGCCGCCTGTGCGGAAGTGCAGGCCGTCGGCGGCGAAGATGATTCCACCGGCGGCGCTGGGAACCGAGGACCCGGGTCGGCCGAACAACACCCCACTCTCGTTGGCGTCGGGCGCGAGGATGTTGACATAGGTGTTGCCGTTGCTTTCGACCGCCAGCGGGGCGCTGCTGTTGGCGGATATGACACCGGCCGAACCGTGGAAGACGTGTAGATTGCCCTCCGGCGACGCTGTCCCGATGCCCACGTTTCCGGCAGCGTCCACGAAAACCGCGTCGGTGGGGGCCCCATCGGCTGCGTCCAGGGTGTGACCAACCGGCGCGTTCAGTGCATGTATCGCGTAGGGCGCCGGCGTGATCGGCTGACGAGGGGAGATGGGCACGAAGCTCCCCACGCCCGCCGGGGCCCGGACGGCCACCTGGAGGTACCTCGCCTGCCCGTCAAACAAACCGGCGCCAAAGTTCACGTCCGCGGTGAACAGCCCGTTGACTACATCGACGGTCTGCGTGGTCAATCCCAAGTCCGAACCGCCGCTGACGTCGGCCCACAGGGTGAATTGCACGTCGGCAAGACCGTCGTACGGAACGCCGTCGACCTTGAGTTGCCCCTGGTAAGTAAGAGACGGCGAGACGGGTGCTGCCACTGCGCCCTGCGCGGTTAGCAACACGCACCAAATGACCACGACTCGTAACCATTGACTGCGCATTATCCCCTCTCTTTTTGACACGACAGGACGGAAGCGCGCCAAGGCTCAGCGCACGAATGCACGTCATAAGCCAAGCCGGCTACGTGGACGCAACCCCTCCGGCCCCGTTTTGCGTGAACAACATCTTAACGAAATAGCCCCCCGGACCCAAAGGTATTGGCCACAGAAAGGTCTTGATTGGCCGACCAGCGGCGGAGTTATGGGGCCGGGTGCGGCGATGTCGCCTGCGGGGGCAGCGTCTGCATCGCCCTCTCCAAGTCGCGGACGCGGTCCTCGAGCTGCTTCATGTCGCCCACCTGGGCCTCCAGGTCGTTCACCCGCGCCTGCTGGGCGGCGATCACCGCCTGCTGTTCTTGAACGGCTTTAATCAAGACGGGCACCAGCGCCGAGTAGGCAATGCCGGCGGGATGATCAGGATCACCATCCTTCACCACCGCCTCGGGCACGAACGGCTCGACTTCCTGAGCCACCAATCCCAGGTGAAGACGCTCATCCAACGCGTCCTTCCACGTGAACGAAACAGGGCGCAGGGCCAGGATGGTGCTCAAGCCATACGTGAGGGTCGTGATGCGTTCCTTCAGCCGCGCGTCCGACGTCTGGATGACGCTATTGGTGGCCCAGATGTCCTTCCAGCGTTTGGTGGAGTCGCCCAGGTCGTAGGCCGCGTCCTGCTCCGGGCGCAGCTCGCCGTCCATCTCCATGATGAACCCCGCGCTCGCCGGCTTCCACACGTTGATCGCTGCGTCGTCTGCCCCACCTACGCGGTAGCGCAGGCTGAAGGCGTTGTCACTATCCGCTGCCGCCTGCGCGTCGTTGCGCAAGTCCCACTTGGCCTGGCCGTTCTCGGCCAGGTACAGAAGCGGGTGCTTGTTGGCGGCGGCATCGATCGAGAGGGCTGTATGCTCGGCCGTGTTAGTCTGGCGGAAGCGGGCCACGACTTCATTCTCGAAGGTCACCCCCCCATCGTCCGTTCCCGGACCCGAGACCATCAACCGGCAGGTCGGCGTGCTCGTGCCGAGCCCCACGTCGCCTTCCTCCGTAATTCGCATGCGCTCCACGACTGCTCCGTCACTTGCCCCCCGGGTGAAGAACCCCAGCGACGCCCGATGCGTCGCCTGGTCGGTCACGCCGTTAAACTCGATCCGGGCTGACGGAGTCGTGTTGCTCTCTTTGATCAGGTCCAGGTAGCCGTCGTCGACGCCGCCATGGACCAGGAAGTTCGTGTTGGCGTTGACCCGCATTCGGGCCACACCGGCCAGGTCCAGCCGATGCGTGGGCGACGTCGTGCCCACTCCCACGTCGCCGTCGGCATCAACGACCATCCGCGTACTGCTCAGCGTGCGGAACTGCAGGCCGTTGGCCGTGCTCGTGTTGTTGTAGACGATCGCCCCCGCGGCGCTGCCCGCAGGCTGCCCGAACAACAAGCCCGCTTCACTGGCGTTCGGTGTGAGAATCGACAGATAGTTCGCGCCGTTGTTCTCCAGCACCAGCGAGGAGCTGGCGTTCGCCGTCGCCGCCCCGGCCGAGGCCTTGCGAACATGCAGGGGGAATGCGGAACCGGATACGCCGATGCCCACTCGCGTGTTTTCCCCGTCGAGGAACAAGGTCCCTCCCACATGCAGCGCCGCATGCGGCCCGCGGATTTGCATGATGCCGTCGATCAGCCGGAAAGTCATGCGCGGATCGCCGGCCGCACCGGCCAGAAACTCAATGGATTCGCCCGCGAAACCGTCGGATGGCAAGTCGCGGTACTGGATGCCCCACAGCGGCGCCACGTCGGAATGCGAAATCCACATTCGCCTGGCCACCGTGTTATCCAGACCGGAGCTGATCAGCGGCCCGGAGCCTGGCGAGAACCGAAGTGCCGCGTCGGTCAGGTTCGCGCCCCCGGTGATAAACACATCGCCGCCGTTGTCCACGAACAGAGCGTTCGTCGGGTTTCCGTCGGCGGCATCCAGCGAATTGCCGTCGGCCGAGTTCAATGCCCGGAGGGCATAGGGCACGGGGGTGAGCGGCTGCCGGGGCGTGAGCGTGGTGAAGACGCCGCTTGCACAGCTCACGCCGGCGTCCGCCCGGGCGCGGACCTCCAGCCAGAGAGACTGCCCGTTGAACACAGCCTCATCGAAATCGAGCTCGACCGTGAAAAGGCCGTGCACCACGGGCACGTCTTCCTGGCAACTCAGGCCTCCCACCGGTGATCCACCGCTCTCGACGGTGAACAGATAAAACTGGAGATCGTAAGCGCCTTCTGCCGGAACGCCGTCCTCTTTGAGCTGGCCTTGATAGGTAAGCACTTCGCCCATAGCAGACGAGACCATCCCGACTGCGGACAACAGAATCGCAAGAACAAACTTCTTCGCCCTGGTCATCTTTCCTCCAGTGAGCGGCAACAGGGAACGGCCGGTCAACCGATGCACAGCACCAGGCACGCGCAGCTGTGTCGCGGCGCAAGCTACACACTCTATCTCACTGAGCATCGCGGGCGGGTTCCCTCCACCCCAAGTCGACCGCCATCTTAGCGTTTTCCTCATGATGCTGTAAGCAAGGGCCAAGGCGTGCCGCAGCCTTCGCTGGTTATGGGCCGTGAGATTGGTACTTACTTGGGACAGGTGATCTCCAGCAAGTTGTGGTCGGGATCCGCAAAATAGATCGACCATGCAATCCCATGATCAATCGGCCCGCGGAACTTGATCCCGCGTGAGGAGAGATGCCGCTGCGCTTCCTCGAAACCCCTTGGGCTTGCTGCCCAGGCCACGCGATGCCAGCCGCGAGTATTACTTCGGTCGGCCCGCGCCGGCTCGCCGGGAGCGGCGCGAAATAGCGCCAGGCACGTCTCCCCCGCGCCGATCATGACCGGCTCAGGGTCCCAACGAGCAACTTCCGCCAGCCCCAGCACGTCGGCATACCACCGCGCCGCTGCGTCGATGTCCTGCACGAATACCTCGACGTGATCGATCCTGTCTACGCCAAACGTGGCCATCACTTCGCTCCGCGCAGGCATCTCAGGTGGCCGTGGCTAGAACGCCGATCCGATGACATGTTGCGCATCACTCGGCGGGCTGACCATTTCCGCGGCATTCGCCTCGATCCAACCCC
>SBAX01000080.1 GCA_005240095.1 Phycisphaera mikurensis
GGGCGGGAGGGTCACTGTATCCGTGGCCCGATCATGACACCTTCCGGCGGCTGGAGTTGGGCACCGACTGGTATCTCTACTGCAAGCATCACGGGTCGGGCGCGGTCTCCGATCCCACCGCCAACCTCCAATCGAATTACCTCGGTTGGGAGATGGACTACTATCTCAACTGGCGGGTGACGGTGGACTTTGCCTGGACGGCCCGCTTCGGGGCGTTCTTCCCCGGCGACGCTTTCGATGACCGCACCTCACGAACGTTCCTGCTGGTGGGCATGACGTGGAGCTTCTGATGGATTGCCAATTGCCAATTGCCGATTGCCAATTGGGTTCTAAACGGTCGCCCGTTACCGCGCCTTTCGCGGTGCTTTCGCGACGAGCGACGGCGTGGTGTGGACTTTCTCAGTTGCACAAATCGGCAATTGGCAATTGGCAATTGGCAATCGGGGTCACCCTGTTGGCCATGGGCTGCACCGCCCCTCGACGAACGTTGACGGCTCCGGCTGACCCAGCGGTGCTCGATGATGCCGCGTTCTTGCACTACCTCGCCTCAGTGCCGACCGTGACAGTAGGGGAAGGCGGTCGCGGGGTGCTGCTCCTGCTGGGGCCGACGACTGACTGGCCGAGCGTCGAAGAACAGACGGCCAAGCTTCGGGAGGCTGGCGCGCTCAAAGACGATTGGGGCCTTAAGCCCGATGACACTCTCGACAAGGGGACGCTGAGCTACATGCTGACGGCGATCCTGCAGACGCCGCCCAGCGTGAACGAAAAGCTGGCGACGATAACCGGCTTGGGGGACCGCCGGTACGCCCTGAAGAACTGCATTGACCTGGGGCTCCTCCCCTATGGGCTGCCTCATGAAGCGGTGACCGGCGGGGAGCTCCTCACCGCCCTCCGGAAGGCCGAGACGATGGCATTGCGCAACCCCGTCCGGTGACTCGTAAGTCCATACCAATCAATAGGTTAGGTGTCCTGATGGGCAGACAAGGGTGGCTTGCGCTCGCCGGCACCTCCACACGGCTCACTTGACGCGGCGTCAAGTAATGGGCATCGTACTTCCCTTTCAACGGAGGCTTGGAGTTGTCACTACATCGTACCCATCGTAAGAAGCTGGATCGCGAGGAGGCCCGCGCGACCAAGGTTCGCAACCGTGTTTTCAAGGACCGCGAGCGGGATCGCCGGGACGCGCGCATGATGTCGCTGGTTCGCGCCGGCAAGCCCCCGTACTCACCCGCCATCATGAGCTGGCTGAGCCGCCGGCTCGACAAGCCCGCAGCCAAGATCACGTCAGCGGATATCAAGACCATCCTGTCAGCATAACCGCAGCGAATGGAAGGGCTCGGGAATACCCCGGGCCGATTGGAGAAGTTCACTTGGCGGCCGGTGACGTAACGCCGGCCGTCCGTCTACTCTGAGCACCCTGCCCGTGGGCCCCATTCCACGGGGATATCCCGGTCATGGCCGTCCCCGGTTCCGACGGGGGGAATGGCCTGATATGATCGTCGGCAGATGATCGATCAGGAACTGATCGCCGGGTTTCGCCGCAGCGAGCGCGCGGCCCAGCACGAAATCTATTCTCGGAGCGTGCAGCGGGTCTATGGGTTGGTGCTGCGCATCACCGGAGACCGTGATGAGGCTCTCGATGTGGTCCAGGACGCCTATGTCCGGGCGTTCACACGTGCGGATCAATTCGATGGTCGCTCGTCGATCGAGACCTGGCTCTGCCGAATCGCGATCAACGAGGCTCTGCAACACCGGCGGCGATCGGCTCGCGGCGAACAAGTGGCCTCCGTGAACGGGCGTTTCCCGCGGACTGCGGGGACCACGGCGCCGGATCGAAGGATGGAGGTCCAGGAGGCCCTCTCCCGGCTGCCGGAGGCAGATCGCGCGATCCTGATTCTGCGATATCACGAAGGCCTGGACTATGCAGCCATCGCAGACCTCACCGGCTGCCCCGCGGGAACCGTGGCCTCGAGGCTCAATCGTGCTCGCGCCCGAGTTCGAGAACTTCTGCAGGAGAGCGAAGTCAACGCGGAAGAAAACGGGCGCCGCAGCCATCAAACGGGCAAGAGCGAGGAAGGAAGCGAGGAGGCGGTGCCCGACGGGCTGGCGCTGCCTCCGCCGAGGTTGGCGGAACCATGATCGGCTGCAAAGACATCAAGGAATCTCTGGGAGCCTATCTGGACGGCGAGGCCGCCCCGGATGTCCGCAGGGAGGTCGCGGATCACCTGCGGTTGTGCGATGCGTGCGCGAGCGAGCTTGGCGAGTTGCAGTCCCTTGCCGCGGCGATCGCCGAACCGGGGTCCGTGACGGTTCCTTCGAACTTGTGGGCGCAGATTGAGAGCCGGCTGGATCAGCGGGATACAGCGAGAGTGTCCATACTCGGGGCCTATCGGTCTCGTGCGGCAGTGGCTCTCGCCGCCAGCATCGTCGTGGTGGTGGGCCTGGGACTCATCACGCTTCCCTGGGGGCGCGAGGGCGGCGCCCAGGCGGCCACGGTTGATTTCACCATTCTTCTGGATGGCTTGAAAACCGATGCACAGGATGCGTTTGAGCGATTCCTGGCGGGCTACGACGCGAAGGAAGCCACGCCGGCTGATGCAAGGCGGCATGCACCGGGGCTGAGTTTCGACCTGCCCGCGTCGCTGCCCGGAGGATTCGAGCTGCGGGCCGTCTACGTTCTGCGCTTTGGAGATGCGCCGGGCGTGGCGGCGCGATACGACCGCGACGGCGAGTTCCTGGGGGCGGTCTTTCATCCACCGGTCCTGCGGGAAGACTACGGCACGCACAAGGACCGCTCCTGCGTCGTGGGCAAGCATCGAGGCCACAAAGTTCCCATCGGAGACTGGTCTCTCGTTCACTTGACCGACGCGTCCACGTGCCATTGCGTATTGAGCAGACTGGATGAAGCCGGCGAACTGCCGGCGGTGTTGGCGGCGGTGGCGCCTGCGTCGGCCTCTGCGCCGGGGCCGGGGCACGACCATGACCACCATGGTCCGTGAGGGTGTCGGCGCGATTGGTCCCATCGGGTGTGGTCAGGAGCCGGTACGAGGCGGCACCGGCCATTCGGCTCCGAAGTCCAATTCCAGGCGCAGCGGCGTGGCGCGCGACGTTTCTGCCGGCGGATACGCGGGCAGGTCCCAGTCGAGGCCTAGCTCGACGAGGCGGGCGCGGACTTGCCGCAGGTCCCAGACAACGGTCGCGAGGTTTCGAGCCATGAAGGCGGCCAGGAGGGCCCCGTCGGGACTGAAGGCGAAGCTGTGAGGCGCCATGCCTGGGGACTCGAGAGTGGCTACCTCTTCCAGAGTGTCGGTGCGCAACAGATGAATCCGAGTCATTCCGGTGCGCACGGCGAGCAATCGGCCATCCGGCGAACAAAAAGCGAGCCGGTCCACGGCCGTTGGAATGCATCGGAGTCTCTCCCACGTGCCGACGTCCCAGATGCATAGTTCGTGGGCGTCGCTGGTGAAGAGCCGCTGGCTGTCGAC
>SBAX01000313.1 GCA_005240095.1 Phycisphaera mikurensis
CCGTGGGAGCGGGCGGCGGCGCGGGCGGGGGAGGCGTAGGCTGAGTCTGTCCCACAATTGCACCCAAGAATACACACATCAACCCAGTCATGGCCATCGCTCCTTCCTCAACGGAACTGGATTCCGATTGTGGCGCTCAAGGCCCTGAAAGGGCCCCAAATATCCCAGCCCAGGGCAACGCCCTGGGGAAACGGGACGGCACCATCCAAGCTCTGAAAGAACGGAATCGCGCCGCCTCATTCGCGCCATCATGATCGTCAACACCCGTCCATTCATCGCGCGCCAGCTAGTTCGCCCTTTCAGGGCTCAATGCGATCTTCGCTGGGACTATCCCAGGCCGTTGGCCTGGGCTGACCTATCGCGGCCCTTCGGGCCTTACGCCGAACAGCGTTCATAACTCCTCGACCGTGTGGCGAATGCGCACCCCACGTTCGCCGAGCTGCGTGGTCATATACGCAAACAGCCCTTCGCGAAGGGCCAGATGTTCCGGAGGGTGGACGCCGGGCTCGGTGAACATGCCGCGGGCGATCATGGTGGCGGCGATGACGCAGGGGAAGCCGGTGGTGCGAGCCATGGAGCTGGTGTGCGTCGCGGCGTCGTACTCGTCGTAGAGATCGAAACAGTGACGCTGCCGGGCCTTGCCCTTCGTTCCTTCGACGGTCACGCGAAGGACGGTGAACTCCTCCTCGCCGGGGTCGTGCGTCCACTTGGGGAAGAGCAGTTGCGAGGTCACGTCCAGCGGACGCACCTTCCCGCCGCGGACTTCGATGGGCTCCTCGCTGAAGAAACCCGTCTCGCGGAAGACGCGCATGAGTTCGCAGTGGCCGGGATAGCGGAGCGTCTTCTCGCACATGTTGTCGGCCTTGACGGTTCGCAGCAGGCTGCGGAGCCCGTCGGTGTTGAAGCCCTCGAGCGTGCCGGTTTCCGGGAAGTCGATCAGCTCCGGCTCGGAGAGGGCGGCCTTGACCACCACCTTGCCGTTCTCCACGACCCGCGCCGGCCGGGTGTATTCCTCGATGACGTCGGAGGGGGCGAAGGGAGCCTTGTAGTCAAACGGCCAGCGTCGCACCTTGGGCAATCCGCCCACGTAAATGACCGCCCGCTCCGCATGGTCGAGGCTGACGCATCCGATGGCCACCATCATGTTGGACAGTCCGGGCGAAACGCCGCAATCCACGACGGCCGTGTCGCGATGCTCCTTGGCGATCTTGTCCAGCTCCATCGCGTCCTGGGGCATGAAGGAGATGTCGCAGTAGGGCTTGCCCGCCTGGAGCACGGCGCGGAGCGTTTGGAAGCCGAAGCGGCTGGGCAGGGCGCCGAGGACGATGTCGAAATCCCCCACCGTCTTCGCGACGCACTCGGGGTCGCTCAGGTCGAGCTTGAGGGTCGCGACGCGCCCCTGCTGCGCGACCTTGCGGAGGTTGGGCTCGGAAAGGTCCGCTGCGGTGACCTCGAAGCCGGATTCGCGGGCCAGCTCGCGAGCCATGGTGGCGCCCACCAGACCACATCCCAACACGACGGCACGCTGACTCATGCGGGCTCCTTACGCGGGGTGCGCTGGGCGGCGCGAATGAACAGGGCCAACGCCAGGAGGATGATCGCTCCGCCCGCGATCGTCGCCCCGGGCACCGTCTCTCCCACGGCCAGGTACGTCCACACCGGCACGAGCACCGGCTCGAGCATGGTGATCAAGGCCGCCTGATACGCGGGCACCCGGGCCAGCCCCAGGCTATACAGGTAATACGGCGTCCCGAATTGCACAATACCCATGATGATCAGGAGCACGAGGGAGCGCGTCGAAAGGGTCAGGCCGCCCATAAGCGCACAGACAGGCAGGAGCAGGAGCGCGGAGCCGAGGTTGTTGAAAACTGTCACTGCGGCGGAGTCGCTGTCCCGCAGGCGGCGGATCATCATGGTGAGCAGGCCGAAGCACAGGCCCGATCCTAAGGCGATGGTGCAGCCCATCGCGTCGGCCCCGGCATTGCCCGCGAAAATGACCGCGATGCCCAGCATGGCCAGGCCCAGCAGCCAGAGGTCCTTGGTTCGGGCGCGTTCACCAAGCATCCATGGGGACAGCCCGAAGATCCAGAACGTGGAGGTGTACTGGAGGAGGACGGCGTTGGCGGCCTTGGTCAGGGTGTTGGCGAGGACGAAACTCACGGTCATCACGGTGAAGAGGACCATGCAGGTCAATGCCGCGGGTCGAATGAGCGAACGGTTTCCCGGCTCCACGCTGCGCAACGTGTGGAGACGGCGCGCGCCCAGCGGAAGCAGGAACAGCCCGGCGAACAGCGAGCGGTAGAAGGCGATGGCGGTGGGACCGGCCCCGCTTTGGGTGCTCAGCTTGATCAGGGCCCCGTTGAGGCTCCAGAGCACGGAGGCGATCAACAGGAAGATGATGCCCAGCAGATGCGGGCTCAGCGCAGGCCCGGTGGAGACGGTGTCGACGGCGCCGTTGTGTTGTGGGGTCCTCAAGCGCGGCAGATTCTGCGGGCGTTTCGTGCAGCGGGCAAGCGGTCGTGCTTGACACGCCAGCGGCAGCAGCGGACGCTCCCAGCGTGGTGACTGTCTTTACAGGCAAATGTAGCGTCGCCCCTTGTGGGCGGCGCTTGGACGCCCGACCCGTTTCGCATCGCCGAGCGCGAATCGCTTGAGCCGACTCTACGACATCACGCCGACGATCGACGCTTCGCTGAAGGTCTGGCCGGGGGATACGCCGCCGCGGCGGGAAGTGCTGCTGGACATGCAACGCGGCGATAACATCACCCTGTCCACGCTGCACGCCACCGTTCACCTCGGGGCCCATGCCGATGCGCCCAGCCACTACGGCGCGGATGCCCCTACCATCGACAGCCGCGATCTGGAACACTACCTGGGCAAGTGTCAGGTCATCGCGGTCAGTGTGGCCAGGGGAGCGCGGATTCGGCCGTCGGATTTGGCCGGAGCGATCGAGGCCCCGCGCGTGCTCCTGCGCACGGGGACGTTCCCGGATCCTCGCGTGTTCAACGAGGATTTCGCGGCGCTGTCGGTGGAGCTGGTGGATCTTCTCCATGAGAAGGGCGTGCGCCTGGTGGGGACCGATACACCCAGCGTCGATCTGTGCTCGTCGAAGGACCTGCCGGCGCATCGCCGGATCCTCGAACACGACATGTGCATCCTCGAGGGGCTGGTGCTGGCCGACGTTCCGGAGGGGGTGTACGAATTGATCGCCCTGCCGCTCAAGCTGAAGGGGTTCGATGCCAGTCCGGTTAGGGCGGTGCTGCGCACGTTGTGAGCGGCTACCGTTGCCCACACGGACAAGCAGAGCTTGTCCGCGCCACCCGTAACTAGCGTTTGGCGAACCAGCCTTTCTTGGCCGCGGGCTTGACCTTGACTTTGCCTTCGGACTGGATCTTGTCGAGGAGCTCCTGATCGGACTTGGTGGGGTTGAGCCGCCGCAGCGTGCGCAGGCGGTTGGCCACCTCCGGATCGAGATCGATGGAGAAGGAGGCCGGCGCGGGCTTGGACTCCTCGACGGGGCGCATTTCCTGCGGCGGCTTGAGAAGCTCCTTGCTGAGCTTGACCGGGGCAGGACCCTTGCGTCTCTTGCCGCCGACCGGCCTTTTGTCCTTGGGTTGCGTGGAGCCCGCGTCGACCGCTTCGCGTTTGGCGGCCTCGAGTTCGGCCTTGGCGGCGGCGAGGGCCTCGCGCATTGCGGAGGCCTGCGATTCCATCGCCTGTTCCCCGGCGGGCGACTCGTCGGGCGCAGCGTCGGGCGCGTGAGCGACGGTGTGCGGCGAGCCGCCATCCGACAGGAAAGTCTCCTTTGGGCTTGAGTGCCCCGGCCCGTGGTCGGCGGCCGGCGGAATGAAGCTCGTCCAGAAACCCAGCACGGCGGCATGGCTTTGGTGCCGCTGGGCCAGGAGCGCCGGTGGGTTGCTCGGTGAGGGAGTGGCCGCGGAACGTTTCTCCGCCTCTTCGAGGAGGGCAAGCACCTCGTGCTCGCGTTTCTCGATGTTCGCCCGCTGCTCGGCGGCGGCGACGCGCTCGGCCTCGAGTTGCTTGCCCAACTCCTCGAGTTCCGCCCGGGCCCTGTCGGCCACCTGGGCCTGCTGGTCGCACTTGGCCGCCAGCTCGCGAAGCTGATGCTCGCGCAGGCGATCCTGCTCCTCCGTGGTTGAAAGCCGGGTGTGGAGGGATTCGATCTCGGCGCGAGCCCTCTGAAGCTCGGTCTCGCGCGAGGACTCGACATCCTCCACGGCGTGGCGGGCCTGCTCGATGGCGGCCTTGTCGTGCTGAAGGGCCTGAATAGCCGCTTCGAGCTTGACCTGCTGGGCTGTGATCTGGGCTTCTCGCTGAGCCACGGTCTTGTGCCGGCGTTCCAGTTCCTCCGCCCGGGCGTTGAGGGCCTTGACCGTGTTCTCCTGGGTCTGGCGGTCGCGCAGCAGGGTGGCCCGCTGCGATTCGACTTCGCGTTTGGCGCGGGTGAGTTCCTCCTGACGGGCTTCGCATTGGCGCTGGAACTCCTGGAGCTTGGCGGCGAGCTGCTGCTCGCGTTGAGCGATGCCTTGTTCCTCGGCTCGTACCTTGCCCTGGGCGTGTTCGAAGGCATGCTCGCGCTGTTCGAGTTTGGCCAGGGCTTCGTCGAGTTCCTGCTGGCGTCGGTGCTGTTCCTGGGCGGCGCCCTCCGCGGCCCGCTCCCGATCGCGCAGGGCGTTCTCGCGGCGCTGAAGCTCCTGCTGCTCGGCGCGGAGCTGCTGGAGTTCTTTGGCCAGTTCGCTCTGTTGCTGGGTCAGGCAACCGTGGACGACGCCGTCTTCCTGCTCGCGCTGGGCGAGCAAGGCCTGCAGGGCGTCGAGCTTGGTCTGCCGGGCTTCCAATTCCGCGACGTGCTTTTTGCGCTGCTCTTCCTGGGCGGCGAGTTGTGCCTGGCGGTCCTTCAGTTCCCGGCTGTAGCGCTCCAGTTGTCCGCGCTGGTCGGTCAGGGCTTTCTCTTTGTCGTCCAGCTCTTTGCGAAGCTGGGCGAGCTGTTTGCTCACCTGCTGATGAGAGGTGGATTCGGCGCCGAGTTGCGATTCGCGGAGGGCGACTTCCTGGGCGCGTTTCTCCAGGGCGCGGCGGTCTTCATCGAACGTGGCGCGGTCGCGGGCCAGGAGTTTCTCGGCTTGCTGGAGGGCGGCGCGCTGCGACTTCAGGGCGGTGCCGGCTTCATTGGCCTGGGCCTCGGATTCTTGCTGGCGCTGCCTGAGGACGTTGGCCTGCTGCTCGAGGGCCAAGGCTTTTTTCTCAAGCTCGGCGCGCTGTGCGGCGAGGGATTTCGATTGGCGATCTGCGTCCTGGGCTTGTCGTTTGAGATCATCCTGATGGACCTTCAGGGCGGCGTCCCGCTCGGTGAGTTCACGCTGTCGCCGGTCGCAGTCCGCGGCGAGCTGGTCGACCTGGTCCTTAAGCTTTTCGAGTTTGGCGCGCCCCTCACCCAGTTCCTCGGCCAGCTGCGCCAGGCGAGCGGCTTCCTGGTCGAGCTGCTGTTGCCGCGCGGCGAGCCGGTCCTCCAGCTTGGCCGCTTCGTGGCCGAGCCTGGACTGCACGGCACTCGACCAGGAGACAAGCCGATCGTTGTAGTCGTGGAGACCGTGTTCGAGCGCCTCAATAGCGGCGTTGGCGCTGGCGAGCACGTCGCGCGCCGGGTCGGACTTGGTCATCAGCTTCACTCCTCGCAGCGATGAAACACGCAGGGGCTTCACGTCGGGGCGCACGCCAAGGGCCGCGCGCAACGAGACGCTCGTCCACCCGTTGTCGGCGAATAGTCTGTCTCCTTGAGTCTACATTTCAGCAGGGCCCGCCCTCGGTCTCAGGCGTGGACCTCCCGATAACCATCTTCTTTTCCGCTGGTGCGGGAATCCTTTTTCGCACCCGCTCGCCTGGGAATCTTTCCCACCCAGGCCTTGGCCGGTGATCGCCCACGTGGGATAGGAAGTAAGGATTCTCGGCACGGGGCATAAGTCCGGGGGCGACGCATATCGTATGCTACAGCAATTGCCGAAACGCCAAGCCGGCGTAGTCCGGGCGCGACCGCGCCTGGGCGGTGAGGCGGTGGCAAGGGAAGGACCTTCCCGTGGCAGAGGGGATTGCCTTGGAATTGGGAGCTGCTCCGGAGGCGGCTCGCGTGCAGCAACTGGCCCACGAGGCTGTGCGTGCCCTCCGCGCCGCGCAGGACCACGTGCGTCAGGAGGCCGACGCGCTCTTAGCGGACCGCCATGCGATTGCGGCCCATCGGGAGCGCCTTTGCAGAGAGGAATCGGACCTTGGCCGGCAGCGCAAGGAGTTTCAGACGCAACTTGCCGACATCGTTCGTATGAGCGCCGACCTGGAGGCCCGCACGGCGGCCATCGCCCAGGCGGAGCGCGAGGTGGAGTCCAAGGTCCGCGAGCTGGAGCCGAGGCGACAGTCCGTCGAACGGCGGGAGCAGGAATTGAAGGCCCGATCGGCACAGATCGACACGCAGACCGACGAACTCAATCGGACGAGGGAGATGCTGACCACGATGCAGGTGCAACTGGAGCGCGACCATCACGAGGTGTCCGCCCAGCGCGACGAGTTGCTGCACCGCATTGCGGCTCTCGGGCGGTCTGCGCCTTCGCCCGCAGACGCCCTAGTGGTGCAGGCGGAAAAGACCGTCGCCCCGCACGCCGCGGCGCGCAGTCCCAAGCCGGCGCTGGCCCAGGCGGTGGATCAGTTCAAGAAACTGCGCCGCGACGCGAAGCGCAAAGCGATTGGAGTCTAGCCCGCCGCGCCAAGCGCACGTTGACCTAAGAACCATACGTTCACGGAGCCCAACGCATGGCCCTACGACTTTTTTCCCGGAAGAAGCGTTCGGAGAACTCGGAGCGCAACGGCCGCGCCATCCTCGAAGCGGTGCTGCCGTCGTCCGCCAAATACCAACCGGCGCCCTACGAGAGCTTCGATAACGATGAACTGAAGCGCATGTATCAGCAGGGGCGGTTCGGTGCCCTCCTCCGCGAGACAGAGAAGTGGCGCCTCCAACCCGGCGGGCCCCAGGTTCTCGAGCAGTGCAAGCGGGAACTCGAGCAGCGCATGGCCCTGGTCCCCGCGGGCACGGTGACTCTCGCCCAGACGCTCTCCGCTTCGCCAGGCGGCACCGAGGAGGAGATCCACATTGATCCCTTCCTGCTCGACGTGCACACAGTCACCAACGCCCGCTTTCAGAAGTTCGTGGACGCGGGGGGATACGACGCCCTGGAATTCTGGCCGGAGGAGATCTGGCCGCACCTCATCGAACTCAAGGACCTGACCGGCCAGCCCGCTCCGCGCTTCTGGCGCCAGGGGCGGCATGACAGCCGCCTTGCGGACCATCCCGTGGTGGGCATCAGTTGGTACGAGGCTCAGGCCTACGCCCTTTGGATCGGGCAGCGCATGCCCACCGAGGCGGAATGGCAGATGGCCGCATCGTGGCATCTGAACAGCTCCACCGACATGATGCGCCGCTTTCCCTGGGGGGACGCCATGGACCGGCAGCGATGCAACGTCTGGGCGTCACGTCACGGGACGACCGTCGCGGTCAGCGAGTATCCCGGCGGCGCCGCCCCCAACCACGTGCTGCAACTGGTGGGCAACGTCTGGGAATGGACGGATTCCGAATATGTCATCAATGACGACGATGGGCGCCCGATCGTGGGAGAGATGCCCATGCACGCCATTCGCGGGGCGGCCTTCGACACGTATTTTGAGGTGCAAGCCACCGCTGAGTTCAGGACCGGTCAACTGGCCATGGCCCGCTCGCACAACACGGGCTTTCGCTGCGCCATGGACCTGAGCGAAGCAAGCTGGATCACCGGATCGGCCCCTGAGAACGAGAACCACTCCAGGTAACGGAGCGATCGAATATGAGCACCGCCGTGATGAACCGGAAAGCGACGATGCCGTGCCTCATCTGCACGACGCAGAACCAGATGGAAGCTCTGGTCTGCGCGACCTGCGGAGCGCCGATGGCATTGATTCAGGAAGCGGTCGCCCAGGACCGCGACCCATGCATCGTCACCGTGGTCGGGGACAGCAACGTCGGCAAGACCGTCTATCTGGGGATGCTGCTGGACATGCTCTCCAAGCGGGCGGAGGACTTCGAAGCCATCCCCAAGGGGGCGTACTCGGTGAACCTTCAGCACACGGTCATCAGCTTCCTGAGCACGCGGCAGTTCCCGCCCAAGACGGCGATGGAGGTCGATGACTGGCACTGGGCGTACTACCAGGTCGCGCGGCGGAAGAGGAACTCGAAGATCTATGACTTGGTGATGCCTGACATGGCCGGCGAAGCCATCGCCGCGGAGGTCGCCAATCCGAAGACCTTTACGGTGATTCGTTCACTGCTGGAGAAGAGCGCCGGGGCGATTCTGCTGGTGGATGGGGCACTGGCCGCCGCCGGGTCGCCGCAGCCTGACTTCTTTGCCCTCAAGCTCATGACCTACCTCGACGGCGTGCTGGCGTCCAAGCACCAGCAGCGCCTGGACACGCCGGTGGCGGTCGTGCTGTCCAAGGCCGACTACTGCCCGGAGTGCTTCGACGATCCACGGGCCTTCGCCCAGACGAACCTCAATCGTCTGTGGAACATCTGCGAGAGCCGGTTCGAGCATTTCGAGTTTTTCGCGGCCAGCGTCGTGGGGGCGTTGGGTTACGGTTCGGATGAGTCCGGCAACGTCGTGCCCTACCCCTTGCACGTGGCCCCGCGCGGCATTCTCGAGCCGTTCGAGTGGGTGCTCTCGAAGCTGTGACCGTGACCGCCGCCGCGGGCTCGGGCCCGCGCGGATCGACGAGACCCATGCGGTGTCCGGAGACCAACCGGCTGTGACTGCCGTCCTCCATTGCGATCAAGCGATCTTTACCTCGCTCCGCGGGCCGATGGGCGAGGGCTATCGCATCGTTGCCGCCAGTCGCGGCCTGCGCAGTGAAGAGAAACAGGCCATCACGAAGCTGTCGCCCTCGCACGACGCGCTGTGCTGGCAGCCCGGGGCGTCCTCCTTTGCCGCGGCGTACTATCCGCTCCCCAGCGGACGGGTGTGCGTGGCCCTCTCCTGTCACGCCGGCGCCGAGCACACCGGGCGAGGCGGACATCGCGTCTACACCCACAACGTGATCTTCGAAGAAGCTGAGCTCGCCGCGTGGGGCTACAACCCCTTTCACGTCGTGCGGAGCATGATCGCCGCGGACCTGGGCACTCCTCAGCTGAGTTCCGGCGGAACGCTGGGCGAATTGGCGCTCAACGTGGAGGCGCACATCCCTGCCGGCATCGGTCGGGCATTCGCCCTCACCGTCGAGGCGGAGCGCTTCCATTGCATTCTCGACAACCTGTTCTCGGAGCGCGCTCTGATCGTGCCGGTGGGCGGCAATTGGGTCGAGACCGCGGAGATGTTGCTGCTGAGTCTACCCGGACCGTTGCGGAGCAAGCTGTCCTTCGCGGCGGGACTGCGCTTCGCCCTGAGCCGCTCCCACCGTCTGAATGTGCTCTACGATGAGAAGGAGACGGCCAAGGCGCGGATCGTGGGGCAGCCGGTGACCTATGTGGATACAGAGGCCGCGCGTCAGTCAACACCGGCGCTGTCCGCTTGGGCCACCTTCGTGCAGCGGCACCTGACCAGCGGCGAGGCGGAGAAACTTGCCCGGCGCACGTCGCTGGCGTTTCCGGACATAGGGCCGGTGGGGCGGGAACGCGTGGGGCGGCTTTACAATGCCATCGATACCGTAGCCCAGACGACGACCGCCGACTTGCTGAGTACGGCGCTGCGGTGTCTGTCGCAACCGGAGGGCGGCGTGGTGGAAGGAATCCGCCGGGAGCTGCTCTCCTCGGCCCACCGTGAGCTTTCCATGCGCCTGGCCAAGTCGCCGTGGCGGGAGATCGGCTTTTTGTGGCCGCAGCTCATCGCTGCCGCCGGCCAGGGGCCCCAGCCGCGGGAGTTCGTCCAGCTGCTCTTAGTGCAGGCGCTTCGCGCCGCCCTCCAGGAAGACGCCCTGGTCGCTGCCGAGATCGCTCTGGGCATTGAGTCCGAGAGCGATCCCGACATGCGGGCCGCGGTCGATGACGTGCTTCGCCGCCTCGCCGCCAAAGCGCACGCTGCAACCGGCGACCCCAACGGGCGTCTGGCCAACCTCTGCGAACGCTGGCGGTCGCTTCGCCCATCCTGCCCCCTTGTTCAACAGCTCTGCCGCCTTGCCCAGACTCGCGAGCCGGCGCTGGGCACACTCTAGCCCGTCAAGACTTTCTGCGCTTCTGCCGTTAGCATACTCAATCGCGCGAACGGACGCGTAATGCATTAGCGTCAGTGTTTGGTGCGGCCTCGCGGGGTCGTGGCTTGGTGCGTGTTTGGCGTCCCAGCGGGACGCACTGATAATAGCGTGTGCCGAGCAGGTTCGGCAACCGAGGGGTGAAAGTCCCCTGCACAACCCGGTGGAGGTGAAGTGCGAGCGAACCGCAAGGGCGTCGCCGCGAG
>SBAX01000058.1 GCA_005240095.1 Phycisphaera mikurensis
GAGCCAGTGCCACGGTCTCGGCACTACGCCCGCCGGCGTGCTTTCGGGGGTTGAGCCCGACATGCACGTTGTAGCCGGTGTCATTCTCTCGTTTGAGCCGCTCCGCCGCCTCGGGCAATGCCGCCGCCCGGACTGAATCGCACTGCACGTCCTTGCCCTTGATTAGCCGAAGGTCCAGGATGTCGGCCGGATCGTACAGGCAGGCGACGAATTGCCTGAGTTGCTCTGCGGTGTTATCGACATCATCCGACGAATTGTGTAGAATCATCCTTGAATCCTTGAAATTGCCCGTCCGCCCAATGGTTCTCGCGTGGCGGGCGGGCTTTTCAATTCCCTAGATGCCTACGCTATCCAATTGCTTCTCAACGTCCCGTTGACGTGCCGCGTTGGTGCCAGGCGGTGGCACTGCCGCCGGGTTGGTGCACTTCTGCACAAAACGGGCAATCGCCTCGCGTGACGTGAACCACCTTCCGCCAACCTTGACGACTTCGAGGCGTTTGTTGCCGGGCTTATCGAACGCCCAGCGGTAGAGTGTGCTTAGGTCGGGACGGCCCGGGATGTACGTCCGGGCCTCCTTCAGCGGAAAAGTCTTCTCTTTTGCAATGTCAATCATGGTGGCTTCCTTTCAGGCAAAGCGTTGCCGTTTGCCCTAGGAAACCACCGATTTTTGGACAGTAAGAGCACTGTCCAAAAGATTTTTTCGGGTCTTACCGTCCGGCTTCGCGGCGGGCCCGGAACACGGTCTTCGGATTGATGGACAGCTCTCTAGCGACCTCCCGATCAGCCCCGGTCTTGTCGTGGCCCTGTGCCCGCAATTCATCCCAGCGGCGGACATAGCTGGCATATTTCTCGCGGACTTGCCGATCGGTGCCGTGGACGGATTCCTTAGCCGTGCGGCCTCCGGCGATGGTCGCCATGCCTGCCGAGAACACGGGATTGAACCAGCGGGCCTCCATGAGGGTAACCAACCGCATGAGGCGGGCTCCCATGCGGACCAGGGCGGTCTTGTCGTTGTGCAACTCGCCGTCGATCACGCCCTCCGCCAAGGTGATGATGTTGTTGACCTCCACCAGCAGGCGGATGGCGTCGCGGGCCAGCTCGTGGTCGGGAACCTCGGACTCGGGCAAACGAAACACCTTCACCGGCTCGATGCCGTGCTCCTTGAGAATGCGATACGAGTACAGCTCGAATACGGCGAGCGTTTGGGAAAGCGAAAAAGCGTTCTCCGTCCACTGGATCGCCGCGTTGCGAATCCGCAGCAGGCAGATGGCTTGCAGCAGATGCGACGCTCGCTTGTGGTCATCGTGGGAGACTCCGAAGATTCGATCGGCAATAGGCTTCGCCTGATCTATCTCCGCCTTCGTGGCGGGCTTGTCCTGCATGGCGAGGAAGGCAGTCAGAACCGACGACGTGCCGAAAATGCGGTCCGCTTCGCCGGGTATCGGGATTTGGTGGAGCATGTTCGTACCCTTTCGATTCGGGCGGGTCGAACGTGACGACTGGCAAGGGTACTAACCAGCCGTCACGTCCGGCCCTTCACGCGGTCATGACTCCGCGTGCCCGTCGTTTTCATTCTAACCGAGCTTGGCCATGACCGTCTTGGCCACGGCCGTATCGCGTTCGGCGTAAATCTCCGTCGCTGCCACGTGCTGGTGACCGAGGACGATCCTCGACGCTTCAACACCGAACTCTCTGCGGATTCGCGTCCCGCACGTATGCCGCAACTGGTGAGGCGTCCAGGTGTGCTCCCGATTCCAGGCCGTCAACTTCGCTCGATTCGCCCGCCGCCACTGGGCCCGGACCTTGTATCGCCGCTTCTCCGGCGTCTGAGCGAGCAAGGCCACTTCCTCGGGATGCAGCCAGGCCTGCCGACAAGCCCGCTCAATCGCCCGGCGATAGACATCGACGGTGTACCGATCTCGCTGGACCGCTGGGCGTTGCTTCCGTCGGCGCCGATACCGTGCCAGGTGCGACGGCCACAGCGGCGTCTTGCGATTCTGGCGGCGTTTGGTGCGGTCCGCCTCGACGGCCTCGGCGGGCTGGAACAGATATTCCTCAAGGTTCTTGCGAAGGAACGGCTTGATGATCTCCTTGGCCTTGGGCCCGAGGGTTACCTCGCGTTCGATGTCCAGGTGCTCGGTCTTGTGAAATGCGGGCCGGTAAATCCACAGCTCGCCCGTCATGTCCAAGTCACAGCCTCGCATGATGCAGGTCTCGGTGGGCCTCATGCCCGTGCAATTCTGAAGCTCAATCATCGCCCGGACCGGCGGCGTGACGTGCGGCAGGACGGCCGCGATATGCTCCTCGGGAACCGCCCGGACCTTCCGTGGGCCTCGGGCGGACGTTTCGCCACGTCTGAGGTTCTTGACCTCTTCCAGGGCCTTGGAAACGTCGGGCCTCACCAAGCCCTCGACCACGGCCCGGCTGAACGCCCGCTTGATGATCTTCACCCGGTCGTTGACCGTCCCTAACGTCCAGCCCTCAGCGACGTAGGCTCTGCGGAGAGCTTCCAGCTTCAAGGGTGTGAAGGCCTCGGCGGGCTCGGGCCCGAACAGCTTCCGCAGCGGCGACATGGCGGCCTTGATGTGCCGCATGATGTCCGCAGTCGTGCGGCGGGTCGCGTAGTGCTCCTCGGCGTACCGCACGTACATCAGGATCAGTTCGTTGACCGTGGCGGCGACGGGCTCCTCGGTAGCTACCGGCGGTAGCCGCCGACCGTTGTGCAGCCAGACGGCCACGAGGCGGTCGTACTCGGCTCGACTCTGCCGATCGTGGAAGGGCCCGAGGTAGTGGTCGCGACCGTCGAGGGTGACGACGGCTTGACCGGATGGTTTGTGCAGACGGTAACTCGGTACTTTCGGTTTGCGATTCGGCATGGTGCGGCTCCCAAACCCGGTAGACTACCGGGCATTTTTGGGTTTTCGGTGCCGCACTGCCGCACGCGGGCAGGTATCTAAGTCCTTGATCCGGCGTGGTTTACGTCACTGGGCCCACGAAGATTCGAACTTCGGACCTCGTCGTTATCAGCGACGCGCTCTAACCAACTGAGCTATGAGCCCTTGCTAGATACAAGAAACTGGAAACTAGGGACTAGAAGCCACAAGCCTGTCCTTCCAGCGCCTTGCGTTCCCGACCCAATGTAATCAGCCGTTGGGCCGTGTCAAACTACGTGCCAGCAGCCAACCTGCCCGGCGCGATCAGCCGGGCCAGTCGCCCTCGAAAACCTCGACGGCAGGCCCGGTCATGTAGACGTGGTCGTTGGCCCCCCATTCAACATCCAGTTCGCCGCCGGGTAATGAGGCTGTAATGCGGCGTTCCGTGCGCCCGGTGAGCGCTCCCGCGACGCAGACGGCGCAGGCTCCGGAGCCGCAGGCCCGCGTAGCGCCGCTCCCGCGCTCCCAGTGCCGGACCGTCACATGCGCGCGGTCATCGACACGGACGAAATGGGCGTTGATCCTTCGAGGGAAGAACGTGGAATGTTCGAACCTCGGCCCCAAGTCTACAAGGTCGACTTTGTGCAGGTCGCGGGTGAAGACGACGGCGTGGGGATTGCCCATGGATACGCAGGTAACCTGATACTCGGTACCGCCCAGGGTAATCGGATAATCGATCACGCGCTCGACGACGATCGTCGTGGGAATCGATGAGGCATCGAGGACCGGCTTCCCCATGTCCACACGCACGGATTGCACGACACCGTTCTTGATCATGCAGTCGAGAGTTTTCACGCCCGCGTCCGTCTCGATCCGAAGGTGCGGACCGGCGGCCAGCCCGTGCTCGACGACGTACTTCGCGACACAGCGAATGCCGTTTCCGCACATTTCCCCGCGGGAGCCTTCTGCGTTGTACATCTCCATTCGGGCGTCCGCGACCTTCGAGGGACAGATAAGAATCAACCCGTCGCTGCCGATCCCGGTATGGCGGTCGGAAACCAGCTTGGCAAGTCGCTCCGGCTCGGCTATGCGTTCCGTAAAGGCATTGACGTAGACGTAATCGTTGCCGAGCCCGTGCATCTTTGTGAATCGCATGAAGCCATTCTAGCCCGGCAGGACCCCGCCGGGGAGACGCCCCCTTGGGGCGCAAAAAAAACGCCCGCCGGAAGCGGGCGCTTGCGTACGTTGTCCTCGACTGTCTGTTGATTAGGCAGCCGGGGCCAGAGTCTTCTTCTTCGTTTCCTGCTTCTCTATGCGCTTCTTCTTCCGTTCCGAGACCGTGTCCTCCGCTTCGGCTCGCTCCTTTCGCTCGCTAGGCGCCTTCTCGACCTCCTCCTTCGTTGCCTTGGGAGCCTTCCGCTTGTCAGTCTTGGTCTCGGCGACCTTTTCCGATTTCTTCCGTTCCGTCGGAACTGCCTTGGTGAAATCCTTGGCGCTCGACTCGTCACCACGGAGGACGAAATAGTAGGATCCCGCGCCCAACACCCCAACAGCCACCAGGGCGAGCAACATCTTTTTCTTTTTTTGATCGTCCATCGGGTCTTGCCTCCCGCTTTTCAAGGGCTCAAAACGGATACGTCCCTGTAGAGAGTATGACCGGGTCGCGGCAATGAGTCAAGATGCGGCGGGAAGTCCCTCCACACGGGCTGTTACATGGGCGTCACCGACCACCCGCCGAAAGGCCGACCGGAAGCTTACACGAGCCCCGCGGAGGCGATTTCGGCCTCCGTTCGGCGTAGCTCCGGTAGAAGCCAATCGCGGACTTCCCTGGCTTCCTGAGCCATCTTGATCTGCCGAGCGGGCACACCGACCACCGTGGACATCGGCGCTACGTCGCGGATCACGACTGCCCCGGCGCCAACCACAGCCTCGTAGCCTACGCGAACGCTCTGGATCACGGTGGCGCCAATGCCCACAAACGCCCCCGATTCGATCATCACGCGGCCGGCTATCCGAGCCCCCGGGCACACGTGGGTACCTGTCCCAATCACGGACTCGTGGTCCACGATGCACCCCGTGTTCAGGATCACCGAGTCCCCGATCTGACAATGTGCGCAGACCAGGGCACCGGCCGCGACGACGATATTGCGGCCAGTATTGACGTTCCGGGCCAGGTTGGCGGAGGGGTGGATCGCGTTGATCAACTCGAAGCCCCAAGCGTCGAGCCGGTCGGCCAGCTCGCGCCGTGCCCCGTTGTCACCGACAGCCACGATGGCGCATTCAATCTCCAGCAGGCGCCGAAGTTCGGGCAAGTCATCAGGGTGTCCGAGGACCTTCAGCCCATCCACGCGACGGCCAGTCAGTTGTCGGTTGGAATCCACGAACCCGACCGGCTCGTAGCGGTTAGCTTGGACGAGAACGTCGAGGACGACGCGGCCGTGCCCCCCGCTACCCAGGATGATGCAACGCGGGCGGGCGTCGGATTTGGGCGGGGACTTACCTCGCATGAGAACTCCTTCGTTCGACTTATCGGTCAGTCGAGAGGCCCGCTGGACGATTTCGGCTCAACGGGCGTCGACCTACTGGTTAGGCGCTTTGAGACGGACCCCGCGGAGTGCCGATTGACTGTGAGCCCCAGCACCCGTAGTGTGCAGAGGACGCCGATCCGCCGGCAGCCGTAACCTATTGACGCCCATGAACTTACATCTCGACAGGCAGTCCACGACCTCACGCCGTTGGATTCCCCTTCCGTTTGCCCTGGCGGTGTTGTTGCTGGGCGCGGCCGCGATTCTCGCCGGCCCGGCCGCCCGCCTCTGGGACTTCAGTCAGGTCAAGGCCCCCCTTCCCCTGGTGAAGCCTTTGGGGGCCCTGGATGAGGCCACGCTGCTCCCCTACCGCGTCATCGAAAGGCAGGCCTTGGATGCAACGGTCATCGATGCCCTTGGGACTGATCAGTATTTGAACTGGCTTCTGGAAGACACCAGCGTCCCCCCTACCGACCCTCTGCGATTCGTCCAGCTATTCATCACCTACGACACCGGCGGGCACAACCTCGTGCCGCACACGCCTGACGAATGCAGGCTGGGCGCTGGTTATCAACCCGCCCAAGCTCACGAGAACATAGAAGTCTCAGTACCGCGGCTGGCGAACCTCAGTCCATCCATCCCGGTGCGGGTTTGCACGTTCATGAAAACCGCGGTCTTCCACAAAGAGCAGACCTCCGTGGTCTATACTTTCTACACCAACGGTCGCTTCACCTGCACACGCAACGGAGTACGATTGCTCATTAACGATCCCGCCCAGAAGCATGCGTTCTTCAGCAAGGTGGAAGTGTCCTTCCCCCGTGCTACGCGAGAGCAGACCGTCCGGGGTGCGGCAAAACTCTTCGATCAGCTGCTGCCCACCCTGCTTCGTGATCACTATCCGAACTTTTCCGCTGCGGAGGAAGCTGCCCGAAAGGGCGCCTAGCGCCCGCTCGACGAAGAGGGAACCGTCAAATGGCTGCCAAACAATTGAACAAGCGACTCGTTGTGGGATTGGGGCTCTTCGGCTTCGCCTGCATGATCCTGCTGTCCGTGCTCATGCTTCGACAGCTCCAGCGCCGGGACCCGAAGTACTTCGTGCAGTTGGCCGAAACGGCGGCGGCCCAGGAGCAATGGCAGCAGGCCGCCCTCTTCTATAACGAAGCCTGGGAACGAAGCGGCGAGGCACGGTTCCTGGTTGATGCCGGCGAGATGCTCCTCCGCGAGGGCGACCCCGGCAGCGCCGTTCGTGCCTGGAAGCAAGCCTTGGTTCACCAACCCGACCTCCTCCGGGCCCATGAGCGACAGGTGGCCCTGCTGGTGCAAACTGCCCAGTTGTACGCCACTCCGCAGCGCTGGCAGCAGGTCAGCGATGCCGCCGAGGCCCTTCTGGCGGCGGCACCAAGCGACGCCCTGGAGCAGCGAGCATTAGCTCAGCACGCTCGTGGATTGGCGCTTCTCAATCTTGAAAGCCAGGATGCCGGGAACGCTGAGCGGGGCATCGCCGCCATTACCGAAGCGACCAGACTCGCCCCGGGCAACGTCGAGTACGCCATCGATCTGGCA
This sequence comes from Phycisphaera mikurensis, assembly GCA_005240095.1. Taxonomy (GTDB): domain Bacteria; phylum Planctomycetota; class Phycisphaerae; order UBA1845; family UBA1845; genus SBAX01. The sequence goes on from SBAX01000058.1 coordinate 6,962, forward strand.
CGCGAGTTGATTCGCCAGGAGCGCGTCGACCAGGGGCAGCAAGTCTATCTTGCCCTGATCCAGCAACACACCGCACCTGGCGGTGACGCTTCCAGGGCACGCCTGGCGTATGCGCAGCACTTGGCCGAAAAGCAGCGCCTGGATGAAGCGGAGACGTTCTTTCACCAAAGCATGGATTCAGCGGGAGGCGATCCGAGCGCCTTGCGCGAGGCCAAGATCGGTTACGCCCGGTTCATTTCCTATCGGTGGGTTGCGGCCGTCCGCGAAGGGACGTCCAAACAAGCCGCGGATGACCTTTTCGCTCAGGCGGAGAAGATCCTCCGCGAGTGTATTGAGGCAGAACCGGACGAGTTCGAGCCTTATCTGCAGACCGCCTTCCTCTACAAAGCAGCCCAGCGTCACGCGGACGTGGTTGATATCTGCGAAGCGCGAATTCGTCGCGGACTCTCGCGAAAGGGTGTCGAGGCTACACAAAACAGGGTCAGGATGTTCACCTTGATGATCAACGCTTCGGAGGCGTGTGTGGCGCTGGGCGTGAAGGCGGACGATGTAGCCGAACGGGAGAAATGGCTCGCCAAGGCCGAGCAGTACGTAGCTGACGCCAAGGGAGAGTCGGCCAGTCATCCGCGTGTGCTCAGTCAAGCAGGTCGCGTGAAGCTCGCCCGCGGGCAAGACCGTGAAGCCCTCAAAGAGCTTCGTGCGGCGGATGAGGCTTACGGCACCTATGATGCCGTGAACTGGGAAAACAAGATCATTCTCGCTCAGGTCCACATGCGCCTAAGCGAGGCAGGCGCCGCCAGAGACGTGCTGGAGAGCGTCCTGGACAAGGCCATGCGCTACCGTTCGCGCGATCCCATCTTCTGGAATCTCTATGCCCAGGTACTCCTCGCGAACAACGACCTCGACCGGGCCCTGGCGATCTGCGACCGAGTGCTGCTTCTCGATTCCAGCAACACCGATGCGCGGCAGTTGAAAGCGGCCATCCATGAGCGCCAGGGCAAACTCGAAGTCGCGGGGATGGAACACGAGAAGGCCACGGGCTCTCCGACGATCCGGGCGATGCTGCAGGCCCGGGCGTTGGGCCTCGGCGGTGAACAGGAAGCGGCAGTCCAGGTACTTCTATCGGCGCTGGAACACGATCCCGCCGATAGCCGTCTCGTGGCCGCTACGATCAACGAACTCATCAACCTGAACCGCCATGACGACGCGCAGAGCGTCGCCGCCCGGGCCCTCGCGGTCAAGCCGGATGATCTCCGCCTGCAGCAGCTCTCGCTTCTCGCACGACGCGACCTGACGCCTCAGCAGCGCGACGAGGCCACCTTGCAACTCCTTATGGCGGAGGAGGACGATCTACAGCGCGATCTCGACCTGGCGATGTTCTACGCCCGCAAGGAGAAGCTTGCCGAAGCGGTGCAGGCTCTCGACAGCGCCGAACGGCACATTCTCGCGAAGGATACCCCCCTCGGGCGCTCGGCGACGGCGACGCAGCACGCGGCCGTTCTCAAGGCCAAGATCCGGGCAGCGGCGCAGATGGAGGACATCGCGGCCATGGGGGCCGCTCGCGACTCCGCGGCGCGCCACAACGTGGACGGTGCGGGTGGGAAGTCCCTGCTCGGTTGGTACCACCTGCAACGGCAAGAATACGAGCTCGCGGTCAATGCCTATCGTGACGCCATTGCCGCTCAGCCCACCGATGCCACCTCGCTGGCTCATCTCGCCCAGTGCCTGCAGGTGCTTGGACGCCTCGATGAAGCCAAGGCCGCCTACGAACAAGCTGTGGAGATCAATCCCAATGAGGGCATTGCCCACCAGGGCCTGGCCATGATCGCCCAGGCCCGCGGCGACACGGAGGGTTTCGCCAGGGAGCTGGCCATCTGTGAGCGGCTCCTGCCCAACGAACCGTGGGTACGCGAACAGGTGACCATCCGAACGGAAGAGGGCGATCCCGCCGGTGCGATTTCCCGCCGCGAGGCTCGCCTCGCCGAATCCCCCGACGACGCGTGGAATCTTCAGCGACTCGCAATCCTCTATGAGAACGCTGGTGATTACGTGAACGCCGAGCAGGCCCATGCCCGGCTGCGGGAGCTACGTCCCAGCGATGAAAGAGTCGTCATGGCATCTGCGGCTTTCTACCGCCGAACCGATCGTGAGGAGGAAGGCCTGGCCCTCGTCAGACAGTTCGCCGAATCGCGTACAGACCCCAAGCAACGGGCGGTCGCCGCGCTGATTCTGGCCAACGAGCAAATCCAGCTGCGCAGGCTTGAGGATGCCGAAAAGACGCTCCTCACCGCCCATGAAACGTCGCCCTCGTTGGATGTCGCCCGGGGCATCGCGGAGTTCTATGTACGGGCCGCGAACCAACCTGCAAAGGCCGCCGCCTGGTATCAGCGAGCCGTAGATCTCGCGCGCCGCGAGAAGCCGGCCGTGGTTGCCGAGCTGCTGGACGCGAAGATCGCTTCTCTGCTCAACCGTTCCGTGAACGATCTGGAACAGGCCCGGCGAGACACCGAGGAGCTTCGCAACCAGCATCCTGACTTTGCCCGAGGCTTTCTATGGGAGAGCGAAATTGCTGCCCGCAACGGCGACATCGATCGTGCGATAAGCAAACTGGGAGACTATCTCAATGCCAGGCCAAACGAGGCCTACGCGCTGTATCAGCGGGCGCGACATCTGGTCTCTCGCGGGAAGATTGTGGCCGCCATGGCCGACCTCGAGGCAATCAAGAGGGCCTCGCCTCTTGCGTTGGAGCTCCAGCCGCGGCTCCTGCTCGCACGCCTCCATCTGCGTGCCGGCCAGCGTGATCTGTGGATTGCAGAGTTGGAATCTCTGGTCAAGGACGCCGAACAGCGCCGGGAGTCCGCAGTGGCGGTGGAAGCGTTGGCGAACGCATACATCTCGGAGAAGCGCCTTGCCGACGCGGAGCGGTTGGTCACCGCCCAGATCAACCGCACGGCGGAGTCGCCCCAATGGTACTTCCTTCGAGGCCGGATTTCCCTGGCGCTGGGCGACTCGGAAAGAGCACTGGGCGACTTCCGTCGTGGCGCGGAAATCAGCAAGTTCAGCGCCGAGAGCGTTCTTCAGGTCCTCACGGCATACTTCCAGACTGGTAGGTTTGCCGCCGGCGTGGAGTACTACGACCGTCTGCCCCCTCAGGAGCGGCCGTCGGCGGGCATGCTCTCGCGTTACGCCCAGCTGTTGGCGCGTTACGGCGCGAAGGCGAAGGCCGTTGAGCAGTTCCGGCTGGCCATGGCCCGCGCTCTTGGCGAAGAAGCGGATTCCCCTCAGCAGGTCGGCAACGACGTCTTCGCGGTTTTCACGCCGCAGGAGGCCGTGACGGCCTTTGAAGGCGCCCCGCCGGATCCGGCCCTCGCCCGGGCCAACGACCGCATCCTGGCCCGCGCGGTCGGCCTCGTCGGGCAAGTGGACGATGCCGCAGACCGCTACGACGCCCTCCTGGCCGCCGCCAATGATCACGAGCGTGCCACGCTGCTCCATGAGCGCGGCGACCTCTACCAGACCGCCGGCCGGACCGACAGCGCCGTCGAGAGTTACAAGGAAGCACTCAAATACGACCCAACCAACTGGGTGACCTTGAACAACATTGCCTACCTGCTCTCGGATGCCGGTGGCGCGAACGAGGAGGCGCTTCCCTATGCACAAAAGGCTGTGGCCCTAGCCGACAATGCCTACACCCTGGACACTCTGGGTTGGATCTACGTGGGGCTCTCTCGTTACCCGCTGGCGATTGCGGAGCTCAGCCGCGCCATCCGCGTGAATCCGGAATACGCCCTGCCCTATTATCATCTTGGAGAGGCCTATCGCCGCAGCTCGCAGTTTGTCGAAGCCGCCGACGTACTTCGTGACGGTGCGAATGTCGCGAAGGCTGCCAAAGATGAGGCCCTCATGAAGCAGATCGAATCTGCCATCGACAGGTCCGCCCAGCGCGACGCAACCCCATGAGGCGGTCGAGCGAGGCGCTGCTGGCGGGCACACCGTGCCACTTGGCTGCCTTTCAGTACAATGCGATCCCATGATCTGGCTCATGCTTCCCATCCTGCTCGCCGGCTCGGCTTCGATATCGGCCTCCGAGACAACACTGTTCGCCCTGAATCGCCAAACCCTGCACGAATTCGCCCGCGCGCGAAGCCTGTTTCATCGCCGGGCATTCCAGCTCATGCAGAACCCCTCTCGCGTGCTAATGACCGTGCTGATCGCCAACACGACGGTCAATGTGAGCTTCTACACGCTCTCCTTCATCGCCTTCGAGGAACTCTCGGCCCCTGTCGCCACCGCCATGGGCGTGGCCGCCTTGCTCACCCTGATTATCATGGGCGAAATGGTTCCCAAGGCTGTGGCCCTCGCCAATGCGCGGATGCTGGCTCCGCTGGCCTCGGCGTGGATCAGCTTTCTTCAACTGATCCTCGGGCCCGTTACCAGGATCCTCTCCGCTTTTGTAGCCGATCCCATCACTCGACTGCTGGCTCCGGCCGGCCCGCCGAGCGACACGCTCGATACCGATGAATTGCAATTGCTCGTCGAGCACTCTGCACGCGCCGGGCACATTGACACGACCGAGAACGAGCTGCTCCAGTCCATAGTGGCCCTCCCCGAGGCGTCTGTAAGAGAGGTGATGACCCCCCGCGTAGATATCGAGTTCCTGCGCCTCACCGACGATCCGCGCCGCATCCAACAACTTCTTCAGACTTCTCGCCGGCGAATCCTCCCGGTTTGTGGGAGAGACCTTGACGATGTGCGCGGTCTGATTGCCGTCCGTGACGCGTTGCTCAACCCCGGCGGAGCGGTTGCAACCATGGTCCGTCCCGTGCGTTTCGTTCCCGAGCAGATCAACCTCGCCCAATTGGTCCGCCACTTTCATCACGAACGATCGCACTTCGCCATCGTCGTGGATGAATACGGCGGCACCGCCGGTCTTGTCACCGTCGACGACATCGTCGAGTGGATCGTCGGCGACCTGCCGGAGCCCGACTCCGCCCCGGGCGAGACTGCTACGGAACAGATTGACGAGAACACCTACAGGCTGCCGGGCGACGTCAGCGTGCGCGACTGGGCTGAGCGCTTCGGCGTCGAGGAGGTTGATCGTCACGTGGACACGCTCGCGGGGCTGATCCTCTCCAAGCTCGGTCACCTGCCGCGACCGGGCGACTCCGTGCGTATACGAAACCTCACCCTCACGGTGGAGTCCATCCGTCGGCGACGAATCGATCGCGTTGTGCTCCACCGACAGGCGGATCGCCAACTCGCGGAGGTGACGACGTCATGATGTGGGTCGTCGTCGCATGCGGTTTGATCCTCGGCGTCGTCGGTTCCGGCCTGTTTTCGGGCTCCGAGACGGGACTGTATTGCCTGAACCGCCTGCGGCTTCACCTCGCCGTCCAGCAGGGCGATTCCCGGGCGGTACGCCTATCCCGGTGGCTGGAGGATGAACAACGCGCCTTGGCTGTGGCGTTGGCCGGCACCAACGTGACGGACTACATCGGCACTATTGCCATTGCCTACATGTTTGCCCATCTCCTGGGCTTCAGCGACGCCGATACCGAGCTCTACACGATCGTGCTGGTCACTCCCCTGGTTTTCGTATTCGGCGAGGTTGTCCCCAAGAACCTCTTCCAGCGATTCGCCGACTCGCTTATGCCTCGCGTCAGCCTCCTGCTGCTGTGGTCGGAATGGCTCTTTCGCGCCTGTGGGGTCGTGGCCCTCCTGACCGCCCTGACTCGTGGCGCCAATCGCCTTCTCGGCACGACGCAAGCCTATCGGACGGCCGAGACTCTCAAACGTCGCGTGGCCTTGATGCTCCAGGAAGCGCTGGCAGGGCAAACGCATGGAGAGCACCAGTCCGACCTGATTGATCGCGTCGTACGGCTCTCCGAGACACCCATCCGCACGGTGATGGTGCCGTTCCACCGCGTGATCAGCATTTCACGTGATGCGGATCGGCTCGAGCTTCTCCGCGTGGCCCGTGCCGCCTCGTTTGCCCGCGTCCCGGTTCATGGAAAAAGCCGGTCTCAGATCCTTGGCCTGATCAAGATCGACGACTTGCTGCGATCGCCGCAGACCACCGTCGCCGAGGCGATTCACCCGATGCCCAGAATGTCCCCCAACACGACGGTCGCGGCCGCCATCGCCGAACTGCGCCGGGGAGGTTCGGAAATGTCCCTGGTCGTCAACGCGGCCGGACACATGCTAGGGCTGGTCACGCTGCGAGACCTGCTGGAAGAAGTCGTCGGAGAGTTTGGTGCCCAAGCCTAGGCGCAGCGCGCGGGGGGAGACAGGTGCCATGGATGATCTCGCTCGATTGACGGTCGATGAGTTTCTGGATCGCGTGGCTCAGCGAATACCATCGCCGGGCGGAGGCAGCGTGGCCGCCGCCGGCGGAGCGCTGGCCGCGGCCCTGGGCCGGATGGTCCTGGCCTACTCGTTACCGAAGGACCCGGACTCTCCCGCGCGACGACAAACGGGAGAATACCTGGAGCGCATGGGCCGCACGGACGACATCCTCCGGGCCCTCATCACCCGCGACGCCGCCGCGTATGACGCCATGACCGCCCAGCGACCCAGGCGCGGCCAAGTCGCAACCGAAGCCTACACTCAGGCCGTGCTCGCTGCCCTGGCGGTGCCCCTCGAGGTCGCCGCCGCCGCCGCTGATGTGCTGAATACCCTGGATTCGTGCAAGCCGAACGTAAACAAGTTCCTGCTTAGCGATCTGGGGGCGGCATGCGTTCTGGCGGAGGCGGCCGCCCGTGCTGCAAGCTTCATGGTCGCCGTGAATGTGCCCGAGCTGCCCGATGCGGACCTGCGCGCCCGGCTGCTCGGCGATGTCGATTCCATCGTCGGCCGCTGCCGCGACGCACGAACGTCCATTGAGTCTTTTGTCCGTCGAGAGGAGAACGGTCCGCCGGGAGATACCGGGCCTGCGGCCGGTAGGGCGCAGAAGTGAGGGCCTCGTGGCGCTCGACCCTCACCCCTGCAACTCTACCTCGCCAGGTTCTGTCTGTATGGCTCCGACTCCTATCCGCCCAGGAGGGTCAGCACGTTCTGAGACTGGGCATTCGCGATGGCCAGAATGCTGTTGCCCGCCTGCACCAGGATCTGCGACCGCGTCAGTTCCGAGGTCTCCGTGGCGAAATCCGTGTCCCGAATGACCGACTCCGAAGACGTCAGGTTCTCCGTAGTGATCTGCAACTGGCTGATGTTGGGTTGGAGTGTGTTGCGCTCAAAGGCTCCAAGTCGCCCGCGAAGGACGGCCACCTGAGTAATCGCCTCCTGAACGACCTTCGAAGCGTCCTGGAACTTCCCCGTATTGAGGGCTTTGGTCTGCCCACTCTTAAGATCGGAAAGGAACCCGACCAGGTTGTTTCCGATCTTGTTGGCCTGCATGCTCTTGACGCCGATGTTCTCCTGCAGGTTCGTATTGACCTGCGGTCCCAGCTGGAAGAGGGCCCCGCCATCGGTGACCTGGAAGCTCGATGTGCCCAACGTCCCCTGAAGTCCCGTCGAGCCGCTGCCGAAGGCCTCCGCCAGAATCACCTCAAGCTTCAAGAGCGACGAGCTGAAGGAGAGCTTCAGGCCATCGGCCGTCGCCGCGATGCCGTTCACCGTGGCCACGGCGTCGCGCCCAATTGTACGGTTGACCGTCTGTCCTGCACGGTTCTTCACGGAGAAGGTCGGACTCGGCGGGATCTTATCCACGCTCACGAAGGCATCGCTGCCGTACTCCTTGGAGACGAAGCGCATGCCGTTCACGCCACCGGCCCCGCTGAGGACGGCGGTGATGCCTGTGGCGTCGGTCTGGGCGTTGATGGCGGCGGCCATGGTCACCGTCGTGGCACTGGCCGGGAAAGTGAGCGTGATGACGCCCTCGTTTCCGCGAATTTCCAGGGTCGCCCCGCTGCCGGTCAGACGGGCGGAACCGAACCCCAACTGGGCCTGCTGGGCGGACTGCGATACGGCGATATCCACGTTCACAAACGCCTGGGTGCCGAACTTGGCTCCCTGCACGTACACGTTGGCTAGTTTGTTGGCATTGATTCCGCTTGTAACGTAGTCCAACTCCCCGTTGATCAGCTTGCGCCCCGAGAACGTCGTGGTGTTGGCGATTCGCGTGATCGAATCGATGGCGTTGTCGATCTGCAGCTGATTGGCGGCGATTTCGTCCTCCGAAAACGCCCCGCTGTTGGCGGCCTCGACGAGCAGCGCCTGAATGTCCGTCAGCAGGGACTGGACCTCGTCCAAGGCCCCTTCCGTCGTGGCAATCACGTTGATTGCCCGCGCGGAGTTGTCGATCGCCTGCTTGACCACCGCGATCTCCGAGCGCAGTCGCTCCGACACGATCAGCCCCGCGGGGTTGTCCGCCCCGCGGTTGATCTTCAAGCCGCTGGACAGTCGCTCCAGAGACTTGGTGAGCGCACGCTGCGAGATGCCCAGGTGCCGCTGAGCGATCAGCGATGGGACGTTGCTATTGATCCGCGACATGAGGAATCCTCCTTGAGTTTTCCCGGCTCAAATCCCTACGACCGGGGCGCGCTCGGATCCGCCGTCATCCTTGGGACCGACGCGCTTGTTTGGACCGACGCGGGTCCGAAATCTCCGTGGTATCGGTTTGGTTCACAGACGCCGTGCCGCCGCCCTCGATGGCAGGGGATACATCGCTCGGCGTCAGATTCGCTGCCTGCTGGTTCTCCCGTTTTATGGCTTCGTAGACTTCCTTGCGATGGACCTGAATGTGCCGGGGCGCGTTGATACCCAGGCGCACCTTGTCGCCCCGAATATCGACGACGGTGATCTCCACATCGTCGCCGATCATGATCGTCTCATCGCGTTGTCTGGACAGCACCAACATTGTCGGCTCCTTCCTTGCCAGGCCGATGTATCGGATTCGACCTCCGCGAAACCGCGAATCGAGCGTCCCGGATCGCCCCACTAGGGGGCGCCGAACGGATGGGCCTCGACCCCGTTTCTCTCGACGGTTGCCCGTAGGGGGCGCCGAATCGAGCCAGGGCAATGGGATTCCTGTCCCATTGTAGTCACCCCCTGACCGCTTCGGCCACTCTCCCTAGGCGGTCTTTCCCATAACCGCACGACCGGGGATCCGCATCAGGGGGTGCCGAGTCGAGTATCTCTTGTCGCTCAGCACCAACTGCCTCCCCTTTCGATTGCCGACGTTGATCACCAGCGGCCCCTGGAAATTACCCGTAAGCAGATCGCCTACCTTGTTCACGATCACGAATACCTGCCCATGGTCCGGATCGCGCAGCTCAATGCACTCCAGGTCTTCGAGCTTCACCGGTACCTGGTAGTCCGCCACGAACAGCCGCGGGTCACACACCACGAAGGCCAGGTCGCGCGTGTCTACGGACTGCAGCCAGTAGAAACCGCTTCCCTCTCCCGTCTGAATGAGCGCGTACTCGTGTTGTTGGGGAAAACCCAGAATGCCTTCATCGAAGTTGATCAGGCGCTCGGGGTTTACTTCCAATTGTCCGAAGCGCGACGTGTCAATCAGCAACATCGCGAGTCTCCCATGACCGATCCAATCGAGGGTCTGCAAGCGAGCGGGCCGCAACCGACCGACGGTTGTCCTCTCCACCCGTTCTCTCACGCGCGGCTTAGTCAGCCGTGCCCCGGACTCCAAGTCCGGGCGACCTATTTCCCATCGCGGCGTCGTGGTCGTCGATGCACCGCGCTTCTCATTAGGCTTCCTGCTATTGCAGGAAATCCAGCAGCGACAAACTGAGCGTCGCCGAGCTGGCCTGCATGTTCGCCTGGAGGCGGGTCGTTGCGATCTGCAAGCGTGTGACCGCCTCCGCGTAATCAAGGTCCCGGACTTCGGATAAGAACACCTCCGTCGCCGCGGAGACATCTTCCATCTGGATCCGCTTGGTGGACATCGTCGCCGCCCGCGCTCCGATGATCCCGTGCATCCGCGTGGCCTCCGTGCGAACCACGTCGAGGCGATTGCCTGCTGCCGAGATGCCCGGCGTGCTGTCGCCCCGCAGGGCGCGTTCCAGGTCAAGTAAGGCGCCGAGGATCCCCTCGGTTCGCTGCGGATTCACGTCCGTGCCGACGATCTCGGCCGTCGTGCCGCTGACCGACTGCGCTAACCCCAAGTCAGTGGCGGCGTCGGAACCCAGCACGGCCACAGTCAAATCGCCTGTTCCCCCACTGCTGTCTTCGATGCGGATTCCATTGCCGGTGTCGGTAAATGAGGCCTCAATCGCCACGTCGGCGTCCTCGGCGACCTGGTTGATCCGATCGATGACATCCCCCACAGTCACTGCCCCATCCAGATCCACATCCAGCGAGTCGCCGTCTTTCGCAATAATCCGCAGATCCCCACTCACTTCGTTTGTGGTGACCCCGTCGCCGAAGTTGAGCTGGGCGATGGGCGTCGCGGAATTGAACGTCCGAATCCCCAGGTCCGTCGCCGTCGTTCCCCCGTTTTCACCGATGGTCAGTGAAGTTCCCGAGATCTGATTGAACACATCGATGCCCGTGCCCGCATCGTTGATTCGCGCGAGAACGTGCACGCCGGCGGTGTTAATCGCATTGATGATGTCCTGCACCGTCACGGCATTGCTCAGATCGATGGTCGCCGTCTGCGTGCCGTTGGTGATGATCAGGCCGCTGTCTAAGTCGAGCCCCGCACCCCGAGCCAGATCCTCCACAGGCGTCAAGCGGGTGACACGTGGAGTCAGCGCGACTCCGGTGATCTCCGCCGTCGTCGGCTGCGTGGTGAAGATGCCCAAGTCTGTCGCTACTCCTCCGCCGGTATCCGTCACGGTCACCGCGGCGCTGCCCGGGTTCAGCACCAGCCCGGTGTCACCAAGCCCCGCAGTGACCTGCGCGCCGGCCGCCTGGGCCGCACGGTTGATCAGATCAACCACGTCGCCGATCGTGTTGGCTGAGCTGAGGTCGACGGTGAACACGCCGGCCCCATTGATCTCGTTGACGATCAACGTGCCGCCGCGAATCGTCTGTCCGGAGGCGCCGGTCATGTCATCCAGTCGTGTGGAAGGCAGCAACAGCGGCGTCAGATCCACGTCGCTCGTAATGGAGGCCGACAGCGCCCCGAAGACCAGACTGCCGGGCATGCTGATCGGAGATTGCAGCAGCGCGTCGGGGCGGACGAGCAGCTCTCCGACGTCTCCGACGTAGGCAACTCCGCCAAGGGCGTCGATGAACGGGACTTCAACGGTCTGCCGGCCCCCGAAGAGATACCGGCCGTTGAACTGCCGATTGGCAATCGCCTGTACCTGCTGGCGGATCGCGGCCACGACTTCGGCCTCCGCCTCCCGCTCCGCCTCGCTGGTCAGGTTGCTGACCGTTTGACTGGCAATTGCCGAGGCCTGAATCAGTAGCCCGTTGATCTCCGTCAGGGCACTGTCCGCGGCCGTGAGGAACGTATCTCCATACTGGGCGTTCGTGCGATACTGGTCCTGGCGCAGCAGGGCCTGGGAGAGGTCCGTCGCCCGGGCGGCTCCCACCGGATTCTCGCTGGGGGTAGCGAAACTCCGCCCCGTCGCCAGGCGAGTCTGCGTCAGGAACAGATCACGCTGATTGCGGCGCAGCGACTCCAACGTCAGCGTCGCGCTGAGGTTGTTGCTGATTCGAGTCACATTGACCGGGCTTATCGCCATGTATCTTCTCCCTCTCCCTCCAAGGGAGAGGGTCGGGGTGAGGGTCGAGAGACCGGCTCACCCGATAGACCTACCGCAAGAGCGCCACCAATTCTCCCAACAACCTCTCAACAACCGTCACGTATCTCGTCGCACCTTGAAAGGCGCGTTCGTACTTGAGCAAGGCGATAGCTTCCTCATCGAGGTTGACCCCGCTGATCGCTTCCTTCTGCGCCGCAAGCGACGAAAGGACCGCACTGGCTGCCTCTACGTCGGCATTGGCCGCCGCACCCGCTACCGCCACCGTGTTGGTGATGCCGTTGTAGTACGCGGTGATCGGCACCCCCGCGAGTCGCGCGCTCGGCGTTGTATCGAGCTGCGCGATCCGGCCGGCGTTGGTCCCGTCGCCGGGCAGGAACACCGACCCTGCTGCCAGCAGCGACGAGTCGGCCTGCAGTGCCTCGCTTACGCCGATGTTGTTGGCGTCTGTACCCGTGAAAAAAGTGTTGATCCCCAGCGCCGCCAGGACGCCGGAGCTGTCCTCCCGGAAATGCTGACCATCCCATCCGAAGGTAAACGACACGCCGGGATCGGCCACGAGTGACAAACGTCCGTCACTGGTCACGGAAGCTGTCACCCCGATGACCTGGGTATTGATGCTGTCAACCAGCGACTGGAGCGTCGTGTCTGCGGCCGTGCCGTCCAAGGTCACGTCAATGCGGTAGGCCACCGGCGTATGCGTTGCGTCGTCCGCGACGGTGATGAAGAAGCTGCCGCTGCGGGGCGCCGTGGCCAGCCCGGCCGAGGCCGAGTCCAACACCGCGTCCGCTGCGAGCACATCGTTCGTCCCGATGACCTCGTCAAATCCGATCAGACCCTGCCCATCGGCATGAACCCGGTTCACATCATGAATCAGCGCCGCGGCAAGCTCGTCGAGCGCCGCGATCCGTCCATAGGCATCCTGATCCCGGGCGATGATCAGGCCTTCCAGCCGCCCGCCGCGAACCTCAATCTGCTGGTTGGTGTCCGCAAAGCGGACTGTGGTTCGCGGGAATTCGCCCTCGATCTCCGTCACAGCCACCAGCCCGCGCGAGACGGCCGCCTGGACGAGGGCTTCGCTGCCGATGTATACGTTAATGGCCCCGTCCGGCTGCTCGCGCACGATGACGTCCACGAGTTCGCTCAGGTCTCGCAGCAATCCGTCGCGCTGATCACGCAGTGCCGTTGCCTGCCCGCGGCGACCCGCCTCCCCGGTGGTAATCTGTGCATTCAGCTCCGCGATCTGCCGGGCGATGTCATCGGCCCGGGTCACTACGTCGGCGATCTGCCCGTCGATATCCTCCCCAAGCTGCAAGAGCTGGGCCCGCAGCGAACGGAAGCTATTGGCCAACTGCACGCCGCCGGAGACGGTCAGGTCGCGGATGGCTCGATCCTCTGCGGTGTTCTCCACATCCGAAAAGCGACGGAAGAACTCGCTGAGTTGCGATCCAACACCCGCCCCGCTCACGTCGTCGAAGAAGGATTCAACCTGGGCAAGCGTAGTCTGCCGCGCCCCCGCCGACTGCTCTCCGCCGATAGCCAGCCGCAGGCGCCCCTCCAACGCCTCGTCGACGTACCGCTGGATATCCGTTAGCGCAACCCCGGCGCCGGGTTGCAGATCATTAGCGACCAAGCTGCCCTGGATGGGATCGAGCTGCGGGGCCAGGCGCGTGTAGTCCGGGCTGCCGGCGCTGCTGATGTTGCTGCCGACGGTCTGGAGGGCGCCCTGGTAGCTCATCAGGGCACTCCGGCCGATCTGTAATGCGGAGTTAAGCAGCCCCATAGCTACCCCACCAGCTCCAAGAAAGCGGCTCTGTCGCTGCCCACTAACGTCCCGTTGCCGGCATATCCGTTGGGTTTCTCATCCCGGGGGCGGACCGCGGCCATTACCCACCGAAGGTGATGCACCAGCTCGAGTGAAACCGCTCCGCAGACCCGGTTGGCCTGGGTCACCTTCATCACTACGCGGCGAAGTTGGTCTGCAGCCGCCTGCAGGGCATCCCGCTGGGGACCCTCGAGCCGTTCGGCAAGCTGGGAGACACTCATGGCCCGGCACGCCCGCGGGGGAAGTCCCACTTCGCTGCCGATGGCGTCCATCAGTTGGCCGCGAAAGCTCTCCCGTTCGGTGAGCCGCTGGATGAGGGCGATCTCCCGCGCCGAGCACTCCGTCAGTGCCGGCACGTCAGCCCTGCGCATGCCCGCGATCTTCGCGTCCACCAAGGTGAACAATTCCTCGTGCAAGGCGCGAAGCTGCTCGAGAAGCCTTTGCAAGTCCCGAACCCGCTTGCTTTCCGCGATCGCCGTCATGTCCTCCCCCCTTTCGCCGTGTTGCTGAACAGCACCTGCTGCTTTTCAAGTCGGTGGAATAAGGCCTGCGAGGCACCGCTGGTGGACGCCTGGCCCATTTGTTCCGCCCACATACCGTGGAGCTGTGCGGCGAAGACCTCTTCACCGCGCCCGCCGTGTCCGTAGGGTCCCTGCAGCTTGCTCTCGCGCATGGTCTTCAGCAGCGTCCCGAAGAATACCGATCCCACGACCTGCCCGGTCGCGTCCCGCAGCCGCTCGACGTCGCGCTCCACAGCGTTTCCCTGCGTGACCAGACTGTTGATGCCCACTACTTGCACGGTCATCCCTCGTACATCAGCTTCGCGTGGAGCTTGCCCGCGCGGTGGATCTCTTCCAGGATGGATACCCGATCCTTGAATGGCACTTTCAAACGGTTCAGGGCGTCGAGCAGGTCGCGCACGTTGGGCAGGCGGTTCTGCTGAGAATCGATGGCCACGAATTCCTGCTGCACGGTGGGCGGCAGGGCCGTCTTTGCTTCAGCCTCGGGGTTGGCGACGGTGACCGTCAGGCCAAGCTGCGAAATCACGACTGGAGAGATGCGCGTGTCCCCAGTCACCACGATGGTCCCCGCGCGGCGGTTGACCGTAACCCGGGCCTCGCCCGACTCCATGAGGATCGGCGTGCGTTCTACGTCGCGAATCCAGGAGGCAGGATCGCCGCGCTGGTGGGCCGGAAGAAGGACGATCACATTCTTGCTGTCCACGGCGAGGGCCACGCGCTCGACGTCGGCGGACATGCTCAGTTCCTTGTCTACTGCCTGAGCAATGGATGCGGCCATCGACCATCCCGCGTGGGCGTCATCGATCACCAGGGTGATGTAGGTTTCGTTGGGCTGCAGCCAGGGGCTCTGGATGCCGGCGGCTTTCAGTTCCGTGCCCGTGGCCACCACGTTGACGAAGATGTCCCTCTCCAGGCGAGCGCCGTCGCGGATGGTTCCATGCGTAGCCACAAGGGGATCGACGACGATCCGCCCGGAGGCGAACCCGAACAGGCCCTCGACGCTGCGGTCATGGTAGATGAGAGGTGTCGGCAACAGGCGACCGCCCTCCAGACTCTTCGCCGCTACGGCGCTAAGCGCTACATCCAGGAGTTCGCCTTCTCGCCCGCCGTTTTCGGGAACGGTCACTTCGAGCATGACTACGGCCGTGTTCTTGCTGGCTTCCACGTCGTCGAGGGACTCCACCTCGGCGCCGAAGCGCCGCATCATTTCCGCCACCGCCCGCATGGTGGGAAGGAACTTTCCGCCATCGCCGCTTTTGTCCAGGCCGGTAACCAGGCCGTAGCCCACCAGCGTATTGCGCCCCTGGCCCTGAAGGTGGGTGACGTCGCTGACCCGCGCCGTGGGAATCTGCCCCAGGCTGGGAGTCACACACATCGTGACGAGCAAGCTGACAAGGCGTTTCATCATCCGACTTTCCGCTTTACACCGGCCACTGATCACCGGTCACCAGCCACTCCTCAAAACGGCTTCAGCAAGTCGACCAACTTCGGGATCCATCCCCGACTCGACGCCTTCCGCAGCGCTCCCTTGTTGTTAATCGCCACTTCCTTGTCCGCGATTTGAGTGCTCAACACGGTGTTGTCCGCGGTCACATCTTCCTTGCGGCACATGCCCGTCAGAGTGATCTCGCTCTTCTCCTCGTCGTGAATGACCTTAGCCCGCGCTTCGATCACCAGCAGACCATTGGGCTTGACGTCGATGATCGTGCCGGTGATGCGCGTGGTCAGCTTGTCCTCGCGCGAAGAGTCGCCTTCGTTCTTGAGTTTCTGATTGAACTTGTAGTCGATGTTGGGTACACCGCGGCGGAACTCGGCGGCACCGAGTCCACCTTCGGTCGGCTTCACGAAGGCGTCCAGCGTACTTTTCACGTCGTACTTGCTCTTCGTCTCCAGGTCCGCATCGGCCTCCCACTTACGTTGCTCGCGTACGATGATGGTGATCAGATCGCCGAGCTTGAAGGTCTTGGGCGGCGCCGGGGTCGCGGCAGTCCAGCCATAGCGCTCGTAGATCAGGTTCCTGGGACGCATTACGGTCTCGCGGCCCTCGAAAGGCAATGGCTTGGCGGCATTTGCGGCGCGCTCTTTCACGCCGATGGACGACGTCTGGGCAGGCGCATCGGCTGCCCAGCTCAGGCTCGCAACGTAGAGCAGCACACAGGCGTGCTTATTCATGATCCCGCTCCCAATGCCAGACGCGGCTCGCTGTCTTCTGCTGCCCGAGCGCCGATCTCCACCTCGCCGGGCCCGGTGACAACCGCGTCGAACTCCACGCGCTTGTCATCCACGGAGCGCACCTTAATGAGCTCGCCGAGCCGACCATCGGCCGCCGCCTTGCCCGTGGTCACCACACGGACCGCGCCGGCCGTCGAGGTCAGGGTCACCAACTGGCCGCGAACCACGAGGGGCACGGACTCCAACATGGCCGACTCGATGAGGGTGCCGGCGGGGATCACCTTCTTCGCCCGCTGGCCCACGACCTGCGCCATGTTGTCCAAGCCCAGCTCATCCAGCCGCGAAAACGAAAGGGAAGAAAGATCTACGTCTGCCGTGGCGATGGTGGCATCGAGATTAATCGTGCGGCGGGCCACGACGGCACGTCGAATCATCGTGACCTGTACCACGAGCGGCACGGTCTGAACGGCTTTTCCCGCGGCGAGGACGTCCACTTCGAGTGGACAAAGCCCTAGCGGTTGCGAACTGCGGCGACGAACCTTGAATTCATACGCCGGACCGGAGAGATCCAGCACCTGGTCCGACGTGCGGTCGAACACCACCTCCGCCGTGCCGCCATAGCGGGCGAACTCGGCGCTAAAGTAGTCGATGACGCTTTGTCGCAGGGTAATACCAGGTGCTGTCTGCTCCTGGTTGTTGGGCTGTAGGGAGCGTTGGGCGCGCACGCTTTGTGGAGAACCCTGCGTGCCTACCGGCGCGGGTCGTGGGGCCGTTGGACGCGAGACGGCGCACTGCGTAGCTCCGCTGACCGTGACCTGGGCGGGGTTCACTCCGGCCGTTGTTAGGGCCGAGCGGACCAGCTCCAGGTGGATCATTCGCGATCCCCCCACCGCCGGGGCGTCCGTCACGATCGCGCTGGCGAGCTGCTTCTCGGTGGTGGCATCAAAGCCGCGGAGTTCGCACAGATCGTGAACGCGAACGTGATCCTCGACGACGACGGCCGAAGGCCACAGGCGGATAGTTCCGGCCTGTGATGCGGAAGCACAGCTCAGGCAGGAAGCGATCGCCCAGATCCACAGGTTCCGCGCGCACCGCGGGCGCGACGACCGACGGTCCTCCGTGACTCGTCGGACCGTCCCACCCGATCGCGCGTCCGGCGAGGCTCCCTCCTTGGTCGCCTCGCCCCTGACTCTATCGCACTCCTTGCGCATCATCTTGCTTCCTGCAACTTTCCGCCGATTCCTACGCTGGCCGCGCCGTGCTCTTCACCGGCCCGCCCGTTTCCTAGAACCTCCTGAGATTCGACACGATCTGCAGCGACTCATCCGCGCTTTGGATCGATTGACTGTTCAGCTCAAAGGCCCGCTGCGTGGTGATCAGGTCGATCAACTCCCGCACCGGGTCCACGTTGCTCATCTCCAGATTGCCCTGGGCAATGGCCCCCAGGCCGTCGGATTGCGGTGTCCCGCTCACCGGCGCGCCGGAGGCATCGGTTTCCAGATAGAGGTTGCGCCCGATCTGTTTGAGACCTTCAGGGTTTACGAAGCGGGCCAGTTCGATCTGCCCGACCGCGTTGAGGGTGTTCGAGCCCTCCTGGCGAACGCGGACCTCGCCGTTTCGCCCCACGGTGATCTCGATGGCATCCGCGGGGATGCTGATCGGCGGCTCCAGGACCGAGCCGTCGCTGTTGCCCAGCACGATGTTGCCCACTGCGTTCTGGGCGAAGTTGCCTGCCCGCGTGTACGCCGTGACTTCCGCGCCGTCCTGGATCGTGGTCACCTGAAAGAAACCCTCGCCTTCGATCTGCCAATCCAGGGGGCGCCCCGTGGGATCCACGGTGCCGTGTTCAAAGTTAAGCTGCGTGCCTGAGACCTTCACGCCCGTGCCGATCAGGATGCCGTGGGGGATGGGTTCGTCGTTGGCGTTGGGCACGCCCGGCTCGCGCTTCACCTGATAGAGCAAGTCTTCGAAGTTGACCCGCGAGCGTTTGAAGCCGTGGGTGTTGATGTTGGCGAGGTTGTTGGCCACGACGTTGAGCTTCTCGTCGAGGGCCCGCATCCCTGAAGCGGCTGCATGTAGTGCTGTGATCGCCATCTCAACCTACTGCAAACTCAATGCCCCTATGCCACGCGGCCCAGCGTGGTCACGGCCTGCCCGGTCAACTGATCCTGAAGCTGGAGCAGCGTAGCGTTCATCTGGTACTCGCGCGACGCCTCAATCATCGTGGCCAGGCCCTGCATGATGTCGAAGTTCGAGCCCTCCAGAGAGCCGCTGATCAGCCGGCCTTTCCCGGGGACGGTCTCGCCAACGATAAGCTCGAAGAGGTTCTCCCCGACTTTTCGCAGCACGCGGGGGTTTTCGACGCTCGCCAGGGCGATCTGGCCGACATCGCTACCGCCCTGCCGGATGGTGCCATTCCCTGACACTTCCGGAGCCGAGCCCTCAGGATCGACTTCAATCGGCTGCCCGCTGACGTCCAGCACCCGCCAGCGACCGGACTGCGTGGCCAGCACCAGCTCGCCTTCCGCGTTGATCGCCAGCGCACCGTTCCGCGTGTAGCGGGTGACTTCCCCATCACCGACGGTAAGAAATCCGTCGCCCTCGATAGCTACGTCCAAGGGCTTGCCTGTCCAATCGATGGGCCCCTGCTCCCAACTGTGGTACGCCGGCAGCACATTGACCCCGCCGGACAGCCCATCCAGCACGGGATGAGCGAGCCCCACGCCTGCGGGGTTCTCCCGGCTTTCGACCCGACGCTGCATGACCACGGCCAGATCGTGCTTGAAGCCCGCCGTCTGCTCGTTGGCGATGTTGTTGGCCAGCAGGGTCTGACGATGGTCGTTCACTTTCATTCCGGCCGCGGAGAGCCAGAGTCCGTAGGTGCTCATGCGACGACCTCCGCAGTGGCATGATCCGCTACCACCCCGACCTCACCCGACTGCGCCCGCAGGACAGCCTGGCAAACCTGCTCACAGACCAGCGCTCCGAAGGCCTCCCAATCGAGGGCGGTCAGCCCGCTGGGCTCGGCGATTTCTGGTTGCAGCGATCCTGGTCTCATGCCCTACTCCGCGAGCGCACCGAAAACGACTGGGCACTCGCCTCCTGCCGCCGTCTAATCAAGGTCCGTGCCAGGCGAGAGATAGGTTTGAGTCAAAGCGAACGATCGGGCACTGTAAGTCATTATGGGACAATAACTTACGGCGTTTCCGCGGCGACCCGAATCTCCCCTCTTCCCTCGCGCAGACGGCCTGCTTTCGCGCAGGTCTTGCCCGCCAAGCGGCAACCTCCGCGTCCCGCGAGAGCCCCCAAGTTGCCTTTGACCGGCTGGCCGCCACGGGGAAGATGCGGCTCGCCGAACTAACCGTGGAGTCGGATAACGATGATCCTGCCGCCCGCGCTACATTCCTGGTCGCTGACGCCGCGTGAGGCCGTAGCCGTGCAACGCAGGCTCGCCGAACGGGTGTTGTGTCAAGGCAGCGTGCGGCGATGGCGACTGGTGGCCGGGGCGGACCTGGCCTTCACGCCTGACGCAGCAGAGTGCATCGCCGCGATCGTGCTCTGGGACGCGAAGACGCGATCCGTCATCGAGCAGCAGGTAGTCCGCAAACCCGCCACCTTCCCCTACGTGCCGGGCCTGCTCACCTTCCGCGAAGCACCGGCGATCCTGGCCGCGGTGAGGAAGCTGGAGACTGAGCCCGATGTGTTCATGTTCGACGGGCAGGGCTTCGCCCATCCCCGGCGGATCGGGCTGGCCAGTCATCTGGGGTTGTGGCTCGACCGACCCAGCCTGGGATGTGCCAAGACGGTGCTGATCGGCAAATGCGAACCACCGGGCAGGGAAAGAGGCTCGACCACTCCGCTGTCGGATAGGGGTGAGCGCATCGGAATGGCTTTACGCACACAGGATGGCGTCAAGCCCGTCTTCGTCAGCGCTGGCCATCGTCTCTCGCTGCAGAGCGCGGTACGGATCGCCCTGGCCTCCTGCGGGCGCTATCGGCTGCCTGAGCCCACAAGACTGGCGGACAAGCTGGTCCGCCGCATGCACGCCGAGCTGACCCTCCCATGCAGCTAGACGAACGATTTCGTCCTGCCGAGCGCCTGCGTCGCAAGGCCGACTTCGACCGCGTGTTCGCCTCGCGGCGGTCGGCGGCGGACGACGTTCTGGTGGTCTACGTCGCGGACAACGGCTTGGCGTTCAGTCGGTTGGGGGTGAGTGTGAGCAAGCGGATCGGTAACGCCGTGCGGCGACACTACGTCCGCCGGCGAGTCCGCGAAGCTTTCCGTCGCAACAAGCGCGAGCTGTCCGCCGGGCTGGACATTGTCTGCGTAGCCAAGCCGCCTGCCGCCAATCGCCGCGTGGATGTCGCCGGGGCGTTGCTGGCTCTGGCGGCTAGGGCAGCTTCCCGTCCGTCCGCGGTCCGCACACCGAAAGGGCGCTGAGGAACGGATCGGAGATCGACGGCATAGGTCCGCTGGGGTCGAGCACCGTGACGATGGAGTAGGGACCGGCCACCAGCAGCGGAAGCTGGGGCGACAACCGCGAGTCGGTATCGCTTGCCTGCCGAGCCAGGGCCGCCGCCAGGTCGATCGTGGTAGTCTGCATTACATTGGGGCTGGCGGGCAGCTCCGCAATCATGCGGTGCAGGGCGTCCCCTTCTGACCCGACGGGCGCCAATCCATCGGCGCTGAGCCAGAATCGCACCACCGCCTGCGGACCCGTCTCCTGGATGCCGCCGCCGTACCATGTAATGGTCGCCTCGACCGGGGTGGCTCCATCATCCAGCACGGGGATGCAGGTCAAGCCGCCGCCGAGCGCCGCACCTTGAACTTCGACTGCCTGGACAATCCAGACGGGTCTGGTGCTTACGATGACCTCGACCTGGCCTGCCTCCACGGTCTCGATCTCAACGTCGAACTGCCGCGGCCACTCTGCATTGGGCACCACGTCCGTGCGTACCGGCACCGCCTGCGTGCGTAAATCCAAGTCCGGAGGCGGGAAATCCACCGGCGTGGCGTCCACGCGCACCCGCCCGCCATAGTTCAGGTTGCTCAGGTAGATGCGGCTGGGGGCGCGATCGATGTGGTCCACGACCGACGATTCGAACATCACCGAAAGCTCCTCGGCCGGGGCCACGACGATAGCGCCATCGATGTCCAGGGGGCTCACCGTGATTGGAGGAGGCGAAGGCGGTATGGGCGGCTCGATGATAATGATTCCCCCGCCGCTGCCGCCGCTGTTGTCGTTGGAGTTCCCGTTGTCACTGTTGTCGTTGGTATTGCCGTTGTCGTTGGTGTTCGTGTTGTCATCGGCGTTGTCGTTCGTGTTGTCATCGGTTGTGTTGTCGTTGGTATTGCCCGGCGGCTGCGCCGTGGGATTCACCAAGTGCACGAGTCCCGGAGCCCGGGTCAGCAGTTGCGTGAGACCGTCCGAGATGACTCCCACGAGGCGATAGGTGCCTGCCGGTGTTTCCGCAGGAATCCCCAGGGTGATCGAGTCCCCGGGTCCTTCGGAATCCTCACCCAACGAGGCCACCAGCAACAGCTCGTCGCCGTCCAAGGGCACGTTGCCCACGTCAGGATCAAGCAGAAGAGAGATTCGAGCATCGTCGTTGGCGTCGGCATCCTCCCAGCGGATCAGCAGCGTCCGCCCGACGATCACTTGCGTGTCCTGCTCGGGCTGCAGGAGGGTCAGCACGGGAGGATCATTATTGGGGTCGGGGAGGATCTTCACCGCCCGATCAACGCGATCGGTGCCGATCAACTGACCATCATCGATGGTGGCCACCAGATCGTAGAAGCCCGGCAAAGCCCCGCGAATGACCACGTTGGTCGCGTCAGCGGTGGTTCCATCGGGGTTCTCGGCGATCGGCGGGGCGATGGACAGCACGTGGGCCACCACATCAGCACGCTGCGAAGAAGCCAGCTCGAAGGTGATCGTGGCGTTGTCGTCAGGGTCGGTGTCGTTCCACGCCAGACTCAGGAAGTCGCCATTGCGTAGCTCAACCGTGCTGCCGGGGGACTGAATCTCAACCGCCGGCGTCACGTTGTCGGGATCGCGAACCACGCGAATCTGCCCGGGGGCGGCCGAAACCGCGGAACGGGAGCCGTCCTCAATGACCGCCAGAACGTCGTAGAGACCTGGTTCGACGTCCTGCACGACCACCCGCAACTCGTCGTTGATGCCATCCAGCAGGGCACCGATCCCCGGACCGACGGCCACGCGATCCGCGGCACTATTGGAGCCCACGGGGCGCATGAACACCGTAACGATCGTCCCGCTCGAGCCGCCCGCGTCCGTCCATCGGGCGGTAAAGGTGGAGCCCAAGGCCACGGTCAGTTCGCCGGATGGCTCGACGAGGGTCACACGCGGAGCAACCGGCGAAGGGGTCACCGGGTCGATGGGGTCGGGATCCAGAGCATCCTGCAGGATGTACTCGGCGGGGATATCGGCATCGAAGTCCACGCCGAAGACGAAGACCACTTCTTCGATGGCATCGCCTCGGCTATCCACGCCGGAGACCTCCAGAGTCTGGGCCGACTCCGGGCTGGTGACAGTGGTAATCGTATCGGGAAGGACGCGGACGAAAGCCAGATGCACGATCTTGGAATCGCGGACGAAACGCAGGGTCACATCCGCCCGGGCCGAGCTTTCGTTGCGGACGCGGGCGCTCACCGCGGCCTGCGGCACGACCGGCGAGCCATCGTCGGGCACGTCGCCGACCGACGGACCGCCGTCACCCGACGTCAGATCGGGGATCGACGCTGAGTTGCAACTCAGGGGCAACCATGCGATCAAGCCACACGCACACAGCACTCTGATGCGCTTCATGGCTCGAACTCCCTCGCCCCCAACCAAACCCCTCAAAGCTCTAAGCCGCTAAAGGCCGGCGCGGCTCACGCCCTGCACAGACTTTTCCTGCGTCGTTCCCTGACGTCTCCTTGGCCGTTGCTGACTTGGCTCCCTCCGCGAAAGGAACCTGGGCCCACGCGGGCGCGCCCGCTGCGCCGCCGACCCCGCCCTGTGATCACAATCGTTCCTCTTATAGGAGCTTACACAGATTCGGACCCTAAATCAAATGTTAAAACGGGAAAGACGCCGGACCGGCGGACTGCCCAGGACAGCCCGGCGGCGGTACAATCCGCCCCGCTCCAACGTTCGGCGCCGTCGCCGGGCCTTTTTTTGCGGTTTTTTTTCGGGAAGGACGGTTTTTGTTCTGTGCCCAGAACACCCATCAAAGTAAAGCCCAAGGTCGAGTACCTCTCCATTCTGGACGGCAGCGGCAAGGTCGATGAAACGCTCGACCCCAAGCTGGACTCGGATCGCTCGATCTACCTTTACCGCCTGATGCTGATCGCCCGGCGGCTGGACGAGCGGTGCATCAACATGCAGCGTCAGGGGCGGATCGGCACCTACGGTCCCTGCCGCGGGCAGGAGGCCACCCACTGCGCGTCCTGCATCTGCATGGAGAAAGAGGACTGGATCGTCCACGCCTTCCGCGAACCCGGCTCCTTCTATCATCGCGGCTGGCCGTTGGAGACGGTCCTGCTGTTCTGGGGCGGATATGAAGAGGGCTGCTGCCCGCCGGAGGGCGCCCGCGACCTGCCCATTGCCGTGCCCATCGCAACACAGTGCCCGCACGCCATGGGCATCGCCTGGGCCATGAAGCTCCGCGGCGACAAGCACGCCGTACTGTGCTACTGCGGCGAGGGCGGCACCAGCGAAGGCGATTTCCACGAGGCCATGAACTTCGCCGGGGTATACAACCTGCCGGTGGTCTTCCTGATCCAGAACAACCAGTGGGCCATCTCCATCCCCCGCGACAAGCAGACGGCTTCGGAGACCATCGCCCAGAAGGCCCTGGCCTATGGCTTCGATGGCATTCAGGTCGACGGCAACGATCCCCTTGCGGTGTACGTGGCCACCAAGGAGGCCATAGAGAACGCCAAGAAGGACGGCGGTCCCACGCTCATCGAGGCGGTCACCTATCGCCTCAGCGTCCACACCACGGCCGACGATCCCACCAAGTATCGCTCCGACGACGAGGTAAAGAAGTGGGAGAAGCTCGATCCCATCCCGCGGTTCCAGAAGTACCTGGTGGAACGCAAGATCCTCAACCCCAAGCTCATCGAGGAGATCGAAGCCGATGTCCAGGCCAAGGTCGCCGAGGCCGTCGATCGCTACGAATCCAAACGCGAGGTCGATCCTCTGGAATGCTTCGACTACATGTACGCCAATCTCCCCCCGGAGCTGCAGAAGCAACGCGAAGAGTTCGCCGCCTGCCTCCAGCGCGAAGGGGTCAAAGGTCACTAGCCCGCGGGAGATCCCGCGACGCGAGAGGGCCAGCGTGAGTGCAGGTCGTTCTCCCTCTCCGGGAGAGGGCCGGGGTGAGGGCATGGGGAGGCCAAATACACCGCAGTGAATCGAAACCCTTCCTCGAAATGGGTCGATACGCCTTGCAGAGGCGTACGACCATTGGTTCCATTGATTCGCATCCAAGCCACCCTTCTCGCCTTAGGCCTGCTCCTGGGCCTTGCAATCAGAGCGCAACCAGGCCCAGACAACCCGGTCTCAACCGGCCGCTATCAGATCGCGCTGTAACGTCGCCCCTTGTGGGCGGCGGCGGATGTCCACAGTGAACGTCGACTGCCAAGCTTCGCGAAACCCACAAGGAGCACATTGGGGCTGCGCGAAACGATATCTATCGGAATGCGTGCCCAATAGTGGCACGATAACAGCGCGGGAGAGCTCAAGATGGTTAGACCGAGGCCGATCGCTAGGGCTCGAGACTTCGTTCTCCAAACGCCTATGACAACATTGGAATCTGACAGTCAAGCACCGCATTCGCTGCACCGCTGACTTACGGATCCGTCAAGTCGTAACCACATGCCCGACAGTGCGGGCTCGTTCCGACGCGTTCACCGCGCGTACCTTTGCGGATCAGGCGGATACCAATCAACAGGCAGGCACCAAGGAAAGGAACACCGATCAGCCCGGCCGGAACCATAGTAATCTTCCAACCAAGTATATGGCTGCTATTCGGGGAGGCAATCTCCTGGAGGCGATGATCGAACGTATGAGCGGCAGGGCTCTTGTTGCGCCCACGCATTTCGATCATCGAGACCCCACCCAGCGCTTGCGCGATGGATGGGGCACCCTGGGGCACCCCCTATTGGTGTCTCGCCGCCGCCCTGTGGCGGAGCATGGCGTCGATGAAGGGTTGGATTTCGCCGTCGAGGACGCCCTGGGTGTCGGCGGTGGTGTGGCCGGTGCGGGCGTCCTTGACCCGCTGCTCAGGGTAAAGGAAGTAGCTGCGGATGGCGTTGCCCCAGCCGATCTGACCCTTCTCGCTGTAGGTCTTACTGAACTCGCTGGTGCGCCGGGCCTGTTCGATCTGGTACAAGCGGGCGAGAAGCATCTTCTGAGCGGTAGCCCGGTTCTTGTGCTGGGAGCGTTCGTTCTGGCACTGAGCCACGACCCCCGTGGGCAGGTGCGTCAGGCGCACGGCGGACTCCGTCTTGTTGACGTGCTGCCCGCCCTTGCCGCCGGCGCGATAGGTGTCCTCCCGGACGTCCTTGTCCCAGTCGATCTCGATGTCGATGTCGTCGATCTCCGGCTGGACGTCGACGGAGGCGAAGCTGGTCTCCCGCTTGCCCTGGGCGCTAAAGGGCGAAATCCGCACCAACCGGTGGACGCCGGTCTCGCAGGAGAGGTATCCGAAGGCGTGGGGGCCCTTGACCAGCAGGCTGCACGACTGGATGCCGGCCTCCTCGCCGTCGCGCTTGGCGAGCTCCTCGACTTCGAAGTCGCGGCGCTCGAAGTAGCGCAGGTACATACGAAAGAGCATTTCCGCCCAGTCGCAGGCGTCGGCCCCGCCGGTGCCCGCCTGGATGTTGAAATAGCAGTTCCGCTCGTCGTTGGGTCCGGAGAGCAGAGTGAGCAGCTCGACCCGGCCCACTTCCGTGGAGAGGCCTTCGACGCCCTCATCGAGCTCGGCGCGGACGTGCTCATCCTCGGCTTCTTCCAGAAGCTGGGCCATGGCTTCGAGGTCTTCAAAGCGGGTGGTGAGCTTGCGGACGGGCTCCACGATGGCCCGGATGGACTTCAGCTCGGTGACGGTGTCCCGGGCGGCCTCAGGGTTATCCCAGAAGCCGGGGGCGGCCATCTTCTGCTCGACGGTGCTGAGCGTCTCCAGCTTTTTGGGGAAGTCAAAGAGAGTCCCGGATGGCGACAATCCGGGCCGAAAGGTCCTTCAGGGTTGCAACGGAATCTTCAACGGGCATTCGCGAGTTACCAGTTACGAGCTACCAGTTACCTAGCCGCCGCTGCTTTCTCGCGCGACGCGCTGCATGATTATATCTTCTGCCGGGAGGGATGTCTCTCCGGGCAGCACGGGATTGGCCACGGTCTCCACGCGGGCAATCTGGTCGACAACTTCCTGGCCGAGGACCACGTGCCCGAATACGGTGAAACCCTGGGCGTCCAATCGGCTGTTGTCTTCGTTGAGGTTGATGAAAAACTGGGTGGTTCCGGAGTCTGGGTCACCGCCACGCAAGGCCAGGGCGACGGAATACAGCTCTCCGTTGCTCAGACCGTTGTCGGCCTCCGAGGGAACGGCTTCACGCGTGGCCTCGACCTCCTCCAGCTCGCCGTCAACCCGTCGATAGCCTCCGGTTTGAATAACGAACGGGATGCACTCGTCCTCTGTGGTCCCCCCGGAGCAGGCCACGCGATGAATCAGCAGGCCGTCGTAGAAGCCCGCGTCCACGTAGAGCAGGAAGTTCGTGGTGTGCAACGGGGCAGCCTCGACATCCAGTTCGATGGTGAAGTCGCCCTCGGTGGTTTCAATCCGCACGCGGGGCTGATGATCGGCAATGGAGACCACGTCGAACTCCCGGGTGGCGGTTGAGGACGTCGAGCCAGACGCGATCGTCACGGTCAGGCGGATCCGCACGGTCTCGGAGACGTTGGTAGTCAGGGTCGTCGAGGCGCGAGCGGGGTCGGCGATCACCGCGTCGCCTTGCAGGACCGTCCATTGGAAGGTGGCCTCAGCGGTTGGATCAACCAGACCGACGCTGAGCACCTCGGGCTCGCCGATTAACGCGAGAGTCGGTACGGTCGTGTTCACGGCGGCCAGCGTTCGAACCTCCACGAAGGCGTCGGCATGCTCGTCGGCGGCATCCGCCACAACCACGCGGAAAACGTACGTACCTACGGCATCCAGCGGCCCGGCAGTCAGTAGGGGGGTATTGCTTCCCTCCAGTGCCGCGTCCGCCGGGCCGCCGTTCTGATCCCAGAGGAAGCGATAAGGCGGCGTGCCGCCTGATGCCGACGCCCTGAGCGCAACCGTGCCGCCCTCGAATACGTCCGCAGGTTCCGCGACAGCAGTCACTTGCAGACCGGACGACCCATCAGGAGCGGACACGGTTGGGTCGCGAAGCGGGACGCAGCCCTGCGTCATCACGAGTGAAACCGCTATGGCGCAGACGATCCAAACAACCTTGTTTGCCATTCAGTCCTCACGAAGGAAAGGCGAAGGACGCCAGCTGGCCCATCGCCGGAATTTCCATACAATATCGTCATCGGCGCTGCCGGTCACGCCGAGCCCTCGAGAACGGTCGGAAACCACGCGATGCCCAAGCTGAGCGTTTACGAGTCTCCCCTGGTCACCCGATACGCCTCCGCGGAAATGAGCGCCCTGTTCAGCGAGCGGACGCGTATCCTGACCTGGCGCCGCCTGTGGCTGGCCCTGGCCAGGGCAGAGCATAAGGCCGGTATTCGAGTCACGGCGAAACAGGTCCGACAACTGGAACGAACCATCGAAGACATCGACTTCGCCGCCGCCGCCCGGCATGAGAAGCGACTGCGGCACGATGTCATGGCCCACCTGCACACGTGGGGCGACATCGCGCCCGAGGCTCGCGGCATCCTCCATTTGGGCGCCACCAGTGCCTACATCGTGGACAACGCGGACCTGATCATCATGCGGGAGGCACTGCGGCAGGTGGCCGGCTGGCTGGCCAACGTCATCGACGCACTTGCGGACTTCGCCCGCAAGTACCGTTCCCTGCCGACGCTGGGGCTTACACACTTTCAACCCGCGCAGATTACGACCGTGGGCAAGCGGGCGGCGCTGTGGTGCTACGACTTCGTCCGGGACCTGGATGAGATCGAGCGCCGCCTGGGTGAGCTTCGTTTTCGCGGCGTGAAGGGCACGACCGGCACGCAGGCCAGCTTCCTGGAACTGTGCGGCGGCGACCATCGCAAGGTCATCCGTCTGGAGCAGGACGTCGCCCGGCAGATGGGCTTCGCCGAGGTCGAACCGATCACCGGACAGACGTATTCGCGTAAGGTGGATGCCCAGGTCGTGTGCAGTCTTGCAGGCGTCGCGACCAGCGTGCACAAGTTCGCCAACGACCTGCGTTTGCTGGCGGGAATGAAGGAAATCGAGGAGCCCTTTGAGACCGAGCAGATCGGTTCGAGTGCCATGGCCTACAAGCGTAACCCCATGCTCTGCGAGCGGGCTACGGGGCTGGCGAGGCTAGTGATGTCGCTCGTGCAATCGACTCTGCAAACCGCGGCCGAGCAGTGGTTCGAACGCACGCTGGACGATTCCTCGAATAAGCGAATCGCCGTACCCGAGGCGTTTCTGGCGACGGACGGGATGTTGCGTGTGGTGGCGCATGTGGCACGCGGGCTGGTGGTGTATCCCAAAGTCATCGAGTCCCACGTTCGGGCGGAGCTGCCCTTCATGGCTTCGGAGAACATCCTCATGGCCGGCGTCGCCGCGGGTGGAGACCGCCAGGAATTGCACGAACGAATACGCCGTCATTCCCAGGCGGCGGGGCGTGCGGTGAAAATGGAGGGCAGAGAGAACGATCTGCTCGATCGGCTCAAACGTGACCCGGCGTTTACCAAGGTGAAGCTGGATCGCGTCCTCGATCCGAAGCTCTACGTCGGTCGGGCGCCGCAACAAGTGGATGAGTTTTTGCGAAGCGATGTAGCCCGCATCCGCCGCGGCTATCGCCGGTCGTTGTCGCGGCCTATCGAGCTTTCCGTCTGACGATCGGATCTGTAGGATGACACTCATGACCAAGACTGATCTCGCCCGGCGCATCCGCGAAGCCGCATACCTTGAAGGCGACTTCACGCTGCGCTCGGGCCGAAAGAGCAAGTATTACCTGGACAAGTATCTGTTCGAGGTGCAGCCGGATATCCTACTGGCGCTGGGCGAGATGTTCGCAGGCTTCGTCCGGCCGACGACGACGTTGATCGCGGGGGCGGAGCTCGGCGGGGTGGCCCTTGCGGCGGCGGCGTCGATGGCGTCGGGCAAACCCTTCGTCATCATCCGTAACGCGAAGAAGGACTACGGCACGTCCAAGCCGTATGAAGGGAAGCTGACCGATGGGGACTCGGTGCTGCTGGTGGAGGACATCGCCACCACCGGCGGACAGGTCCTGGAGGCCGCCAAGCTCATCGCTTCGATCGGCGCGAAGGTGGAGCGGATCGTGGCGGTCATCGACCGCCAGGAAGGCGCCCGTGAGAACATCGAGGGGGCCGGGTTCGGTTTCGAGGCGCTCTTCACCAAGGCCGATCTGGGCATCGCCTCGTAGTTCGCGTTACGGGTTTGACCTGTCGCCTCGGCTCAGTACGCTTTCCTGCTCGGGCAATAGCACAACGCCAACTGGAGGACGACACATGCGAAAGAGCTTGTTACTTGGATCCCTGGTTCTGATCCTGGTCGCCGGCGGCTGCCGCTCTGCGGGAAAGGCTACAACCCCGCCCGGCGCAACGACTCCTCTGTTCGAGGGCATTGGGAGTCACCATCGCGCGGTCACCACATCCTCGCCACTGGCTCAAAGATACTTTGATCAGGGGCTCGTGTGGACGTTCGCGTTCAACCACGACGAAGCCATCCGCTCGTACCGGCAGGCGGCCGAGCTCGATCCCAACTGCGCCATGGCGTGGTGGGGCATCGCCCTGTGCAACGGTCCGCACATTAACAACCCGGTCATGCCCCCGGAGCGGAGCAAGGCCGCGTGGGAGGCATTGCAGAAAGCCCTCGCATTGAAGGGGAATGCAACGCCGGTGGAGCGTGCGCTGATTGAGGCTTTGGCCAAGCGCTACGCTGATCCGCCGCCGGCCGATCGCAAACCTCTGGATGAAGCCTACGCCGCCGCGATGCGCGAAGTGTGGAAGGCGTATCCGAAGGATCCGGATGTGGGGACTCTTTTTGCTGAGGCGATGATGGACCTTCGCCCGTGGGACCTCTGGACGAAGGATGGAAAGCCGCAGCCGGGAACTACAGAGATCGTCGCCGTCCTCGAGGGCGTACTGCGGATCCAGCCCGATCATCCCGGGGCCTTGCACCTGCACATCCACGCCATCGAGGCGTCGCCCCGGCCAGGCGACGCTACGGCCTCGGCGGATCGGCTGCGCCCCCTGGTTCCAGCGTCCGGCCACCTGAGGCACATGCCCACGCACATCGACGTGCTGACGGGGCGCTGGGCCGATGCCTCGCGATCCAACGAACAGGCCGTCGAGATCGATCGGGCTTATCGCAAAATCTCGCCGCGCCAGGACTTCTACCGCTTCTACATGGCCCACAACCGGCACATGCTCGCCTTCGCGTCCATGATGGAAGGGCGCAGCAACGTCGCCCTGCGCAGTGTTCGCGAGATGCTCGCGGAAATCCCGGAGAGCTACGCCAGGGAAAACGCGGCACTCGTGGACGGCTTCATCTGCTCTCCCTGCGAAGTGATGATGCGCTTCGGGCAGTGGGACGCGATCCTCCGCGAGCCGGCGCCGCCCGCGCACTTCCCCATCGCTACGACCATGTGGCACTTTACGCGGGGCGTGGCCTTCGCGGCCAAGGGACAGGTCGCGGAAGCCGAGAAGGAACGTGAGGCGTTCGAGCGAGCGCGGGCGGCCGTGCCCAAGGAAGCGGTGGTGGTCATCAATCCCGCGGAGAATGTGCTGCTCATCGCCAAGCACGTGCTCGACGGGGAGATCGCCTTCCGCAAGGGGGACATGGACCGCGCCGTGGCGTCCCTGCGCGAGGCCATCAGGATCGAGGATAACCTGAAGTACATGGAGCCGCCGGAGTGGATCCAGCCCGTTCGGCACACGCTTGGGGCGATCCTCGTCTCGAATGGACAGTACGAGGAGGCCGAGAAGGTCTATCGCGAGGATCTCAAGGAGTGGCCGGAAAACGGCTGGTCGCTCTACGGCCTGTCCCAAGCCTTGCGCGCCCGCGGAAACACCACGGAGGCCGATCAGGTCGATGCTCGCTTCCGCAAGGCCTGGTCCCGCGCGGATGTTCAGATCGGCTCAAGTTGCCTGTGCGTCACTGCGCGGCGCGGATAGGCTACTCGTGCCGGAGGGCGTCGATGGGGTGAAGGATCGCGGCCTTGAAGGCGGGGATGATGCCGAACAGAACGCCGACGCCGACGCAGAATCCCAGGGCGAGCAGGACCGCCCAGATCGGCACCACGATCTTGACCATCACCGGATGCAAGGAAGCGATGGCGCAGATGCTGTAACCCAAGGTGATGCCGATGACGCCGCCGACCGTGGCCAGGGCCACGGCCTCGGTCAGGAATTGCAGCAGGATGTCCCGCCGGCGCCCGCCCACGCTCTTGCGCAGGCCGATTTCCTTAGTGCGCTCGGTCACGGAGACGAGCATGATGTTCATGATCCCGATGCCGCCGACGATCAGCGAGATTCCCACGATGCCCGCGAGCACGCTGGTGGCGATCATCCGCACGCGCTGGAAGTCCCGAAGCATTTCGTCCTGACGGAAAATGCGAAAGTCGTTCGGCTGGCCTGGCTGCAGGCCGTGGCGAGTGCGAAGCACGCGGCTGATCTGTAGCGAGGCCTCCTCGGTATCCTGCTCGGCGGTCACCTCCACGATAAAGGGCATCCACCGCGCAAAGAACGGCAGCATCTTGAGCAGTGTCGTATCGGGAATGAGGACGATATTGTCCTGGTTCTCATCCATGAAGTTGCCCTTCGCCTCCAGGATTCCGAGGACCCGAAAGCGAAGCTGGTTGATGAAGACGTACTCGCCGACGATGCTGTCGTCCACTTCCAGGAGCTTGAGCACCTCCCGGCCCAACACACACACGTAAGTGCCGTGGTCTACGTCGATGGGGCCGAAGAAACGCCCTTTCTCCACAAAGAAGTTGCGGATGGTCTGAAACGCCTCGGTGACGCCCTGGATTTCCACGTTCTCGGCCTTCCCCCGGCCGTATTCGACGGTACCGCTGGTGAAAAGCATGGGAGAGATCCGCCGCACCTTATCGCACTCGGAGCCGACAGCCCGTTGGTCGTGAATATCCATCGAGACGCGCCCGATCATGCGACCCTGCATACCGGTGGGCGCCCAGGGGACCACAAACATGATGTTGGTGCCGAAGCCGCGAAGCATGTTGGTGACGTAGTCCCCAAATCCCTGCACGAACGAAACCACGGTGATCGTCGAAGTCACGGCGATGATGATGCCCAGCGTGGTGAGCACGGACCGAGCCTTGTTGGCCCAGATCTGGATAAAGGCGGTCTGGATGTTCTGCCACTGCGTGGCGAGCCGCCCCCCGAACCACGAGCCCAATCGCACGGGCAGAAAGACTACGCCGACCAAGGCGCGCGGCAGCCGCCCTCTGGCCTGTGCCAGCTCTCGAGTCACACCCACATGGACTGTAGCTTCCGGCATTCTTCGTTTCTGCGTTTTTGTGTTTCTGCGTTTCTGCGTTTCTACTCGTGCCTCAGTGCATCAATGGGATGGAGGATCGCCGCCTTGCAGGCGGGGATGATCCCAAACACCACCCCCGCGGCCGCCGAGAAACCCAGTGCCAGGGCCACAGCCCACCAGGGAACGCTGATCGACACCATCGAAGGGTGCAGCGAGGCCAGATAGGAAATCGAATACCCCAGGACAACGCCCACCAGACCTCCGAGTGTGCAGAGGACGACCGCCTCGGTGAGGAACTGGACCATGATGTCCCGGCGGCGGGCTCCAATACTCTTTCGCAGCCCGATCTCCCGGGTGCGCTCTGTCACTGAGACCAGCATGACGTTCATGATCCCGATACCCCCCACCAGCAGCGAGATGCTGACGATGCCGGCCAGCGATCCGGAGGCGATGTTGCGCACCTTCTCGAACTCGCGGACGTTCTGGTCCTGTCGCCTGATCTCGAAGTCGTTGGGCTGCCCTACCTGCAAGCCGTGCCGGCGGCGAAGGATCCGGGTGATCTCCGCCTGAGCGTCGTCCAGGTCGCCCTCGCTCGGCGCTTCGGCGAGGAAGCGTACCGATTCCCTCATATCGGGATAAAAGTTCAGCATGGTGGTGTAGGGGACCATGATGGTCTTGTCCTGGTCTTCGCCGAACATGCTGCCTTTCTGCGTCAGAATGCCGGTGACCTGGAAGCGATGGCCGTTGACGTAGACATGCTGGCCGATGATGGACTCGTCGCACTGGAGCTGTTTGAGAATCGTCCGTCCGAGCACGACCACGTTGGCCGACGTTTCCACTTCCATGGGTCCGAAGAAGCGGCCTGCGTCCACGTAATAGTTGCGAATGACCTGGTATTCCTCGGTGACGCCCCGGGTGGGCACCTCCGTCATCTTCTCCAGACCGTACGCGACCTCCACCCGCTCGTTGTACAGAAACGGCGTAAGGCGTTTGACATGCGGGGCTTCCGTCCGGACCGCCTCCACGTCGGCAAGATTCAGCGTCACAGTGCCGACGCCCGACTGCCAAGCATTCGGCGGATAGTAGGCATAGACGATGAGGAACTGGGTGCCGTAGCCCCGCACCATGTTGGTGACGTAGTTGCCGAATCCCTGCACGAAGGAGACGACAACGATCGTGGAAGTCACCGCGATGATGATTCCCAGAGTGGTCAGGACAGACCTTCCCTTGTTGGCCCAGACCTGGACCAATGCCGTGCCGATGTTCTGGGCGCTGCGCCCGGCCGATCCCACCGCGCCGCGCCACAGAAAGACCGGGATGCCCACCACTGCGCGAATCATGCCACGGCCGCGGAAAGGGAAACCGATGTGGGAGTGTGCCCTGGCTCGACGACCGAACGAGGGGACGTGTGGACGTCTGAGGCAATGAGCCCGTCCTTGAGGCGGATGATCCGACGGCAGCGGGCGGCGATATCCTCTTCGTGAGTAACGATGATGATCGTCTGTCCCTCGGCGTGCAGGGAATCGAAGATGTTCATGATCTCTTCGCCCGTCTGACTGTCGAGGTTTCCGGTCGGCTCGTCGGCGAGGATGATATCCGGCTCCTGAGCCAGGGCCCGGGCGATGGCCACGCGCTGCTTTTGTCCGCCGGAAAGCTGATTGGGGCGGTGAGTCGCCCGATCGGACAGCCCGACGCGCTTAAGCGCCGCAATCGCCTTCTGCTTCTTGTGCGGCATCTGCGTGTACATAAGCGGCAATTGGACGTTCTTCAGCGCCGTCGTCCGCGGCAGCAGCTCGAAGGTCTGGAATACGAAGCCGATCTGCCGACCTCGGATGCGGGCCAGTTTGGACTGCGAGAGCTTGGACACGTCCTTGCCGCGGAGCATGTACATACCCGCGGTGGGAATATCCAGGCAACCCAGGATGTTCATCAGCGTGCTCTTGCCCGAGCCGCTGGGGCCCATGATGGCCACGTATTCGTTGGGCTGGATGGTGAGGGTCACCCCCCGAAGAGCACGCACCAGCTCCGTGCCTACGCGGTAAACCTTTTCGATACTGCTCAGCTCAATGAGCGGCGAGCCGTTGGTCTCGTTCACGGGGTTTTGCTCGCGGCGACGGCCTGCTCATCCTGCTCTGCCGTCTGGTCCTTCTTCTCTTCCTTGTCGCCATCCTTCTTCTCATCCTTGTCGGCGACCTTCTCCTCGGTCGTATCGGCCTTGGGCTTCTTATCCTTGTCCGACAGCGCCACCTTGCGTCCCTCCTTGAGCTGATCGAGGCTGCGGTACGGACCGGTGATCACCGTCTCTTCCAGGCCCACACCTTCGAGAAGCTCGACACGGCGGGCGTCGGCAATGCCCGGCTCGACGACGCGGACTTTGGCGACCTCCCCATCCATCACGTAGACCACCTTGATGTACTGGGCCTGCCGGGCGCGATCGGAGATGTCCAATCCTGCCTGCTTCTTATCAAACTCCGCCACCACGGACTCGGGCAGATCCTTTCTCATCCGGTGGACGACCGCTTCAATGGGCACCGTAATGGCATCCTCGCGATGGGCGACTTCAATCTCGACGTTGGCGGTCATGGCCGGCTTGACCCGCTCATCCTTGGAGAGCACTTCCAGCAGGGCCTCGAAGGTGACCACGTCCCGGCCGGTGGCCTTGGTACCCTTGGAGGCCACCCGCAGAACCCGGGCCGCCACCGGCCTGTTCTGATCCGCCTGCAGGTAGACGCGGGCCTTCTGCTCCGCTTTCACCAGCGGCACATCCACCTCGTCGACGCGTGCTCGCACCTGCATGCGAGACAGGTCACTGATGGTCATGACCACCGTTCCCGGGTTGTTCATGGTGCCGGTTACCACCACCTCGCCCTGCTTGGCCTGGCGTTTGGAGATCACGCCATCGATGGGCGAGCGGATGATGGTCTTCTGGAGGTCCTCCTGCGTACGCTTGAGCATGGCCTCGGCTTGGGCAAGCTCGTGCTCGCGCATCTCCAGAGTGGCCCGCGCTTTGTTGCGCACCGTCTGGTAGTCGCGCAACTCCAGGTCTGAGGTCGCCTCAGATTCCGACAGGCTGACCTGTCGGGTCAAGTCACGGTCCGCCTTCTCCAAGTCCGCCTGAGCCCCGACGATGGCCGCCTTGAGTTGGGCGATGCGGGCCTTTCCGGATTCGATATCCGCCAGCAAGTCCTTGTCGTTCAGTCGGCACAGCAACTCACCCTTTTTGACGAAGTCGCCTTCTTCGACGGGCATTTCCTCGATCTTGGCCATGATCTCGGAGCGGATCTCTACTTCGAGCTCAGCCTCGACATCGCCGGGGGCCTGGACGATGCGGATGATCTCCTCTCTGGCAGGCTTGGCCACCGTCACCGTCAGGGGCACTTCCTGGGCCACGTGGAGCAGGGGCTTGTCCTCACCCTTCTTGCGGTAGGTGCCCAAAGCAAAGACGCCCGCGCTGATCAGACCCAGCACGACCAACGTCAACAGAGCCTTCATGAAACGCTTCTCCGACACTTGTTTTCGCCGAGCTCGTGGACTCGGCGCGTTCGATTACGCTCCGGCGAACCCCATTCCTACATGGACGCCGATCCCGACAATACAAAGCAACGTACACGTCACCACGGCCATGCGTCGGCTCAACTGCTGTGTGACCGCAAGGCCGATGGCCACCAGAACCCAGTACCAAATGCGGAAGGGATCCGCGCCGCCCAGCACCGGGGCGAGCCATCTGACCTCCGGCGCCAGCGCAGCGAGATCCCGCAGCGAAGTGCCCACTTCCGTACTGCGGTAATAGAGCATCATCGCCAGTTGAACGACAAACGCGGCCAGCTCAATGAACCCTGCATAGACGCAGATCGACATCAGCGTGTGGTACTCCGGCTTTCGCCCGGTAAGCGCAACCATCGCGTAGATGATCGAGGCGATCAGCATGAACGATGCCAGAAGATAGACCGGCCTGATGACGATCACGCCCAGCCGCGTAATAGTTTTCGAGAACACCGCTGATTTATGGATGGCTTCCATGCGATCCTTGAGCTCCATGCGGTCGACAAGGTGCAGCTGAGTATTCTCCAGATCCTCCAACTGTTTCTGCGTTTGCTTCTCTACGACCTCGTCGATGAGCCCGGTCTGCACCTGGGCATAGCCGATCAGCACAACCAGCCCCAACAGCGTAACCAAGGCCCAGCCGTACGCGCCGGTATCCTCCACGCGATTGAACAGAGCCCGCGGCGCGACGAACACCATCAGCGCATGCCGCACGCCAAGATCGCCGCCATGCGGACGCAACATTCGATTTGTGATGCCAGTGCCCACGACGCTCGCCTTTGCCCCCTCACTCGCCGGACGCCGGCGCAGGCAGGGAGAGAGGGCATTATATTTCATCTTCGTTTCGCATGATGGGTTATTCGTGTCGCGGTTAGCATTTTGTGCGCCCGCCGACAATAACCGACAATCGTAGCCATGCGGGGACCTGCACAGGCCACGAGGCATTGGCTCAACGGACGCGGCGTGCTAGCCGCAGCACTGGCCGTTGCTTTCGTAGTCGGTGATCTTCTGGATGCGGCGATCGTGCCGGCCGCCCTCGTAGTCGGTTTGCAGCCAGACGTCGACAACGCGGCGCATGAGGGCCTCCCCAAGGAGGTCGGCGGGAAGGCACAGGACGTTGGCATTGTTGTGGCGGCGGGACATTTCCGCGGTGAGCTCGTCATGACAGAGGGCGGCACGGATTCCCTTGACTTTGTTGGCGGTCATGGACATCCCGATGCCCGTGCCGCAGAAGAAAATCCCGCGCTCATCGTCTCCAGAGGCCACGGACGTCGCCCCACGGAGGCTGAAATCCGGGTAGTCGCAACTGTTGGCGCTGTCACAGCCGAAGTCGTGGACTTCGTGGCCGGCGGCCTTGAGATAGCTCTTGATCAGCTCCTTGGCATGATAGCCGCGATGGTCACTGCAGACTGCAACCTTCATACGACAACCTCCTGCAGGCGAGCGCGAAGTCCCCGCTCGATGGTCAGCGCACCGCGTTCGTAATCCTCGCTCGTGCCCCCCATGGGGTCGGACACATCATCGTCGTCCAGGAGCAGGCGGACCTTACTCTCGGACATCGGGGACATTCGCAGAATCGCATCGCGATGAGCACGAGTCATGGCGAAGACGTAGTCGGCCTGGTGGATCATCTCCGAATTGAGGGCGGTAGACGTATGGCCGGACAGGTCCACGCCGCGCTTGGCCATCACCTCAGCGGCGAAAGGCGACGCCCCCCCGATCCCCCCTGATGTACCCGCGGAGACGACCGTGACGCCGCGGTCGGACAGATCTTCAGGTCGACAACCCAGCCGCTCCGCCAGCATGTGCCGGGCCCAATGGGCCGCCATCGGACTGCGGCACGTATTCCCGCTGCAAACGAAGAGGATTCGTACGGTCGACAATCGGGCTATGCTGCCGCTGTCGTATACCCCTTCGCGAATCACCTCGAAGGAACGATCGGTTACCCGCACAATGGTTGAAGGCTTGGCGTATTTGGTGCGTCCGGCATCCACGACGAGATCGATGGCCCCGTCGAGGCGTTTGAGCACGTCCTCGCCGCTGAGGGGCGCGGGCTCCCCCGCGGGGTTGGCGCTGGCAGCCACGACGGGGGCTTCCACCGTCCGCAGCATTCCCTGGGCGAGCGGATCGTCCGGGCAACGCAGGCCAATCGTGTTGTCGTAGTAAATCGCGGCTGCAACGGCGCCGTTCCTGCCCTTCATGATGGGCGAGGACTCCGGGTGTTCCACGTCCAGGATCAGGGTGATCGGACCGGGCCAACCCTTACGCGCCAGCCGGGCGGCCATTCCAGTCAGCTGGGGGACAAACTGTTTGGCATCCTCGCGGGAAGCGATGTGTACAGTGAAGGCTTTCCCACCTTCGCGAGACTTCACGGCCCGGAGCCGCTCCATCGCACCCGGGTGATCCGCACGGGCGCCAAGGCCGTACACCGTCTCGGTTGGGAAAGCCACCAGCCCGCCGCCGCGAAGCACTTCGCTGGCCTCGCGGACTGCATCCGTGCAGGGGACCTGCGGGTCCGATTTGATGACCGTGGTGACCATGATCGCGGCTCCAAAGGATAGGGTAGGAGGCTGTCGGAAGGTGTCAAGGTTACATCGACAATGTACGTCGAGCGCGTTAGACTCGCCGCAAGTTAGGGCCCCGTTTCCTCTTGCCCGCATGGAGCCTGTTTCCTTAAGAGCGAATCAAGTTAAGGAGTAGAAGCGTGATAAACCGCACGGTCTTCCGGTTGTCGTTTCCCATGGTCATGGCAGGTCTGCTCGTCGTTGGTGGGCGGGCCCATGGAGAGTTTGAGACCCCTATCGCGCTGACCGGTGTCAAGATCGTGACCGAGGCCGGCACGACGATCGAATCTGGGACCATCGTCATGGCCGATGGCCGGATCGTGGCTGTCGGGTCAGACGTGACCATCCCGGCCCATGCCGAGCGCGTGGACGGGACCGGGCTGATCGCCTACCCGGGATTCATCGATGGGCAGTGCCACCTGGGCATCGCGGAGAAGGAGCGCACCAAGGAAGAGCGGGAGCGGACCGAGGATGTAAGTCCCGATCCACGCGAAGGGCCGCTGGTAGCGACGCGCTTCGCGGAGCGGAAGGGAGTCCGTCCCCAGACGCGGGCCATCGACCTGTTCACGCCCGACGACAAGCAGCGGGAAGCCCACCGGGCATCAGGGTTCACCGCAGCGTTGATCGCCCCGCGGGATGCGCTTTTCGCAGGGACCAGCGATCTGGTGAGCCTGGCGGATGCCCCGATCCGGCGGAGCGTGCTCAGCTCTGATGTCGCCCATCACGGCTCTTTCACCATCGGCGAGCAAGGAGAGTACCCCCGGACGATCCTGGGGATCTTCGCCCAGTTCCGGCAGGTGTTCCTGGATGCAGTCTGGAACGCCAAGATGCAGAAGTACGCCGAGCGGCACCCCACGAGTACGGAGCGCGTCCCCACGGACGCGGCACTGGATTCGCTGCAACCGCTGCTGGGGGGGTCGAAACGGATCTTCTTTGAGGCCAACACGGACAACGAGATTCGGCGGGCGCTGGACCTGGCCGGGGAATTCAAGCTCAAAGTCGTGATCACCGGCGGCAAGGAGGCGTGGAAGGTGGCGGATCGGCTCAAGGCCGAGCGTGTGCCGGTGATTCTGAGCTTGAAGTTCGATGAGGAGCCGGAATACGGCAAGAAGAAGAAATCCAAAGGCGAAGGCAAGAAGTCGGAGGATAAGTCGGAGGTGGCCGCCGAGGAGTCCGGTGACAAGCCGGAAGCCGAATCCAAGGAAGGCGAGAAGAAAAAGGAAGAAAGAATCTACGAGCCGCTGAGGCTGCGCAAGGAGCGCCGTCGTCTGTGGGAAGAGCAAGTGACCAACGCGGTTCGCCTGCACGAGGCCGGCGTGCCCTTCGCCTTCTCCACACGGAAGTTCAAGTCGCCATCCGAGTTCATGGAGAGCCTCCGGCTGGTGATCGAGAAGGGGCTTCCTGAGGATGTCGCCGTCCGAGCCCTGACCGACAGCGCCGCGGAGATTCTGCAGGCCAAGGATCAGATCGGACGGGTCGCGCCGGGCTACCTGGCGGATGTCACGGTGATGACCAAGCCGCTCTCCGACAAGAGCGCTAAGGTCAAATTCGTATTCATCGACGGGAAAAAGATCGACATCGAGGCAGAGGA
Source organism: Phycisphaera mikurensis (assembly GCA_005240095.1). Classification (GTDB taxonomy): domain Bacteria; phylum Planctomycetota; class Phycisphaerae; order UBA1845; family UBA1845; genus SBAX01. Next base: position 47,535 of record SBAX01000058.1, read on the forward strand.
CGAGAAGGAAGGCGATAAAGGCGGCAAGGAGGCCAAAGCCGGCGACAAGGACGAGGAGAAGACGGAAACTGCCGAAGGCGACAAGCCCGCTGACAGCGGCGCGCCCGCGGAGGAAGCCGACAAAGGGCCGGCCTGGGACGTGGAACTGCTGGCCGATCGAATGCCGAAGACAAAGACGGGCGGCAGCGCCCTGATTCGCAACGCGACGATCATTCCCGTTGTGGGGCAGACAATTCCCAAGGGGTCCATCCTCGTCCGCAACGGCAAGATCGCCGCCGTCGGGGCAGACCTGACCGCGCCTCCGGACGTAACCGTCATTGATGCGGCCGGCCGATACGTCATGCCGGGCATTGTCGACCCGCATTCGCATCTGGGAATCGATGGCGTCAACGAATCGCCTCTGGCCATCAGCGCTGAGGTTCGCATCGCCGATACCATCGATCCGCACGACGTGGCCATCTATCGAGCCGTCGCCGGGGGCGCAACGACGCATCACGCCATGCACGGCTCCGCCAACCCCATCGGCGGGCAGAACGTGATCTTCAAGCTCAAGTACGAGCGGCCGGTGTCGGAGATGGTCATCGCCGACGCTCCGCGGACGATCAAGTTTGCTTTAGGAGAGAACGTCACCCAGGCGAACTTCTTCGAGAACTTCGGCAAGCGCTACCCCAACACACGCATGGGCGTGGAAGCGGTGATCCGCGCCGCGTTTGAGGCCGCCAAGGCGTATCAGGCCGAGTGGGACGAGTGCAACCGGCTGTCGCAGTCGGGTCAGGATGTTCCGCCACCGCGCCGCGACCTGCGCCTGGAAGCCCTGGCCGATGTCCTCGCCGGCCGAATGACGATCCACAGCCACTGCTACCGGTCGGAAGAGATCCTGCGTCTGCTGGCCACGTGCGAGGAATATGGCGTGCGCGTCGGCCTGCTGCATCACGTTCTGGAAGGCTATCGCATTTCACCGGAGATCGTCCGCCATGGCTGCGGGGCGTCCACGTTCGCCAACGATTGGGCATACAAGGTCGAGGCGTTCCAGGCCATTCCCCACAACGCGGCGCTCATGACCCAGAACGGCGTCAATGCCTCGCTCAATTCCGATTCGCAGAACACAATTCGCTACCTGGGTCAGGAAGCCGCCAAGACCATCAAATGGGGCGGCTTGGACGAGAATCAGGCCTTGCGGCTCGTGACGCTCAATCCCGCGATGCAACTGCAGATCGACGATCGCGTCGGCAGCATCGAAGTCGGCAAAGACGCGGACTTGGCCATCTTCAATGGGCATCCCCTCAACACCTTCTCTAAATGCGTGATGACGCTTATTGACGGAGAGGTTTACTTCGAGAACGCCCGCCCGGAGCCTACCGAGCCGAGTTTCGTGTGGGGTGCGGGTCCATCACAACTGGATCGCACCATCCCGCAGACGCCCCACCGCGCTTATGCCATTGTCGATGCGACGATTCACCCCATCAGCGGCCCGGTGATCGACAAGGGGACGGTGGTCATCGTCGAGGACAAGATTCTGGCCGTAGGAGTGAGCGTGGACGTACCGCCCGGCGCGGGCGTGATTCAAGGGACGGGACTGCACGTGTACCCCGGGCTGATGGATGCCGGCAGCGTGCTGGGCATGACGGAGATAGACTCTCTGCGCACGACGCGGGATTTCAGCGAAATCGGCACGTTCAACCCGCACCTCAAGACGGCCAGCGCCGTGCATCCCCACAGCGAGCATATTGCCATCGCCCGGGCGGCAGGAATCACCACGACACTGGTGAAGCCTTCGGGCAGCCGCATTCAGGGACAAAGCTCGATCGTTCATCTCGACGGCTGGACGGCACCGGAGATGATCCTAGTTGACTCTTTCGGTCTGCACATGAGCGTGCCGAGCCTGCCCGTCCGCCTGCCTGAAGACAAGGAAGCGAAGAAGAAGCAGCAGGATGAGCACAAGAAGGCGCTCAAGCATCTGGAAGAGTACATCGCCAAGGCCAAGCACTACGCAGAGGTCAAGCAACTGGCCAGTGCCGACCCGAAGCTGCGCTTCGATGTGGACCTGACGCTGGAGGCGATGGTCCCCTATGTGCGCGGCGAAAAGCCGGTGATCTTCGAGGCCGCGACCTACAAGACCATCCTCGACACGCTGGAGTTCGCCGAGAAGCACAAGCTCAAGGCCATCCTGAGCGGCGGGCAGGAGGCCTGGAAGGTCGCGGCGCAGCTTAAGGAAAAGGACATTCCCGTCATTCTGAGCACGGTGCTGAGCTATCCGCGCGGGGAGTATGAGACCTGGGAGTCGGTCTATCGCTGCGCGGCGGAACTCGACCGCGCCGGAGTCCGTTTCTGCTTTGCCTCCGACAGCGCTTCCAGCGCGTATGACCTGGGGACGATCGCGGGCATGGCCGTCGCCCACGGTTTACCGCGGGAGCGGGCAGAGTATGCTCTGACCCTCGGCGCTGCCCAGATTCTGGGTCTTGCCGACCGCATCGGCTCCATCGAGCCAGGCAAGTACGCCGACTTGATCGTGACCACGGATACACCGCTACAGACCGTCGCCCAGGTTACTCACGTGTTCATTGACGGACTGCCTCGCGACTTGTCGAACCTGCACACGGAGAACTACCGCAAGTTCAAGAACCGCCCGGCGCCCAACCTCGGTCCTCTGGCCGAGCTTCGCGGGCCCAAGAGCCTCAGCACCGCAAAGGTGGATGTTGCCCGAGGCGGCTCCGGAGGCGCCGGGTCGCAGTCTAGCGCGTCCGGTCGGGCGCCCTAGCAGGCGCGAACAGTCGAGAACGGAAGTTCGCGAAGTATTCCATGTGGCCCAAGGATGGCTTAAGGGTAGTTCCCTAATCCAATGTCAATGCAAACTCGCGCGTCGATGCGTGTCCGTCGGCCAAAAACATTTCCTCAAAATAGGACTTGACAGACGTAAGGGGGGGGCGCATATTGTATCTTGAACTCTTATTTCCGCCGTCGGTGATGAGAGAACTCGGATGTTCATAGTTGGTGCAACGGCTTTGCTGCCGCGAGATGCGCGCGGCCTCACACGACCAATAGAAAAGCTGGAGGTTCAAGATGAGAAAGATCGCCCTTGTCGTCGTGCTCGGAGTCGCTCTGATCGCTGTCGCTGAGAGCGCGGTACGCTGGGTCGGCGTGGAGCCTGCGCCAGCTGTGGTAAACGCACAGCCTCTCCCACCGCCCCCGGGCGAATGCACTGGGGGAGCTGGTTGCAAGAAACTGGGAGCTGCCCCGCCTGGATGCAGTTACACGCCCTGTTGCGCTCCGAATCAGCAAACATGTAACGCCATCTCGACGAGCGGCTTTCCTAACCAACATATGGTCGACGCTACATGGCAGGAAGGCAAGTGCCGCAAGCAAGATGGAGAACCCGTTGTCATCTGCCAGATTTGGGAGTGCGCTGGAACTACCTGCCCGAACTGCTGGCTCGACGAAACGACGCTGGAAGAGAAAACGAGGGCCAAGTGGAAGGAATACGGCCCGTGCGCAGCTGCCACAGAATGAAGTGCTTATTCTCGATTCTCGTATTCCTACTTGCGGCAGGCGCCGGTGCGGAGCCGCAGCGCGCCGACCTACCGCAGCGACTGCGCGGACTTTTGGAAGCGCCCCGCATCGGGACATCCCAGATCGAATGGACGATTTCATGGGCGGAGAGCTGCAATGCAGGGCTGCGGGAGCGCTTTGTGACACGCTCCTCCGATGAAACGCTCTGGGAGAGCAACCTCGGTGATCAGAACGGAACGCACGCCGCGAGGTGCGTGCGCCCTGACCCGCAAGATCCCGACGCACTTCCGCAAGCAGTCCCACCGGGTAAGTACGACGTCGGCACTCGATCGCGCATGATCTACGAAGGCGCCGTTTGGGACCTCCCGTGCGCCGAAAGACCGGATTCCGGTTCCGTCACGCCACGGGAGGCTGCTCGCGTGCGGCTTCCCGTCGATATCCTGACCATTGGTCTGGCGCCCTGCAAGATCACGGATGAAACAGACGCCAACCCGTTCCGCTTGGAGAACCGCGTATATGAGGAGTTGGCGTCCGGCAAGTTCACCGAAGGATATCAGAATGGTTTGCCAACCGTGGCGACGGAATCTCAGGACGGGCACTACCGATTGAAGTGGACATTCGACGATCGCCTTGGTGGGCAACCGGTGAGCGCGGCGCTCTACGTTGCCGGCGAATTGGTCTTCTCGTCTGAAACGGCGTACCAGGACGCTGATGGTCGTTGGGTACCGAAGTCAACGCGTTTCTATCAACGTGACTCCACAGAGCCGTATAAGACGATCGATGTCGAGCGGGCCTCCTTCAACGAGCCCTGGCACGCAAAGGAGATCAACCCAGCCGACATGGGTGCGCTGAACGGCACTCAGTTTTCCACGCCCGATGGCACTCAGTTTTGGACTGGTAGCGAGCTGGTTTCGAGTGACGAATTCTGGGAGCTGGTGTGCGTGCACGATGTCATGCCGGACCCGAAGATCCTAGAACTTCTGTCCAGTGATCTTGGACAGACTGTGGACCAGTATCTGACATATCTCAGCCGTGCAGGCGAACATCTCCGCGAGCAGTACCGGCGCAAGCACGATAGCGAGCCGTGGCTCATCAAGTCGACACCAGCCAAACAACAGGACGAGTGGGACACCTATGTCGAGAAGTTCCTGGCCGAGCACAAGTTGCCGGAGGCGGGCGTGAAGAGAGCACATGAAATCCTAAAGCAGGCCAAGGCCTTACGCGATGCTCGACGAAGGCAGAACGCTATAGACATTCGGCAAGCTGAGAAGGAAAACGACCGCCGCAGACTAGATCATTTCGCGGATTTGGAGAAGATGATCTTCGACCGCGTGCTGGTGCGCTCTCTCAAGAAGCTGATTCCCTCCCAACAGGGTTCCACACCAGTTCCCGGTGGCAACGATTAGCAACGAAGGTCAGCCGCCGTGGCGGGCTTCCAGGTTGAGAGCCAGACTGCGTTCATTGCGGAGCAGGCCCAAGGCCATGCGTGCACTGGGCTCGATGCGGGTCAGCAGGCGGTGCAGGTCGTCGACTGACGAAACGAGACGCCCGTCCAGCGAAACGATGACGTCGTCGGGCTGCAGGCCACCCAGCGCCGCGGAACTGCCCGGCTCGACGGACTCGACGCGCACGCCGGACTCGTTGAGCAGGTCCAGCTCTCGCGCGAGGCGGCAGGGAACTTGCACGGTCGCCGCGGCGATGCCCAGCACGGCGCGGCGCACGCGGCCGTGGGAAATCAGTTCCGTGGTGACCCAGCGGGCGGTGTTGGAGGGGATGGCGAAGCCGACGCCCTGGGCAAAGGCGATCATGGCCGTGTTCAGTCCGACGATCTGACAGCGGCTGTCGACCAGCGGACCGCCGGAATTGCCGGGATTGATCGGAGCGGTGTGCTGGATGACGCCGTCGATCAGCCTGCCGCCGATCCCGCGCATGCTCCGCCCCATGGCACTGACGATGCCGCTGGAAACCGTGGCTTGCAGGCCAAAGGGGCTGCCCATCGCCACGACAAGCTGCCCGACGCGCAGGGCATCGCTGTCGCCCAGCTGCGCCGTGGGCAAGTCGCGGGCGGAAAGCCGAACTAAGGCCAGGTCAGTCGCCGGGTCGTCGCCGATGAGGCTCGCATCGAGCGTATCGCCTTCGTGGGTCGTCGCGGTGAGCCGCTCGCGCCCGGACACGACGTGGCTGTTGGTCAGGGCGAATCCATCGGGCGTCAGCAGGACTCCTGAGCCGGAGCCACCGCGCCGCTGCACCCCGCGCGGACTCTGGATCGCAATGACGGCGGAGCCAGCCTGCTCGACGACACGAACGACCGTCTTCGAGTACGCGTCAAGAAGATCTTCCGTCGGCGAAGCGGACGGCGATGCGGAACACGACGGGGAAACATCGCCGTTCGCAGAAGAATCGTTCAGTGCGCTGATCAGGGCGTCGTATTGCTGTTGTGATGCACGCATTGGGCTTTCTCCTATGCTGGAGAAAGTCTAGGCGCGCAGAAGACGTGATTCCAAGCGACCGCCTATGATAACGCCGTCAAGGCATCTGAAGCCCTGGGGTCAACCGGAGCCGCACTCAGGTGCTACAGAGTGAGCCGTTTTCTGCGCGAAGGCCCGAAGGGCCGCCATAAATCAGCCCAGGGCAACGCCCTGGGTTTCATCCGCCCGCAAACAGGCAAGCCCTGAAAGGGCGCTATAGACGGGGCTGACCACAACGCACGCTACGCCTTACGCGCTGCATCGCCCGGCACTATCCCGCTCTTTCAGAGCTTCCGCGCTTACGGCTCGCAACCTCCCAGGACGTTGCCCTGGGCTGCTGTATTTGGCCCATTCAGGGCCCCAGCCGCAAGCCCGCTCGGTTTGAGTTGCTAGATCTCGATCAGATCGAAGCGCGGCTTGGCACGACGGCCAAGGACCAGAATGACGAGGAACATGAGGACCGCCCCCGCGGCGAGGCCGAAGTACCAGGGCTGACCATAAACGCTGCACATGATATCCCCGAAGGCCAGGGCGGCGATTCCGGAGAGTACAGCGTAGGGCAACTGCGTCCAGGTGTGCTCGATGAGCGAGCAATCCGCGCCGATCGCGGAAAGGACGGTCGTGCTGCTCAGCGGCGAGCAATGGTCGCCGAAGATCGCTCCGCCGAGAACGCTGCCCACGCTGGCATAGAACAGCGTCAGGGCCTGATCCGGCGGCAGCGGTTCGGCCAGCTTTACAGCGAGCGGGATGGCAATAGGGCAGAGGATGCCCATGGTTCCCCACGAGGTGCCGGTGGCGAAGGAGATCAGGTAGGCGACGACGGAGATGGCAAACGGCAGCCACACGGCAGGGAAGGCCATGCTCCTCAGTCTCTCCGCCAGGATTTGCCCCAGCATGAGGTCCTGCTCGATTTGCGACAGGGCCCAGGCGAGAACCAGGATCGTAAGGGCGGGAACGGTGTGGGCCATGGAGTTCAGGCCCGCGTCCATAGCGTCCTGCAACGAGCACGTCCGGGCGAAGAGGGTGAGTACGACGGAAATCACTGCGGCGAAGAGTGACCCGTAGAGGATGGAGAGGTAGGCGTCGGCCTTGCCGATGATGTCGGCAGCCTTCTGCCACCAGGGAAGGTCGCTCTGGCTGAGGATCTCGCGTCCGCCGTTGGCCAGGCCGGTCATGGCCAGGATGGCCAGCGTCACGAACACCAGAACCGCAACAGCAAAAAACCCCAGCCACCACACCGGGCGCGGTCCCCGGCTCAGGGTGCTGTCGGAGACAACCGGCGTCACGTCGCGATCCAACTGGCTGACCGCGCGAGCCTGGGACTTCCGCATGGGCCCGAAGTTCCGCCCGAGCAGGACCACCAGCAGGGCGCACACGATGGCGAGGATCGGATAGAACCGGTACGGCAGACTATGGATGAAAGCAGACATGGCGGAAACGGGCTTGCCGTCCGCAGTCATCAGGAAGGCAGGAACTCCTGCAGCCAGTGATGGATCGAGGCCCGTCTGGATGTATGCGACGACCGCGCCGATCCAGGTGCCGATGATGGCGAGGGAGGCGACCGGCCCGGCGGTGGTATCGATGATGTACGCCAGCATGGCGCGAGACTGCTTGATGCGGTCGAAAACAGGTCGCATCGTCGGCCCGAGTATCATGCAGTTTGCGTAGTCGTCGAAGAAGATCACCAGCCCCGCGATCCACGCGGTGAGCCCTCCGCGGCGCGGTGATGTCGACTCGCCGGCCACGAGCCCGACCATACCCGCCGTCCCGCCGTTGCGCCCGATCACGCCCACCATGAAGGCAACGAAAAACGTGAACACCAGGATCTTGATGCGGGCGAAGTCGGTTTCGGAATACTCGTGCAGGGCCCCGATGATGTAGTGTTCGGTGGTCAGCCGCGCCGCCTCCATCACCGGATTGCCGCTGTAGAATGGCGAATCGGCAGATAGGCAGGGCACGAACATACACGCCCCGACCACCACGCCGATGAACAGAGCGGCCACCACCTGGCGGGTAACGATCGTAAGTCCGATGGCCAGCACGGCCGGGGCAAGGACCCACAGGCCGTAGCTCTGGGGATCAAGAGGAACGCGCGGCGGCGCTGATGCATTCGCCGGATCGCCGGCGACTGGCGAGGTCACCTGCGACACGGCCGGCGTCTGCCCATCCGCGCCGGCGGGCAATAGCCAGGACGAGGCCGCCAAGGCGGCCACGGTCGTCGCGATCACCCGCTTCCGTGCTCGACTGGTCACGTCTAGCGCAGGAATCCCTCGGCCACGCCCACAAGTTCCTTCACGTGCGACACGCTGGTGGCGAACAGTTTCTTTTCGTCGTCATTGAGCTTGACCTCGATGACTTTCTCCACGCCGCCGGCGCCGAGCACGGCGGGCACGCCGACGAAGTATCCGCCCACGCCGTACTCCTTGTTGCAGTACGCCGCGCAGGGAAGGATGCGTTTCTTATCCTTGATGACCGCCTCGGCCATCTGGATGGTGCCCGATGCCGGGGCGTAGTAGGCACTGGTGCCCATGAGCTTGACCAGTTCCCCGCCGCCCATCTTGGCCCGCTCGATGATGGCCTGCAGCCGATCCGGGGCGATCAACTGCGTCACGGGGATGCCGGCCACCGAGGTGTAGGACGGCAAGGGCACCATGTCGTCGCCATGGCCCCCCAGCAGCAAGGCGGTGATGTCCTCGACGCTGCAGCCGAGCTCCATGGAGATGAACGTGCGGTAGCGGGCAATATCCAGACAGCCCGCCTGCCCTACCACGCGGTTCGTGGGGAATCCCGTCTTCTTCCAGGCGGTGTACACCATGGCGTCGAGCGGGTTCGACACGACGATCAGCACAGCGTTGGGCGCGACCTTGGCGACCTGCACGGCCACGTCGCCGACGATCTTGACGTTGGTCTGCACGAGGTCGTCGCGGCTCATCCCCGGTTTGCGGGGCACACCCGCGGTGATAATGACCACATCGCTGTCTTTGGCATGGGCATAGTCGGCGGTGCCCACAATGCGGCAGTCGAACCGCTCGATCGGACCGCACTGGAGCAGGTCCAGCGCCTTGCCCGCGGTCTTGTCCGCAAACTCGGGAATATCGATGAGAACGATGTCCCCGAGTTCCTTCTGCGCCGCCCACACGGCGCAGCTCGCCCCCACGTTGCCAGCTCCCACGATGGTAATCTTTGCGCGTTTCACGGTTTGATCCCTCACTTCCGTTGTTTCCGCAGACAAGGACGTCTCGGACAGTATCATCTTAGACCATCCAACCGCGGATGCAACGACGCGATTGCGAACGAAGGCAAGCGTTGGTACCGTGCCTCCCGTGCGGCGGCGCGGCCCCCCGAGAGGCAGTGCCGGCCCAAAGGAGCGTGCTATGCGACGTTTATTCCCGACTGGTGCAGGACTGTGGGTTCTGGCTGTAGGTTTCGGGTTGATCGCGGCTTTGCAAGAGGTTCGGTCGGCTGATCCCCAGAGCCCGCCGAGCATCGAAGGCACCTATCGGCTGGTCTATCGAGAGCAACCTGACGGTCAGCAGCTCAAGTATCCTCGCATCCACGGGCTGCTGACCTACGGCAAGGACTTCCGCAACTTCAATGTGTACTGGATGAACGAGAACAAGAAGACCTTCTCGATGACCTATGTCGCGAAGTACAAGCTGGACTCCCAACAGTACCACGAGGAGAGCCTCTACTGCCTGATCCTCGACGGCATCAACGACCAGGGTCCGCGCTACGACCTGGGCGGTATCAAGAAGAGTTCTCCGATCAAAATCGAGGATGGGCGTATTGCCTTCAAGCTCCCGCTGTACAACGAGCCCGAGGTTGTGTTCGACGGCGACAAGATGATCGCCACGCGGGCCGGGGAATTCGTCGACCACTGGGAACGAGTCAAGTAGCGCCTGCCAACCCGCGCTGCGATGCCCGATGAGACGGCCATATCACCGCCCCCCACAAGGGCCACGTGGCGCGAATGGCTGGGGTTGAACCCCTCCACGCTTGCCCTGCTCGGCACGATCCTGCTGGTGACTGCGGCGACGGAGCTGTGGGCCCCGCTCATCCCCCAGTACCTCAAAGCCCTCCGCGAGGAGGCCGGGGCCGGCGACGCATGGACGATCCTCCTGGTAGGGTTCTACGGTTTCTATCGCGACGCCCTGGAGGCGGTGAACTACTACGCGGGTGGTGCCATCGCCGGGCGGTTCAACACCCGTCGCGCTCTCTTGCTTTTCAACTTCCTTCCCTTCATTGGCCTGGCAGTGCTCGCCCTATGGCAAGCCCCCCTTGCGGTCTTTGTGGCCATCCCCTTCGTGTTTGCCTGGGACAGCATCGCCGGACCGGCGACGCTGACCGTCGTCGGCGAAGCCGTGCCGCCCGATCGGCGGACAATGGCGTTTTCGTTGCAGGCCATCTTTCGGCGGGTTTCGCGGGTGCTCGCTTACTGTATCAGCGCCGCGCTGGTGCTTTGGCTGGGCCGCATTCGCGGCGTGCACGCGGACGCCATCGTAGCGGCGATCTTTGTCGTGATCGCCTGTGCGGTGCAATACCGCTACATGCGAACGGCCAGTCGGGACAGCAAGATCGCGCTGAGCCGTCCGCGTCACTTGCTGCGCCATTTCAGTCCGCAGCTTAAGCGGCTTCTGGCCGCGGATATCTTCGCCCGCTGGGCGGAGGGAATGGCCGGGCCCCTGATCATCCTCTACTGCGTGCCGCTCCTCTCGACCGACTACTCGCACGGAACGGCACTGTATCAGTCGGTTCTGCTGAACATCCAAGCCGTGACCAACACCATCCTCTACGTCGTCATCGGTCCGCTTGCCAGCCGGGAAGGCCTGGCCAAGAAGCCTTACATTGGGCTCACTTTCCTGTTTTTCGCGTTGTTCCCCATCAGCTTGATCGTCCTGGGCCGCACGCTTGGCTTCTGGGGATTGGCCTTGGCTTTCGTAGTTGGCGGTCTGCGTGAGATCGGCGAGCCGGCCCGCAAGGCCATGATCGCGGACCTGGTGCCCGCGGACGTGCGTACCCAGGCGATCGGGCTTTACTGGAGCATGCGAAGCATCGCCGTCATGTGGGCCTCGCCGGTCGGAGCGCTCCTCTGGGTCCTGGGAGATCGCTGGAAGCCGGGCATGGGCCCCGCCCTGGCGTTCCTGGCTGCCGGCGCCCTCGGACTGGTGGGAGTTGTGGCGTTTTTTGCGCATTTCGGAAGAGCCGAACCGTCCCAACGCTAGCAAGTGGCGAGCAGCTTGGACTGCCTCAGCCGCAGCGCCGGCGGATCACTCAGAGCCCGTTACCTTCCCGATAAGACGTTGAGTCGTAGCCTTCGCAACATGGATGGTATGCGCGCAACCCACTGCGTTTTCATGCTCGCAGCTCTTAGCTTCGCAGCACCCGCGCGCGGCGAGGACGAGAGCCTTCCCTTGCGGCTGGCATGGCAGATTGCCCTCGAACGGGCGGGCTTTTCGCCGGGCTTGATCGATGGTCAGCTCGGACCCAAGACGAAGCTGGCCACGCGTGAATTTCAGCGTGCGCGCGGACTGCCCCTTACCGGCGTGCTCGACACCGCTACTTCCTCGGCGCTCCAGGTTGACGCAACCAGCGCCATCACGACATACACAGTCACACCGAACGACCAAGCCGAGGTCGGCCATGTACCTGCGCAATGGTTGGAGAAGAGCAGACTACCGCGACTGGGCTACGAGTCTCTCGCGGCCGCCGTCGCCGAAAAGTTCCATTGCACTCAAGGACTCCTGGCGCGACTGAATAACGCTCGAGACCTGGGAAAGCTCACGGTGGGTGCGGTCCTGAGGGTCCCTGCGGTCGGCCCCGTGCCACACAGCGCGGGATCGAACCTCGAAATCAACCTTCGAGAAAAGGTGATCCGGGTACTGGGGTCCCGGGGGCAGCTCGTAGCCCTGTTCCACTGCTCCATCGCCAAGGACAAAGAGAGGCTGCCCAGGGGTGAAGCGCAGGTCGTGGTGATCACCGACGATCCCAGCTACACGTTCGACCCCGCCATGTGGCCGGAGGTTCGCGGGGTCGACAAAAAACTCCTGATCCCGCCCGGCCCTCGCAACCCGGTCGGCAGATGCTGGATCGGGCTGAGCCTGCCGGGATATGGGATCCACGGCAGTCCGAACCCTGAACTCATCGGCAAGACAGGCTCGCACGGCTGCTTCCGGCTTACGAACTGGGATGCGCAGCGACTGGGCAAGATGATTCATACCGGAGCCAAAGTCCGCTTCGTGGGTGCGGAGCAAGTGGCGTCCCGAGCGCGAGGCAATCATCGAGGCACCTGAGGTTCCCCAGTGATCATATGCTTGTCGCCCCGACGTCCTGCATTCTGAATCGCCGCACCGCTGACATCGACCGCCCGGCCGCATGGAACGGAAAGCAACCCGCGATCCTTTTCCTGCTGAACCCGGGCAACTTCACGCGTCACTGTCTGCTCGACATGGTCGATGCGGCCAAGAGCCTGGGCTTTCATCCCCTGACCATCGAGCTGGGCGAAGTGTGGACTCTGAATCAGGGTAACAGCTCCTGGGACCTTGCCGGACTGGCAGGGCTCTTGCGTGACGCCAATGTCAAGGCGGTCATCAGCTCTTCCATGAATGGACTGCTGGAGTGGCCGTGCGCCTCCGCGCCGGACGGGCGCCCGCAGCCATTCTTCGAACAGCTCGGAATCCCTCACCTGATGTGGTGGACCGATCATCCCCAATGGGCCAACAACAGAATGGGCCTGCGTCCTGACCTGCAGGCCGCGCTGCGTTCTCCGAACAACCACCATTTCGTGAAGTCCGAAGCCGCCGCGTCGGAGCTGCATGACGTCCTCGGATGGCCCAACTGCCACGGAGTTCCTGTTGCCGAGAATGCTGAGCGACTGCGGCCCGTCGCCGATGCCCGGCCGGATCATGACGTGGTCGCCCTCGTCGGATCTCCGCCGCATATGGATCCGGCGCTGCAAAGGTTCCTGACCGAAGACGACCCCGATTTCGCCGCGATTCAGGAGACGGTCGCTGACAAAGTCCTTGAGCAGCTCAGCACGCTATGGGCATCTCGCGCGCCGCGGTCCATCATTACGGAACTCACCGAATTCGGCCGGCGCTGGGCGACCGCCCGGCAGATGCAACCCCTGACGGCCTCATGGCGGGTCTTTGGCGGTCTCGAGCCGGAGCACCCGGCGGCAGCAAAGTGGCTGCGAAGCAACCCCGATAGCTACTTCGAGGCGATCTCGATCCTCTGGGAGTTCGGCCGCTGGCGGCGGACTTTCTACATCTGCTATCTGGCGAAGTATTTCCGTCTTGGGATATTCGGGGCGGACTGGTCCTCGGTGGGTTTGGACGGCGCCTCGTGGGTGCAGCACGACGACCAGCCCGCCTTCTACGCCCGGGGGCGAGTGGCGATCAACATATCCCAAGCCGGCGAGGAAGAGGGCGTCGCCCACAAGCCCTTTCAGATTGCCGCATCGGGAGTCCCGATGGCACACATTGACGCGGCGGGACTTGAGGACCTGTTTCAAAGGGATCGGGAGGTTGCGGTTTTCCTCACTCCGCGCGAGGCTCGCGAGGCCATCGACGCACTGCTGCAGGATCCGGATCGCCGCGCCGCTATGGCGTCGGCGGCGCGGCAGCGCCTGTGTCGCGATCACACCTGGCGGCAGCGTCTGCCCGAGATGCTCCGATTTGCGGGGACTGGTCTGCCACGCTGATTGAGCACCAGCGAGCCATGCCCGCGCATCATTTCAGCACAACCACATCGACGTCCTCCGTGGCTCTTTCCACGCACACGCCAACAGCGTCGTCATATCGCAGAAGGCGCAGGTCGACCAACGCATCTCCGATGCGGACGTCGTAAAGGTTCACTTCTTTGAGGAACGCCGGGAGAATGGGCCGCCGCAGGATAATCCGGTTCCTCGTAGCATCAATCGTCATCGCCAGGCACGCCTGAAGGAGCATAAAGATGGTGCCTGCGGCCCAAGCTTGAGGTGAGCAGGCCACGGGGTAGAGAATCGGTCCCTCGGCGCGCCGTCGGGCAAAGCCGCAGAGGAGCTCGGGGAGGCGACCGGACTCCATAAAGGTGCTGGCCTCGAACATACCCGCGAGGATGCGGTTGACCGCCTGCTGCTGCCCGTATCGGGCCAGCCCTGCGGCAATCAGGGCGTTATCGTGCGGCCAGACCGATCCGTTGTGGTACGACACGGGATTGTAGTGCGCTTCCTGCTCGTGCACGGTGCGGATACCCCATCCGCTGAACATCGGCTCGCTGAGGAGCTGCGCAGCCAACTCCCCGGCATGCCGGCGATGTACGATCCCCGTATACAGGCTTTGCCCGGCGTTGGATGTCCGCACGCGGCACGGTCGCTGAGCCCCATCCAGGGCGATCGCGAAGGTCTTCAAATCGTGAAGCCAGAAGGCCTTGTGGAAACGGTGGCGGAGCCTTGCCGCCTCAGCCGAAAGACGCCGGGCCTGGATGTCGTAATGGAGGCCGTGGGCGAGTCGTGCGGCGCTGCGCAGCGCTGCATAGGCATAGCCTTGGACCTCGCACAGGGCGATAGGCGGCTCGGCCAGGCGGCCGTCGCTATGGAAGACCGCATCGTGCGAGTCCTTCCAACCCTGGTTCGAGAGGCCGCGCGAGCCCCGGCGACGATAACGGAGGAACCCGTCGCCCCGCTGGTCACCGTAGGTGTGCATCCAGGTCAACGCCGCCTCGACGTGCGGCCAGATCTGACGAGCAAAGGCCACATCTCCGGTTCGCGTGTAGTAGCGCGCCGCGAGCACAACGAAGAGCGGCGTGGCGTCCACCGTTCCGTAGTAGGAGCGGAAAGGGATCTCGTCCAGGGCCGCCATCTCGCCTCCCCGGATTTCGTGGACGATCTTGCCCGGTTCGGCATCTCTTTCGGGATCAAGCTCCTTCGCCTGGCGGGCGGCCAGAAAACCCAGCACGCCACGGGCCAGGTCGGGCATGGCCCAGAGGGTTTGAAGCGCAGTGATGATGCCATCTCGGCCGAAGAAAGTGCTGTACCACGGCACGCCCGCGTAGGGGTAGACTCCCTGCGGCGTGTCCGTCAACATCATGAGCAAATCGGCCAGAGATCGATTGATCCAGCGGTTGAACTGGGTGTTGGAGGTGACCACGCGAGCTACACGCCGAGTCAGGTCTTCGGTACGAGCGATCAGCGATTGTTTTGCTGTGGCGAATGATACCCGCGCAGGCTGCCGCCCATTCAGGCGGCAAAAGATAGTTACCGCAATACCCACTGCCCCTTTGGGCGGCACTCGTAACAGGGACTGCAGGGACCGAGCGCCGACCCTGGACGGCGGCGGATCGGTGGTGACGATCGTCTCGCGTCGCACACCGTCCAGGCCGAGGTAGCCCAGGACAATCCCATCCGCAGGCTGAGTTTCCTTGAGCATCTGCCCGCGACGGGTGCGCTCCACACCCCGGACTTCGAAGAGGTCGACAAAGTCCGCCGCGAGATCGAGCTGCAGCCGGCAGGCAATCTCCCGCATCTCATAGTGGGAGACGGTCACTCGCTCCAGGCAGCCCCCGTCGATCAACAGCTTGGCGCGGTGGATGTGCAGGGCCCCGTGGGGTAGAAGCTGGCCGTCTTCCTGCTGCAGGTCCGGGTTGGTGAGATCCACGGTGAGGGCAATGTTTTCCTCATCAACTGCAGAGTTGAGAAGCATCGGGTGAGCGCCGTCGATGGTCAGTTCGAATTGGCTGAGGTATCGCGTACCGTCGTGATAGAGCCCGGCCTGCCCCTTGTGGCCGCGCGCGTGTATGTCGCCATAACGGTCGAACAGGGCGAAGGTGTCCTGATGCTTGAGGACGCGCCGTTGATCGTCCGGCGGAGCTGCGGATACCGTGATACTGAACGGCTCGGGAACCTCGTCAAGCGGCGGAGTAACTGACAAGGGGCCCGCCGTTTCCGGCGTCGACATCAGAGGCGCGTCCTGCCACAAGGCGTTCGTAAACTCTCAGGTAGTCGGTGGCCATACGGCCGGCTGAAAACCTCTGCTCGAAGGTCCGGCGACAGCGGGCGCGTTCGATCCCTCCGATTCGAGCCAAGGCGGACACTGCCTCGGGGATGCTCCCTACCACGAAGCCCGTCACACTGTCGTCGATGACCTCCCGGACGGAGCCCCTATTGAAGGCGATCACGGGGGTACCGCAGGCAATCGCCTCGATCATCACCAAGCCAAAGGGCTCGGGCCAATCAATCGGGAAGAGCAGGGTCCGAGCGCCCGCCAGGAGCGTTTCCTTGTCCCCTCCACCCGTCTCGCCAAGGAACTGTACACCCGGATGATCCAGCAAGGGCTCGACCCGCTTGTGAAAGTACTCCTTGTCTTGAGCATCAACCTTGGCCGCAATCTTCAGCCTCCATCCCGAGCGCCTGGAGATTTCGATCGCCTGCTCCACGCCCTTTTCCGGCGACACACGACCAAGGAAAAGCACGTAGTCCTCGGGATCCCTCCGAAA
>SBAX01000329.1 GCA_005240095.1 Phycisphaera mikurensis
CCACACGCGGGCCACGATCAAAGAACTGTCACGACGCGGCATCGACCTCCATCGAATCCGCTCGTGTTTGGATAGCAACTTTGCGCTGTACTGTTAGATCGCCCGTGCTTCTCTGCGCGACCGCCGCTTTCGACGGAGTCGCCGTGGACGACGTGGCTGCCCTGTCGTGCCGGGAACAGCCCACAAAGAACAGCGCGAACACACCAAGCGTTGCCAAACTGTACCGACCAAGCTTCATCTAAGGTCTCCTCAATGAACGTGCCTGAAAGCGCGAAACGACCGCTCGCCTGCGCGGCGACGACAATATAGCGGGGAATTGTCGCCTCGGCAGCGTTTATCCCCGCCGCGAGACGTACAAAGATGTCAGACCGCACGGCCAGGCCGGGTCAGCATAGCGGCAGGCACCGTTGGCGAGGACGTCGGATGACAGTAAACTCCGGGTCGTGGTACCCCCGCTCGGGGCGCACGCGATGTTCCATGCGGTGAAGCTCATCTCACCCCTCACGACCTGCCTGCTGACCGCCTCCTGCCCATTCTTGGGGCCGGCATCCGGCATGCCTGTGGGCCAGTGGGTTCCTTTGGCCCCCATGAATGTCGCCCGACAGGAGACCGGGGCCGCGCGGATCGGCGACTTTGTCTATGTCGTCGGCGGGCTCATCGAGGGCTTCGACGCCACGGACGTCGTGGAGGCCTACGACGTCGCCAATGATGCGTGGAGCTTCGTCGCCCCCTTGCCGACTCCGTTGGACCACATGGGCTGCGCCGCGCTCGACGGCAAGCTCTACGTCTTAGGCGGATACTCCGGAGACTTCGTCGCCAAGTCCGCGGTGTGGGTGTACGACCCGGCCTTGGACACGTGGTCGTCGGGCCCTGCTCTTCCCCAAGCCCGGGGCGCAGCGTGGGCTGTCGCTCACGCGGGGAAGATCTATCTCTTCGGCGGGAAGGACGCCTCCGGCGTGACCCGGCGCACGACGTACACCTTCGACCCGTCGACCAACATGTGGTCGAGCGGCGCCGACATGCCCACGGCACGAGAACATCTGACGGCCGCCTCTCTGGACGACTACATCTACGTCATCGGCGGACGCAGCGGCAGCGCGAGCAATGCCAACGAGCGTTATGACCCGGACATGAATCAATGGACGGCGTTAGCTCCCCTGCCCACCGCCCGCAGCGCTTCCGTCACCGCAGCGCTGTTTGGGAAGGTCTATGTGGCAGGCGGCGAAATCCCCCAGCTCTTCGACGTCAACGAAGTCTATGACCCCGCCACAGACACGTGGAGCGTGGACGCGCCCATGGCCATCCCGCGGCACGGCGTGGCCGCCGTGGCTCTCAGTGACAGAATCCTGGCACCAGGCGGCGGCACGGTTCAGGGCCTGGCCCCCACCAACGCCGTGGATGCGTTCGTACCTCCCGCGCCGCCTCCAATCCCCGCGATATCTGGCTATGGCGTATTTGCCCAGGCCGCAGCGTTGTTCGCCCTCGGCGCCGTGGTGATACTCCGCGCGAAGCGCGCCGCGAGGTGATGCCGCCCCCGAGCGTGTGGGAATCAGCGGCTGCCATGCTGTCTCAACAACTCTACGGCTCGACCATGTTTGCCCGCGTCGGCATCATCCAGCGGCGTCCTGCCTACCTGGTTGGCCGTGGAGGCGTTGGCGCCTGCGGCAAGCAGGATTTCGATAACCGCCACATGCCCCCCGCGGGCGGCGCGGTGCAGCGGCGTCGTCCCCAAGCGGTCCGCGGCATTCACGTCCGCACCAGCCGCGATCAGTCTCAACGCCACCACCTCGCTGCCCTTCGTGGCCGCGTCGTGCAGCGGTGTGCAGCCGAACGCATCGCGAGCACCAGCCGCAGCACCCCCGGTCAACAGCATGTCCACCATCGCCGGCTGATTGTTCTGCACCGCAAGGTGTAGTGGCGTAAGCCCCGCAGCGTTGGCGACGTCGACATCCGCGCCACTCTCCAGCAACGCCTTCACAACCGCCGCGTTCCCCGAGCGTACAGCGGCATGCAGCGGCGTTTCTCCGTCGATATCCGCATTCATCGGGTCAGCGCCGTTCGAAACTCGCTTGACATCATCGACGCGCCCGGCGCGGGCTGCGCGCCACAATGGGGTCCGACCCATGGCATCAACGGTCTCCGGCGCTTCGCGATGATCCAGCGAGTCACTGACCAATCGCACCTGCAGGCCGGCCGACGCCGACTGAACCGGCTCCTCCTCGCCCTCGAAACACACGTTGGCGATCGTAACCATCTCGCTCAAGTCGCCCTGGTGACCGTAGTCCTCCCCGTGGTAGGTGGACAGCTCCTGAGCCACGCGCTCGAAATCCTGCTTGCTGAACGGCCGCCCGCGCTCATCTCGGTACCACTCAATGATCGCCGGACAGCGCTCCTTAATCTGCGTCACCATGGCCCGGTCCATGCGGCGGATGTATTCACTCGGGTTGAGCGCCTCGTTGAAGTGATCGCTCACGAACACACTGAACCAGTCCGAATCCCGCCGCACGTGCGTATTGAAGCGGTAGTACTCGCCATCCCGCACGAGCAGTGGCGGGCGCATCTCATCCTTGATCTTCATGGGCTCCGTCAGGTTGCGGTAGAACTTCAGCCCCGCGTAGTCCGCGGCCAGGTCGCCGTTCGAAATCACGCCGGTGGCCACGCGTCCCAGGATCTTGGTCTCTGCCAGGGGGTGCGGCCCGGCGCCCAGTTCCACAGCCTTCCGCACAGCTTCCTCCGGCGACATGCCCTTTTCCAAGGCGCGATGGTAGCCCAGAAAGTAGATATGCCCCATCTGGCAGAAGTGCAGGATCTTGTCCGTGCCCATGTAGGTGCCATTGACCAGAATCGTCGAACCCGGGGCCATGCGCGCCGCCTTCGGGAGATCCACCACCAGAGCCGCGTGGTTGTAGACGAGCCGGTCCGGCAGAAAACCCGTCATCAGCCCCGGGTAACGCGCCTGGACCTGAGGAGATTTCAGTTCCCGTTCGATCAGTTCCGTCTGAATCACGAACGGTGGGAACTCACGACTGACGGCTACGCCAATGTACTTGGGTGATTGCAATTCGACCGTCCGCGCCGTGGGCCTGCCCTGGTCCAGGGAGCGGAAGATCCGCCGGTTCGTCTTATCCACCGCCCGATCGATGGCATCGTATATGTACTCCGATAGCCAGAAACGCAGGTCGGCGAACTCGCGGCCGTCCTGAGGAACGCTGTATTGATCGGTCTCATGGGCTATCGCTGCGGATGTGCCCGCCACGATGGCCAAGCCCGCGATGAAGACCTTCAGGAAGGCGCCTCGCGGCAACCGGCGTCGGCGCCGGTGATCAGTAACCTGTGCTGTGGCAGAAAAACGCATGATGCTCTCACCTTCACTCTTCCCAAGCACCGTGGCATCTGTTTCGCTCCGACCACGAGCTACTGCGACCCCTGCCTTCCGATTCTACGTCGCGCCTCACTGCCGCAGGTCGCGTTCGTGTAATCGTCGCCGCGCCCTGTCAGATTAATCATTGGAAACAGCCGGTTTCTGCGCGACGGAGCGGACTACTCCATCCACACTTGCAATGATCCGCTCGATTACTTTTCGGTGAGTCGCACGAGAGGCGCGATAAAACCAAGTGCTCACGGCCGCGTGCGCGCTAAGCAAAACTGGACACGCAGCGGGCATCTGCGTCGCACGGCTTGACATTCCTCGTCCGACAAACTACCTTCCCTTCCGCACACGGCAGGGGAGAGCCGGTCTCTATCCAAAAACCGGGGAGGAGTGGCCGAGCGGCTGAAGGCGACGGTCTTGAAAACCGTTAGACGGGAAACTGTCTCGGGGGTTCGAATCCCTCCTCCTCCGTTGCATCATCCGCCTGCGTGAAAACCGATAGGGTCGGGAACCTTATCGCGAGGGGAAGAAGTTGGGTCGGGAGTGGGGGGGTAGCCGCAGGCGAATCGTTGAGTACATGGCGCGCGTTCCGCGCGCCTTCGGCCGACTCGGGGTTTCCCTTACTATCGCCCTCTCCTCTCTCGCCAGCGCGGTCGCCGAACCCACGACACCTCGATTCGGTCCCTCATCCGAGGGGCGAGTTCCCCCGAGCCTTCCGCTGGAAGGAGTCAGCGCCGTTGCCGCCCTGGGCACGGATACCGCCCTCGGCGGCACCAACGAGGTCACCATCGCCGTCAGCCCCGTGGACCCCTCCAACTTGGCAATGTCCTCGCTCTACCAGTACCGGGTCTCGACCGACGGAGGCGCGAGCTGGAGCAGTGCGATGTCCGCGGCCATGCCCCCCAACTACTCGGCCCTGGGCGACCCCAGCCTGACCTTCGACAGCCAGGGACGCCTGTTCTACGTCTACCTGGGGCGTCGCACCGACACCGGCGGCGTTGATATCCTGATTTCGCAGCTCGATCCCGCATCCGGCGTGCTCGTCGCCGGCCCCTTCAAGGTCACCAACGCCGCCCCCACCACGCTGAACGACAAGCCGTGGATCGCCGCCGACCAGACGCCTGCCAGCCCGTTTGCGGACCGGCTGTACGTCGCCTGGACGGAGTTCACGACCGCGCGAACCGTATTTGTCACCTACTCATCCGACCATGGGGTAACTTGGTCCCCCGCGACGCAGCTCTCCACCGCCGCGGACTTCCTGCCCTGGCCGACACACGTGGCCGTCGCCCCCAATGGGGATGCGTACGTCAGCTACCACGCCCAGCCCGGCTTCCTCTGCAATCCGGACGGCATCAGCGGAAAGGTCTTCATCGCCCGGTCCACCAACGGCGGCGTCACATTCCCCCAGAAGACGCTGGCCTTCGGACCGGGTCAGGCCGACATCACCTTCAACATCCAGGACTGTGCCGATGGCGTGGTCCCCAACACCGACTTCTGGATGCAGGGTAGCGCCCAAGCCTGGGTGCTTCCCGACCCTCTTACCCCCGGCGTGGTCTTCGTCGTCGCCAACGACGACCCCGACAACACTCACGGCAGCGGCGACGACGGCGATGTCATGATTGCTCGCTCAGACAACCACGGCGTAACCTGGGGCCCGCCTTCCCGCGTAGATGACGGACCTGGGACCACCCTCCAGGTGTTCCCCACCGCGAGCATCGACCCGTTCACCGGCTGCATGGCCGTGGCCTGGTACGACACTCGCAACCAGGCGACCAACGCTGCCGGCAACTATCTCCTCGATGTGTTCTACTCCACGAGCTACGACGGCGGCATGACTTTCGGCCCGGCGGTACAGATCAATGACATCCCCTTCGACCCCGACCAGAACGCCCCCACTCGATAC
>SBAX01000099.1 GCA_005240095.1 Phycisphaera mikurensis
GCTCGGCAGGAGCCTCGCCCTCCCCGAGTAACGCTGCGGGATCGAGAATGACGGGTTTTGGCAGCGGTGTCATGAAGGCGGGCTTGCAGGAACACCAGCGGGTCGTCGAGTCGATGGCGACGCAGTTTGAGCTGCTCGAACGGATCGCGGCGCGGATCGTCGCGTGCTTCGAGGCCGGCGGGCGACTCTATTTGCTGGGCAATGGGGGCAGCGCCGCGGACGCTCAGCACATCGCCGCGGAACTCGTGGGGCGGTTCAAGAAGGACCGCAAGGCGCTGCCGGCAGTGGCGCTGACCACGGACACCTCCGCGCTGACCGCCATATCCAACGACATCGGATTCGAGCAGGTCTTCTCGCGGCAGGTCGAGGCCCTGGTGACACCGCGCGACATTGTATGGGCGCTGAGTGTTTCAGGGCGCTCCCGCAACGTGCTGGCGGCATTGCAGACTGCCCGCAAAGCCAAAGCAGCGACGATCGGCTTCACCGGGCGGTCGGGCGGGGCGATGGCGGAGCTATGCGACCTGTGCTTCCGCGCCGATCATGACCAATCGGATCGCGTGCAGGAGGCGCACCAGCTCGCTTATCACCTCATTTGTGACGCCATCGAGCAGCACCCCACGCGGCGCTGATCCACACCGTATCTCAGGGCCCCTACAGGGTAACGTGTGTAGCGCATGTGCCGCGTTGTCGCGATGGCCAGGGCGACCCTTCCAGGGTCGCGATGCCTGATGGGGCGAGTTCCGGGGGCGGCGCTGCGCTTGCCCCCGCTACTCCAGCGCAGGCTTGCAGCCTGCCTCCTCTTCTACAGCCTACGACCTACAAGGGCCTGTCACAGCCCATGGCCTATAGCCCATGGCCTATCAATCGTCCTTGTCCTTCTTGCCCTTGGGCTTTTCGCTCTTGGCCTTTTCGCCCTTGGGCTTCCTGGGCTTGGGCTGAACGCTGGGGTCGGGCTTGGGGGCCACGTGCTTTTTCGGAGGCGATTTGTCGTCATCAGCCTCCCGCACCGGTTTGGCCATGATCGGGGACTTGGGGACCTTGGCGCGAACCGGCTGCGGCTTTTCGACCGCTTTCTCCGAAGAAAGTCGCGTATCCTTGCCTTCGATCTCCACGCGCTCCTCGCGGGACTTCCGCGTAGCTTTGGTCCGCTCTTCGATGTTACGCTTCTCATCGGCGTCCACCTGGCGGAAACGCACCGGGCTGGTCGTGCGTTTGGCCATCCGATCGATCGAAGTGGCCAGGAACAGGCTCTTCGCCTCCGGTTCGTCGCGGCGCGAGCGCAGATCGACCATGGCGCTCAAGGTGCGCGGCGGGCGTGCCTGCTCATGCTCTCGTCGATAGCGGAAACTCGCTTCGACCTTGGTGTCCCAATCCGGCTCGTGACGATGGACCCATTTACGATGGACGTAGATGGGGTCGTAGCCGTGGTGGTGCAGGTGGAAGCTGAACGACGGGTAGAAACCGACGGTCGTATACCGATCGGCGTAGTAGTCACCGAAATAGTAGTGGTGATAGTGGGGCCTCACGAACAGGTGATCGGTGAAGATTTCCAGATTGATGGCCACCCGCGGAGAGTAGAAACTGACGCGATGGGCCACTACGGCGCTGGGGAAGTAGACCGGGGCAAACAGCACCCCGCGGCGGACGACAACGTAGTCCCAGTAGCCATCCACGAACACATACCCTCGGGGGCTCCACACGTAATGCGCCGGGACCCACGTCCAGTCCGTGCGAAGCTGGGCCCAGTAGCCCGGTCGCCAAGCATAGCCGCCCGCCTGCCAGACCCAGATGCCCGGTACCCAGACGTAGTCTGGTGAGGGAGGATTGACGACGACTTCCTGAACCGGTTCAGGCGGCTCGGGGAGATACTCGACTTCGCTGACCTCCACGTCGATCCAGTATCCCGGCACCCATTGGAACCCGCCGGCCACGCCGCGCCAGTATCCTGAGACCCACTGCCGACCCGGCGGGACAACCCGCCACACGCCGCTGACCCAGAGGAAGTCGTCGCGCTCATCGTCCCACGCCCAGTAGCCAGGGATCCAGGCCACGTTGGCCGCGTCGGGGCGCTGATCCGGCGGAATCTCTTCGATGGGCTGGACCGGGGCCCGTGAAACGATCACCGCGGCCGCAGGCTCGAAGGACACCGGCTCGGCGAAGGCTTCGTGGACCGGGCCTCGAGTGAGGACCTGAACGTCCGATTCCACGACGTTGAAATCGAGATCAAAGTCAATATCGATGTCCTGGGCGGCGGCGCGCCCGCAACCGATCGCGATCGTCGTGACGACCAGGCATCTGATCCTATGCCAGTTTCCGTGTGTCATGATTCGTCTCCATGTCCGGCCCGTGTTCGCCGAGCCTTTAACGGTACCGAACGAAAGCACTGCTCACAGAGCAGCGGCACCCGCGCAGCCTACGGCTCTCCACGCAAGCAAGCGGGCCAACTCCACGAACAAGGACACGCCGCGTTCGTGGAAGTTGGCCAGCCTGCTTTCTACTGATTATCGGAGATCGCCTAGTCCACCTTGACGCCGAGCTTATCGAGCGTCTGATAGGTCAGGGCGCCCATTCCCAGGCCGTTATCTTCCTGGAAGCTGCGAAGGGCGACCCAGTCCGTTTCTCCGAGCTTGCCGTCCGGCGTTCCGGGATCGTACCCGGCCGAGGCCAGCGCGTTCTCGATCTGCGTGACCTTCTCCTGACCCAGGTGGATCTCGCAGACTACCTGCTGCCAGTCCATGTTCCCGCCGGCAACCTGCACCCTCTTGGTGACGGTCTCGAACTCGGCGGGAATGGTGACGGTGCGCGTGGTTGCCGGGCGGACGAGTTTCTGCCGGCGAACCGTCTGATACTCGGCGGGGTGGTGTACCTCGCGGCACTCCGGCTCCTTGGCCACGATCTGTTGGCTCACCGTTCTGAACTGCGCCGGTCGCTCCTCCAGACAGTACACATCCGTGTTCGCCGGAAGGGGTGCTCCCGTCTCGTCGTCACACGTGATGTTTTCGTGTTTGGTCCAACCCTTGGTCCGCGGCTCGATCTCCACCTGCCGCGTCTCGGTCTTGAATTCGCCGGGCAGGATCTCGAGTTCCGTGTAGGCGTCTTTCACGAGAACCTGTTCATCGACCCAGGCGTACTCCGCGGGGACGACCTCCAGCCGCTGCGTGGCCTCCTTGATGCAGACCTGCTCGGACACGGTTTCGAACCGCGGCGGCATATACACCATCGCGAAGCACTCACCGACGTCCGCGTCGAACCTTTCCGCGGCGAGCTTCATGGTGGTTTTCTCGGCGGCGAAGGCGGTGCGGGTGCCCTTGCACGCACATCCCACATACATGGGCGTTGCTGCACACAGCAGCAACGCCGCGGTGACCCTCAGACCTCTGGCTACCATTTGCGTTTCTCCTTCTCTCATGAGTCCTGGGCGAGGCGGACGCCGCAAGACGAATGTTGCTCGGTCATCGCTGCGTTTCATCCGCGCCGCCGCAAGCAGAAAGCCGGCGCAGTAGTCGCTCGCAAAGCGTCCACTGCGTCGGCTTACTTGCCAACAAGCCCCCCGGAAATCCGGGTTGCCCTTCACCAAGTCATCCGACGACTGTCGAGTTCCGTCATGATCGGCGCCGACCTGGGATTCACGACGGGCCCGCTCGTCACCTATACGATATGGCGCGCAGTCGTGACCAAAGCAAGTAGATTTCCGAATTGTCGCAAGCATAATATTTGGGTTAGTCGGCGCGGGCGGTGTTTGTCCGGCGGGGCATGCTCAACTATGCGAACACAGGGAGAGATAGAAGCCGCGATTTGTGAGGGAATCAGCCGGTTTGAACAGGAATTCATGGGGCGCGGACCGGAGGATGTTCACACTTATCTTGTTGGAGATCTGGTGATTGCGCGCTTGCAAGGTGTTCTCACTGCGGCCGAGCGGCAGTTGATGAAGGCCCTTCCGGCCGACAAGGGTCGCGATCTGGTGAAGCAAATCAGGTTTCAATTATTTGAGGCGGCCCGCCCGATCATGGAATCCATCATTCACGAGGCCACGGGCGTCAAACCGCTCAGTATGCATCACGACGTGAGTACGGTGACAGGCGAGGAAGTGTTGATGGTCACCCTTGCTGAATCGCCTCCATTCCGGGCCAAGAAGACACGCACAAACTGAGAGTCGACTTGCGGCTCGGCAGGAGCCTCGCCCTCCCACGCATTACGGCTCGGGGGGAGCCACGCCCTCCCCGAATCGCGGCGCGGGTTGCTTGCGCGCTTGTCAGGTAAACGGTCTGCAATAAGACAACCTATGACCCAGGCGAGGGGACGAGAACGGGCTTCTCGGGCAGTGTGGCCACAGTTTGCGGCGCCCGTGTGCGTTTCGGTTCGTCGGCAAGCTCGCTCGCCAAGCGCCTGAATTCCTGCTCACATTGCAGAAAGGCGTCTACCACGACAGGGTCGAACTGAGTGCCCGAGGCGCGGGTGATGATGGCCACCGCCTGGTCGTGGGAGCCGGCTTTTTTGTAGACGCGTTTGGTCGTGACCGCGTCGTAGACGTCGGCGACGGCCACAATGCGCGCGGCCAGAGGGATCGCATCGCCGGCGATTCCCGCCGGGTAACCGGAGCCGTCAAACCACTCGTGATGCCCGAAGGCGATCTGTTCCGCCATGCAGAGGAATCGCGCTCCGGGGACGCGTTCCACCAGGGAACGGATGGTCCTCGCACCGATGGACGCGTGGGTTCGCATGACGGACATCTCGTCCCTGGTGAGGGGCCCGGGCTTGAGGAGGATGTAGTCGGGCACGGCGACCTTGCCGATGTCGTGCAGGGGTACGGCGCGCTGCAGATCGGCAATGAATTCTTCGGTGATGACGGCTCTGCGGCCCACGTCACGGCGGAGCTCCTGGGCGAGGAGGACAGAGAAGCGGGTGACGCGGTCGAGGTGACGTCCGGTGTCGCTGTCGCGATGCTCGGCGAGTTTGGCCAGACCGACGACGATGGATTCCTCGGCATCATCGCGTGCCTGGCGGCTGAGATAGTCGGCGATGGCCGCGGCGGCGATGTTGCAGGTCAACTCGATGTATTCCAGGTCCAGAGCGGAAAACGGACCATCACCCGGCCTTCGCGAGACGACCAGCACGCCGACGGTATGTTCCATGGCGTAGAGGGGCGTGGCCAGGGTGGGTGTGGCGAAGAGCGCCGCATCCGGGTGAGCTGCGGCCTCACGGATCTCTCCTGCGGTAGTTACGAGCAACGGACTTGCGGACTGGAAGACGGTTCCAATGTTGTCCGCTCCAATCGGCACACGGAGGGCGAGCTGGGCCTTGTCTGTGATTCCCATCGAGCGCGCGACGGACAGCTCTTGTTTGGAGACGTTCGGAAGCAGGATGCACACTTTGCCGCTGCACGACAGCTCCGCGACGGCTGTGAGGGTCAGCTCCAGCAGGGTGTCGAGGGACTGCGCCGTGGTGATCGTGCGGGTGAACTCGGAAACGATTCCCAGGGCTCGGGACTGCTCGCCGCGCACTTCGTTGCTGTGTTGAAGCTCGGTCTGCAGTCGAATCATCGTCCGCACCCGCAGGCACAGCTCCCGGGGGTTGAGGGGCTTGGTGAGGAATTCGTCAGCCCCGGCCTCGAGGCCGGCGATGATGTCCAGAGATTCGCTGCGGTCGCTGGTGACGATGATGGGGACCCCCGCCGTATCGGCGTCGGCCTTGAGCTGCCGGGTGCAGGCCAAGCCGTCGAGGCCCGGCATGGTGGCGTCCATGATGATCACGCCGGGCAAGGCCTGCTGGATGGCCTTCAGCGCGTCGCCGCCGTTGTCGGCTTCCACCACGGAGTGGCCTTCAGCCTCGAGGGTCTCGCGGCACATTTGCCGGAAGGCAGTGTCCTGATCCACAACCAGGACCGTGGCGACATCGCCCTGGGATGGCACATCCCGCAGGCCTGATGCAGGGGGCGCTTCCATGGGCGGCGGTCCCGCGGCGACGAGCTTCCCCTCGGCGAGGCAGACGCGATTGCGCCCGGAATGCTTGGCCGCGTACAGAGCGTGGTCTGCAGCCCGCAGCATGTCATCGGGCGAGTGCATGGCCGGGGTGCGCTCTGCCACACCAGCGCTGATGGTCATCCGCAGCTCCAGCCCGTGGACGTGGACGATGCTGTCGGCCACGGCGCGGCGGAGGCGTTCCGCGCCGACGGCGGCCTGGTCGGCGCTGGACTGCGGGCAGATCACGAAGAACTCTTCGCCCCCGATCCGGCAAACGCTTTCGTCACGACGAGCCGCGGCGCGCAGAATACGGGACGTTTCCTTCAGTACCGCATCGCCTGCGGCGTGGCCATAGGCGTCGTTGCAATGCTTGAAGCGATCGATATCCATCATGATGCAGGACAGTTGGCTGCCGCGGCGCTCGGCGGCGGCCCAAGCGCTGGACAGGCGGGCGATGGCCTCGCGGCGGTTGATCAGCCCTGTCAGTTCGTCGGTCATGACCAGGCGATTGAGTTTCTCGTTGGCCTCGCCGAGTTGGCTGTAGGCCACGGCCATCTGGGCATTGACGCGATGGAGCTCGCGGTTGCGGCGCTCTACCGTCTGGTGCAGGCGCACAATCCGCTCGCCGGCGCGGAGGCGGGCCAGCAGCTCTTTGTGCTTGAAAGGTTTGCAGAGATAGTCATCCGCGCCGGCGTCGAAGACGGCGGTGATCTGGTCCGTGTCCGGGCCGGTAGCGGTGAGCATGATCACGTAGGCAAAGGCGATGCCCTCGTGGCTGCGGATGGCCCGGCACAATTCCAGACCGTCCATCACCGGCATGGACCAGTCGGTGATCACGATCGGCGGGCCGTCGGCGAGGAGCATGCGCAGGGCCTCCGCCCCATTGGGCGCCGTGACCACGGAGTGTCCGGCGTCGGTGAGGTATCGCCCCAGCAGCGTAAGCGCGAAGGGGTCGTCATCGACGATGAGAATGCTCAGCGGCGTTTCCAAAAGACAGGTCCTATTCGTCCGCGGCCCAGGGCGAATGGATCAGCGCCACACTTACCGCGTAGCTCCTTATCGTCGCAAACGCGAGTGCGCGTAAGCAACGCGGAGTTGCCCCTCGCACCGATAACGGCGGTGGTTTGCGGAACTGGTCAGGGCCGGCGCGGTTATGGAACGTGCCACGGAGGGGGTGGCCCGCTCGTCATCGTCGATGATGGTCGCCTCCGCACGTCGAGGAATTCGAGCACGGCCTGGGCGACGATATCGTGACCCGCCGGCGTCCAATGCTGGTCGTAGGTGTAATAGACCTGGGTGCCCCCTTCGGCTGCTGACTGCAGGGCGGGGGTCAGACTGAGAAAGGCCAGCGATTCTTTGGCACACCACTCGCCGATGACCTGTTCGCGCGCCTCGACATTCTGGCGGAGGTCCTGAAGAAACACCGGCGCGGGAGGCAGCGGTTCTTCGTAGCTGATCGCCGTGAACTCCCGGACCCTGGAGGCATCGAGTGAGTCCGCGGCCAGTGGAAAAACAACGTGCGCTTTGGTGGGCGCGAAGACGATCACCAACTCCGCGCTGCTGCTTTTGCAGAGCTGGTGCATCTCCTGCAACTGTTGTCGCGGATTGAGCCAGTGCCGGTCGGCGGCGAAGTCGTCGCGACTCTGATACAGATCGCGAAGCTGCTTGGGCTCGAAGACGTAGTACCTGGCCTGCTGGCCGGCTGGAATCGCAAGCGGCAGCCAGTCGATCCGCGATGGGTCGCGCAGCGGGCCTTCGGCGTTGATCGGTCCGAACGTATCGATGAGCAGGCGATCCAGCGTCTTGATCACTGGGGAACGATCCAGATAGTCCTCGAACCGCTTCGAGATACTGGGCTTCTTGCGTTTCTCATCGCTTTTCGTGGAGCGGAAGTCGTTGCCTTCGTAGATCATGCACAGCACGTAGCGCGGTTTTAGAGCCAGGCCCGTGTCGCGAAGTGATTCCAAATAGTGCAAGGGGTCGTAACTGGACATGCCCAAGTTGTAGACGGAGGTGCCGATGAGGCCCGACAGTCGCGCCGGCCAGCAGTGTTCATCAGAAACGTTGGATCCCTCGGCGAAGGAATCACCGAGAACCACGATCTCGGACGACTCCGCTGCCGCAGGATTCCGGTAGCCGCGAGCGTCCGTGGTCAGGGTCACGGGCACGGGAGGGTACCCTGGTGGAGCGTGGGGATAGGTGCGATAGGCTTGCGACTGGTCGGCGTAGGTTCCCGAGAAGCGCGCTCCAGCGGGCCGGTGAAAGGCTACCCTATCGCGGACGTAGTGCTCGACATCGGGGGTTCGCAGTAAGTAGTCGATCAGGGTCACTGAGGGTAGCAGGAACATCAGTGTGGCCACGACCTGAAACCATCGCCGCTTGTAGGTTGGTCCGGTGGACCAGTCGACATAGAAGCTCACCAGGGAGATGCCCGCAACGGCGACGATCCAGGCAAAGTGCGTTCGGGAGTAGCGACCCAGCATCACTTGTCGCTGGCGGGCGATTTCCTCCACGACATCGCTAGGAATCAACCAGAGGGCGAGGTTGACGCCCAGTACGATGAGCAGCCAGATCTTCTGTCGAGCAATCAGCCTCACGAATCGTTTCCTGCGGTCCGCGGGTGACGATAGCGTGGGACTCCGAGGGGCGACAGTATGCAATTATCGGACTTGCGCGCGGTCTCTTTTTTTTAACGACATCGATGAGTTTATCTGTTATACTAGCGGGTTTAGGGGGCTGGGCGGTTGGGTTCGCCTGGGTCGTATGAAGGGGAAAAGATGACCAAGCAGTTTCTCGCGGGGTTCTTGGCGGTTACGGCATTCGCCGCATCGTCCAGCGGCCTCGAGCTGATCATCGGTCCGGAGTTCGCCTCCACGGAGAACACCGGTGCGCGCGGTTTGCTCACGCTCGAATTCAGCGATCACGGCAGCGATGACATTCTGACGATCGTCATTCAGAAC
>SBAX01000300.1 GCA_005240095.1 Phycisphaera mikurensis
ACCGTGGACCTCACCGACTTCGCCAATTGGCCCGCTTGCATGACGGGTCCTGACAGCGGGTCCGATTGCGAATCCTTCGACTTCGATGGCGACGGTGACGTCGACCTTCTCGACCTAGCCGGCTTCCAAGGAGAATTCGCAGGACCGTAGAGCGCCCCAGCCACTTTCAGATACTGACGCAGGCTCGCCGCCGTTGTACGATCAACAGGCCGACTTTTGGTTCAGCCGTGACAGGCCACCCATTACCATCCCTTTGACCCGTTCTTTCGATTGCTGCCATTTCGACTTCCTGTCCAGGCCAAGCCGATAGCGGCGTGCTGCGAACCATTGGTCGAGCCCACCCCGCCACTGTGCTTCCGCGTTGGACCGGCAGAACAAGGAATGATCCGCCGATCCCAGCCGGGCGCGCACCTCCGGCGTTCTACGCCTCCGCAGGGGCCACTACGTCACAGCGCTGTCTGCCTGGCCGTGCGTCCGCCATGCTTGCGGAATTCGTCAGGATTCAACCCCGCCGCGAGCAGCGCGCCACGCCAGCTGCGGTATCGCTTTCTGCTCGCCCAATACAGGGACTTGTCGTCGCGGCGAACGGCCACCGCGTTCATCGGCCGATGCTCGCGGAGGCGCGACAGGATGGCCTGAAGCACTTCCGCATGGGACCAGCGAGGGGTCGGCCTTTCGAGCCCGTCGCGATTCGCATTCCCCCTTGTAAGCGGGCTCTGAACATGGGCGGTGCTCCCCGCACGCTGCGGCTGGAGTGATGCCGGCGTCGGGCTAGCAGCACCGTGGCCAGCACCGGACGAACGGCCCACGTATCGCTTGGGATCGAGTCCCGCGGCGGCGAGCGCCGCCCTCCAACTGCCGAAGGTCCGGACCGCGGCCTTGGCCAAGGACTTGGGTCGTACTGTCCAACTGCGGAGGGGTTCATTCTTCAGGGCGCGGGTGAGCACCGCTTCGATGATCCGCTCTTGCGTCCAGGGCGAGACCCGTCGGAACTTGAGCGGATCGACTCCGGCCGCAATCACCGCCTTGGGCCACGAGCCATAGATTCGCCGGGCGGCCCGCGAGAGGGAACTGAATCGGCGCTTGAACTCAGCCGAGCGCAGAGGGCGCCGCCTACGCGACAAAGCCCGTATGGTTGCCAGGACCCGCGAGGGCGACCATCGATCACGCGACGGGACCCAGTCCGGCGCAATGCCCGCCGCCTTCACCGCGTTGCGCCAGGAGCCGAAGATGCGTCTTCCGGCTTGGTAGAGGTTCGATTCTACCCCTGTCTCGCCGCTGGGCGTCAGCGGCAGGCCCCCCGACTCGCGGCGGAGGATCTGGCGGATGATCTGCTCCCGCGTCCACTTGATCATGACGGCTATCCTTTCGCATCCGCGATGACCCCTTCGAGGCGCGTGACGATGGCCGGATAATGCTCATCCAAGTAGGTCCGAATGCGGTTGTTGGTCAGAAGCGAGCGGGCATAGATGGCCAGCCTCAGCAGGTCGACGGTGTACTGCTTGTAGAGCCGCGAGTAGAAGTCGTGCTTCTGCTCGGCCTCGGCCAGCTTCTTGAGCAGATCGCTCTTCCGCTGGGCGCTCTTGTCCCACGGTCCTTTCTTTCGCCCCCGCGACTCCCGCTGGCCAGGCGGCGTCTTGAGGATCAGGGCTTTGGCGAAGGCCACGCTGTAGTCCTGATAGCATTCCATCGCCGAGAGGATTTCCTTTTGCCTGGGCGGTTTGACGTAGGTCATCTCCTTGGCGCAGCCACGGGTGATCTTGCCCTGGTCGAAGGCCCCCGCCACGTCAGGGTGGAGTTGCCGGATTAAGGCCTTTTTCAAGCGATGGGCGATGCCGCCCAGGCCCAAGGCTTCCGCGATGGTCCGCTCGTCCAGCTCCTCGAGGGATTTTTCGATCATCCGCTTTTCCTGCACCGGCGACACGCGATTGACCATGCGATTGCCGGTGAAGGCCTCGCGCCGTTGGCCCAAGATGCAGGGAGCGACCTCCACCCCCAGTTCCAGGAGGGCTCGATAGCGCTGCACGCCGTCTAAGATCACGTAGTCCTCGCCCTCCGGATACACCACCAGCGGCTCGATCAATCCCGTGGCCTTGATGCTGGCCAGGATCCGCTGGTACTCCCGTTTGGTGACGCTGCGCTCCCGCAACGGTCGAAGCTTGATCATGGGGATATCCATCCCTTGGGACTCGTCCATCGTTTCCACCTTTCCGGGGCCGTCGTCAGGCAGACAGGGCCACGTTGTACGTACCGGCAAGTTCCGGGCGCTCGCCGACGCCCTCTGCTCGTAGCAGTTCCGCGAGAGCCTCGTCCTTCCAGAGGGTGGTGAGGCCGTCCAGCAACATGAACAATCGGCCCTCTTTGCCCTGGGCCTCGCGAACGAAGGAGTCCTTGGCCTGCGTGGCATTCACAATGTCGTTGGTTAGGGTGGCCACGGTGTAGTCCGGCGCCGGCCCACGGTTTCCTTTGCGCTTTCGCTGGTCCTTTCGCGCCGCGATGATCGCCCGCGCCCGGGCGAAGTTTTGAGAATTCACGATTCCCTGGTCGAAGGCATCCATGAGCACGTTCTGAATGCTGGTGTCGTCGGCCTGGGCCACGAGGATGGCGAAGGAAATTGGGAAGATGTCGTGCTCGACTCCCTGGATGAGCCGGTCCTCGCCGTTCTCCACCAGCCGAATGTACTGGCGGACGTACTCCAGGCTCCTGCAGGCCACTTGGGCGATCTGTTCATACGTCCAACCCTCGTCGCGCAGGTTTTTCAGCTCGCGGGCAAACTCCATCGTGCCCGGCCGGCTGCGGGCCAGGTTTTCCACCAGCGATTCCAGATAGGCCTGCTTGCGGGTGCAGGTCACCACCTCGGCGCGGATGTGCGTCCTCCCCAGGCGCTTCTGGGCGATCAGACGCCCCTCCCCGCAGATGAGCTCGTAATGGCCATCCTTGGCCACGAACTTGTCGTTAACCCGGATGTCCTTGAGTTGCCCGTTGGCTTCGATGCTTTGTACGTTCAAAGCGAATTGGCCTTCGTCTCGCGTCCGGGAGTTGATGACCCGGATCGTGTCGATGGGAATCATCTCCCGTCGGCGGTCCTTCATCAGCAGAATCGGTGTGGTTTTCATGATGACCTCGCTAGTTGGAAGATGACGTCCAGACCGTGGTGCCCGTACATGTCCAGGCGCGACTCGGAGGAGCCGAAGAGACGAATCCCCCGCCTCTGGACCAATAGACGCGGCAGCACCAAGTAGCCCAAGATCTGCGGGCCCTTGGGACCAGACACCGGAACCCCCAAGGTGATGTCCACGGTGCCGCGCCCGTCGGGGCGGAAATACCAATACTGGTTGTAGCCGTACGAGACGGGCACGGAGGGCTGGATCAATACGGTGAATTTGCGGTTGAGGACCAGGAAGTCGTCATGGCTCTGCACATCGGGGACCAGGCCTCGAAGCAACGATTCGACCTGCGTTCTGACCTCCGCCAGGGCAATCCGGAATACCTGTTGGTAGGCGGCATCCAAGGAAAGGAAATGCTTGGCGTACGTCGAGGGCGAAGGCGCCTCCGCATCCGCCCGAACCAGGGAAGGACGTAGCAGGGCGTGCTCCTCGAGAAGTCGTTCCAGCTGGGCGAGCATAAACTCCGGTGTGTAGCGCAGGGCCGCCTCGGCCAGCAGGCGCTGGGCCTCGTTGAAGATCGCCGACCCAACAATGGCGTCGAATGCACCACCCGTCCTGATCCACTCGGGCTTGGGGTTGTGGCGCGATGGAGTTTTGAGCTTCTGCGTGGTCTTGTTGTAGACCATCGTGCCGGTGTATTGCTCATTGACGAGAATGTGGCGCACCTTCGAGCCATTCCACGCCCCTCCACCGGGCGCCGGCACACCAGCGCGGTTCAACTTTGCCGCGATGTCGTGGGTGTGGCCACGAGCCTCGGTGAACTCCTGAAAGATCCGCCGCACGATGGCTACCTGCTGCCCATTGCCCGGAGATAGGGTCACGCGCTGATTCTGGATGCTCTTCCGCTGCCCAGCCGCCAGAACTTGGACCGGCTTGCGGGCCTCATCCAGCAGCAGTCGCTGGAAGCCGTAAGGCGGCTTGCCGCCCGCCCAATAACCCTGCTGGCTGATCTTCACGCACCCGCGGAAGACCTTGTCGCTCAGTTCCCTGCTGTACTGGGCGGCCCGGAAGCGCTCGAACTGCACGTATACCTGATAGAGCTGGTCGTTGGCTTTGGGTTTGCCGAGTGTGGTGTAGATCACCTGCTTGCCGTGCCGCTTGCACTCGGCGCTGTAGGTGGCCGACAGGTCGATGTCCTGGAACCGTCCCCACCGGCTGACATCCAGGCACAGCACGAACTGGAAGTCGTCTCGCTGCCTGACCCAGTTGTCCATCATGTCGTTGAAGCCATCGCGGCCCTCGGCGGTGAGCCCGGACTTACCGCGATCGACAAACTCGTGGATGATCTCGACGCCGTTGGCCTGGGCCCACTGCTGGACCTGCTCCTGCTGAATGGCGACCGAATTCTCTTGCCGGTCCTGGGCCGAATGCCGGTAATAGGCCACCGCCCGAAACGGCGGGGCCACCGATTCTTCGGGCGGCTGGTCCTGCACCCACCAGGGGCGCTGATTTCCTTCTTCGTATGTGGCCATTTCCGACTCCCAACCGAATCGGTCGCCGCGGTCACGTCAGGAACAGATCGCCGCCGACCGCGCGGGCAACCAGTATGCGCGACGGCTGTGCAAACCGGCGGCGCATTTGCGTGCAATTTCCGTGCAAAATGATCATTCGGCGTGGTTGAGGATGAGGCCGTATCGACCGCCGCGTCCCTGGATGGCCGCCGCCAAATCCTCCATGCCCGCAAGGCTGAGACGTTCCCGCAAGTGCCGAACAGCGCTGCGGATGGTATCCGGGGAGCGCAAACCGCCCTCCCAGACATCGCGGAGGAGGTGCTCGGCGGTGATGTACTGGTTCGGTCGACGCGACAAGCGGTCCGCCAATCGAAAGAGGACCGTAGGACCTAGGTGACAGGACTTGCCGGCCCAGGACAAACATAGCGTCGAAGCGTCGACGACCGGGCGCCCACCCGCGCCCGAAAGATCCGTTGCCGATCCAGCGTTGCCCCCGGGCCCGCTAACGTCAAGCTCGGCGCGGATCATGGCGCGCAGCTCCTCCGCACAGATCGCCGCGGTCATCATGGTTTCGACGAGCTGGTTGGCCAGGTGGGCAAGCCGCCGGGTCTTTTCCTGAGTCATTGCGGTCTCCTGCAGTCGGCCGCAGATGACAGGCCCGCCCTGAAATCGGCCCGCGAGGTTCAGGCGCACCGAAGCATGCGGGCTCCGTGCCGATGGGCCCCGCGTCCCAGGGAGACACAAGTCCATTGGAACCGGAGGGACGCGCCCAGGCGGTCGACCCCCAGATCGCGCCGCCCTGTTGGGAATCATAGTTTACAGCCTCGGTTGCGCGGCAGGTTTACGGTCGCATGCGAGCGAGGAGCTGTCACGGCCGTCAGCCCACAACGCCCGATTGACGCGAAGGGCGCAGCCCGTCGGAGAAGGACACAAGTTGAGCCTGATCTCTCGCGAGTCCCCAAGGACATAGTCACGCAGTCGTTGGACTCGCCGACCGAACCGAACGCTCTTCAAAGTCTCTGTTGCGCGCCGTCCGCGCGCTTGAGGAGTGTTGGGTTCCCTCTAGTTCTGCGGTTTCGGAATTGTCGCACGAAGCCGCACCCCCCTGATTCTCCCTGCAAAACGTGGGTTTCTTCGCTTTGGCGTTTTCTTCGTGCGGCGTCTTACCGCTTGCCGCGTGCACTTGCTGTGCCGGATTCTGTGCCGCTTTTTCGTCCTCGGTTCCGCGGATGGCCGCCTCGAAATGAGCATCAGTGGTCATCAGGTAGTGCCGCATCGCAACCGAGGGCGTATTGCGGAGATCATGCGGCCTGAAGAGGTACATCCAGAGGTCACAGAGAAACTTGATGCGATCTGCACGGCCTTCGGGGTGGCATTGCCCGCGCGTTCGGCTATGGTTGCACCGGCTGGAAGCACGTCACCGTGAAAGCCTTCGAAGTCCCAACTCCCATCCTGAACGGCCCGTATGACGAACCCGCGTGGCACTGGTGGCTGATGGAGGGAGAACCACCCGAGAAGCGGCCTGGTCGCAGGCCGGCGATGTACTGGTTCAAGCCGCCGACCCGTCGTGAAGAGCAGGACGAGGAAGGCGCGCGGGAGCGGCCGGGCACACTGATCGAACTCAAGCTCGTGAATCTGATCCGCGAGCGCGTGAAGGCTTGGCGGCAGGAAGCTCTGGCGGGCGGGGGCGGCGTGACGCGCACGACCTGTGAGCTGATGAACTACTGGCGGCGCGGGGGACGTCAGCATCGCTTGTTTTTTGCCCAGCTCGAAGCGGCCGAGACGATCGTCTTCCTCACCGAGGGGCGCTCGGACTTTCGTCAAGGCCTCGAAATTCCGCTGGACGAGCCGAGTGAAAAGCAGAAAACCCAGGGGGTCGCTGCATTTCGGCGACTAGCCTGCAAGATGGCGACCGGCAGCGGCAAGACCACGGTCATGGGGATGCTCGCGGCGTGGAGCATCCTGAACAAAGTCAACGACCGCGGCGACGCCCGGTTCAGCGATACCGTCCTCATCGTTTGCCCGAACGTGACGATCCGCAATCGCCTCGCCGAGTTGCAACCTGGACTGGGCGATGCGAGTCTGTACCGGACGCGTGATCTCGTTCCGCCACACATGATGGCCGATCTCTGCAAGGGCCATGTGCTCATCACCAACTGGCACGTTTTCGAGCCCCAGAAGGTGCAGGTCGGCGGGGTCAGCGCGCGTGTCAGTCGAGCCGGCAAGCGAGTCGATCGGATTGAGACGGTCATCATTGGCTCGAAGACCACGACGGCGCGGGGGAACCGATACATGACGCCGGAGGCGATCGCCGGTGCCGTCGCCCGAGGCGACGTCGAGGTGCTTCAGGAGGAGACCGACGACGCCGGCCACGTTATCAAGGTGAAGATCCGTTCGCACGAGTACGTGGAGAGCGATACGGCGCTGGTCAATCGCGTGCTCGGGCGCGAGGTGGGTGGAAAGCAGAACATCCTTGTCTTTAACGACGAGGCTCACCACGCCTACCGCATTCGCAAAGAGGAGCCGGACGAGGACGAAGACGATCTGTTCGGCGAGGATGAGGAGATCGAGGAGTTCTTCAAGGAGGCGACCGTCTGGATCGACGGACTCGACAAGATTCACAAGCTGCGAGGGCTCAACTTCTGCGTCGACCTGTCGGCCACGCCCTATTACCTTGGCCGCGTTGGCCAGGACACAAACCGCACTTTTCCGTGGGTGATCAGTGATTTCGGCCTCACCGACGCGATCGAAAGCGGTCTGGTGAAGATTCCGCAGCTCGCCGTGCGCGATACAACAGGGGCCGACGTTCCCGGGTACTTCAACATCTGGCGCTGGATTCTACCGCGTCTCACCGCAGCAGAGCGCGGCGGGCGGCGTGGCAATCCAAAGCCTGAGGCGATTCTGAAGTGGGCGCACACGCCAATTGCCATGCTTGGCGGTCTTTGGGCACAGGAGGCTAATGACTGGGACAAGGATGAAGAGAAACGCGGCCGATCGCCGGTGTTCATCCTCGTTTGCAAGAACACGAAGATTGCCAAGGTAGTGTACGATTGGCTGGCGGAGAACAATCCGCCGTCCGGTATTCCGTCGGCGGGCATTGAAGGGTTCCTGAATCGCGACGGCCAGGTCGACACGATCCGTGTCGATACGAAGGTTGTCCACGAGACTGACAGCGACAACGCCAAGAGCGACGAGTCGGCGTGGATGCGCTTCACGCTGGATACGGTTGGGAAGTTGGAATGGCCGAAGGATCGGCTCGGTCGGCCGATCTACCCAGAGGGGTTCGAAGCTCTCGCGGAAAAGCTCGATCGGCCATTGACGCCGCCGGGGCGCGATGTGCGCTGCATTGTCAGCGTCGGCATGTTGACCGAGGGTTGGGATTGCAACACGGTCACGCATATCATCGGTCTGCGCCCGTTCATGTCGCAGCTTCTTTGCGAGCAGGTCGTGGGGCGCGGCTTGCGTCGCGCGTCTTATGAAATCGGCGACGACGGCTTACTGACAGAGGAAGTCGCGAAGGTCCTTGGCGTCCCATTCGAGGTAATTCCGTTCAAGGAAAACAAAGGCGGCTCCACGAAGCCGCGCGAGAAAAGGCATCACGTGCATGCGGTTCCGCAAAAAGTGCAGTATCAGATTCGATTTCCTCGTGTCGAGGGGTACAGCCAGGCTATCCGAAACCGCGTGATGGTAGATTGGACGACTGTTGCGACGCTTCGCCTGGACCCGTTCAACATCCCGCCGGAAGTGCAGATGAAGGGGCTGTTGCCCAGCAATCAGGGACGGCCGACGCTGATGGGGCCAGGCAAGCTTGAAGACGTCACGCTGAACCCATTCCGAGAGGGGCGACGGCTTCAGGAGCTGGCGTTCGATATGGCCCGCGACCTGGTGCGCGGCTATTGCGCGCAGCCAAATTGCATCGTCCCACCGCACGTCCTCTTCCCGCAGGTCGCCGAAATCGTAATGCGCTACCTGACGCAGAAGGTTCAGCCGGTCGCGCCGGCGGAACTGTTGGATGTGTTCTGTTCACCGTACTACGGCTGGGTACACGAGCGGCTGCTCAGCGCGATCAAACCGGACGCAGCGGGCGGCGAGTCGCCGGAGGTTCCACAGTACGAACGAAATCGAGAGGCTGGCTCAACGGCAGACGTTTCGTTCTGGACCAGCCGCGAAGTTCGCGAGATTGTCAAGAGCCATCTCAACTACGTTGTTGCCGACACAAGAAAGTGGGAGCAGAGCGCTGCCTACGTGATCGATCGTCACGGTGCGGTGGATGCCTTCGTGAAGAACGATCACCTTGGATTCACGATACCGTACCTGCATAACGGACAACCGCACGACTATGTACCGGATTTCATCGTGCGGATGAACGGGCGCCCTACTCCTGAACGCCTCCATGTCATTCTGGAGACAAAGGGCTTCGATCCGCTGAAAGAGGTTAAGAAGCAGGCCGCGGAGAGGTGGGTCGCCGCGGTGAATGCCGACGCCACACAAGGGCGGTGGGTCTACAGAATGATGCAATCATTAGGCGAGCTCGGTCCCACGCTCGCGGCGCTGGCAATGGAGTGACGAAAACACGTCACAATGCACCAGTTGCCAATCGCAGTATCGTACGCCCGTGGTTTGGTTCGATCCCCGTGGCACTCGTCGTGACAACTTCGCTTACTGCTGGTCGCATTTTTTTTCGAGGCCAATGCGTTTCCAATCGAATAGGCTGCCAGGATCGCTCTTCGGATCGGGTCGCGTTCCAGGCCGCGAGTATTCGCTGTGGCCGATGATGTGGCAACGGTCGAATGCGATGCCCTTGCCTGACGCCGAGCCGCGAACGTGATCGATCAGCGCCTTGAGGCTTTTGTATTGGTTGTCCGTGAAGCCGACGCCGTGTTTCTTTGCGATTTGGTCATAGGTCTCCTGCGAGAAGCTCTCCCCGAGTATTGAGCGAGTCTCCTCGTACGTTCCCATTCCGATCAGTTCAATGCCGATCGACGTATTGTTCAAGACGTCCTTGCGTTTCGGTTCACGCGGCATTTCTCCTTTTCCGGCGTGGAACGCACGGTCTTTCTCGAGTACGAGGCGATAGATGTTGCCTTCCCGGTCGATGAGGAAGTGCGCAGAGACTTTGGCCTTCTTGAATATTTCGATTACGGCTGTGGGATCATAGGGATTGTCCTTGTTCACTCCAGCAGCGCTGCTGAAATGGATCACGGCCATATCGACGACTGAGCCCGCCGGTCGTTCACCCCAGCAATCAGCCGGCAAGAGACGATCCTCAATGACGGGCTTTTCCGGTACCTGCGTTCCGGTGGCGAGGAAGGGAACAGCAAGGATGGCAGCAAGAAGCAATCGCATGAATGAACTCCGTGTTCCGTGACCCAGAGAGCCCGACGACCGGCCCGGCGGGACGTTCGACGGCCACGGGGCGACATGGTAGCGAGCAAGCGGATAGGTTCAATCCCTTGACCGATCGGCGGCGGGGGTTCGGTCAACGCCCCTTCGTGTTTGCGAACCCCCGGGGTTACTTAGGGAATCTGCACACTTGTGTAAGGCGGCGGGACTGGAGCCCGCTTAGTGCTTCGCCCCTCCTGGGCTCCGAACCGGCTGCCACCCCCTTGGACTAAACCTGGCAGCTAGCGCAGCGTGCGGAACCGGGCAGCGCGCAGCGCCTCGTAGCGGATCTCTGCGGCGGGCGGTACGATCCCGGTAAACCGAAGTTCCTATTTAGCGGGAAGTCGAAGCTGAGCGATTCGGATAAGTGGAGTTGGTGCTGGCGGGATTGCGTCAGCAGAGCCGGCCGGCCAAACGCTGGCTTCGATAAGAGTCGCATTGATCGAAGCGACATCCGCGACCTCGTTCGCATTTCCGAGCTGCGCGGAGGGAAACATGAAGAGTGTATGGATCGCCGTCGAGGCAGACATTGCAGCAGCGCAGACGTCGCCGTTTCTGTTTCTGCGATTCGACCATTCTGACGCTCCCAACTTTCCGAACGAGAGAATACAGCGCACAAGAACCCTCCGAGGATTCAGCGCTGCAATTGTATGTACCGAACCTGCCGATCTCGCTGGAACGGTCTCGGACCGGCTGTTCATCGCCACTGATCCAGGCCTCTCGCGCCTTGAGTACCCTCGTGCTGAGTTTATGCGGAGCGATCCTCCGCCTCACGAATGCGACGAGATTGAACCGGAGCGTCGGGTTTTCGGGCGCCTCCTCGTTAAGCGCGGATTAGTTCGCCGCCACGTTCGCCTGCGAGCTACCATGCGATGTCCGGTTCTCCCTGGTCTTCGTTTTGACGACACGGCGCATCGGCTGGACTTGGAGTACGACCTTGAATCGCTTGCGGATTTCGACCGGCTCCTTTACGCCCGGTTGAAGAGCGGCTTTCTGATCCAGTACTCGAAATCGAACGCGATCATCGACCACCTGAAGGAATTCAAGGTTAGCAGTACAGCGCAAGGTGGGCTCAAGAATTTGAAGATCGACGAACGATAACTCCTGCCGGATCAAGGGTTTCAGGTTTCTGGCAGGAGTAAGGACATGGATGTCGATCAGATTCGAGGGGTCGGGCGAGAGTTACCGCGGTTTCTGAAGGAGTTCGGGGATTGCTTCGGGCG
>SBAX01000047.1 GCA_005240095.1 Phycisphaera mikurensis
AACCTGCTCCGCCGTCATGCCACACCTCCTTTCGGTTGGAGGATGGCATCGGCCTGCTCAACCATTTCGCTTGAGCAGAACTAGCGCTGTAGTGTTAGGTTCGTGCCAACACGAACCGTTCGTACAACCGTCGGTCGTGCAGGGGTCGCCGTCGTCACAGTCCAGGCAGTCGCACGGATCGCAACACGGGTCGGGGCTGCCGCAGCAGGGATCTGGATTATTGCAGCACGGATCGCTCGAGTGACAGCACGCTGTCTCACACTCGCCACAGTCGGGATTGTCCGGGTTGCAGCACGGATTCGGATCGCCGCAGCAGGAGTCGCTGGGATTACAACACGGATCGTCGCTCCCGCAGCACGAGCTGCCCTGGCAGCATCGATCATTGCAGCAGGGATCGTTGCAGCACGGGTCGCTCGAATTACAGCAGGCTACGGTGCAAACACCACAATCGGGGTTATCGGGATTGCAGCACGGATTCGGATCACCGCAGCAATCATCCAGCGGATCACAGCAGGGGTCCTCGCTCTCGCAGCATGAACTGCCTTGGCAGCAACGATCGTTACAGCACGGATCGCCACAGCAAGGACCCGTGCACGGCGGCGGTGGAGGCGGCGGGCACGTGGTGCACGGCGGCGGAGGGCCGTCGTCGCAGTGCCCCGGCAACCATGATCTCGGCCACTGTGCCCCGTGCGGATCGGCTGACGAGCTGCGGCGAGTCGCAGAAATACGCGCCCAAGTCGCTGGCGGCCACGAAGCAAGGTGGATGGGCCACGCCGCCGAAATCTTCTTGCGCGTCCCGGTCTGCCTCCCAATCGAAGCCCATGATCTCCCAAAGCAGCGGATACGACGCCCGCCGCCACACGGCGACATCTTCGCCGGGGTCCTCATGCGCCACCTGTTTTGGCAAGTTTGATACGTCCGCGATCCTGTCGCCGGGCACGCGCAGATCGCGCTTGAGAGCCAGAAGCGCCTCGGCCACGTCGTCTTCGTCGAACAACAATCGATCATAGACGTGCAGACGGCCGCTGGCGTAGTCATTCCAAAGCGCGAGATAGCCGGCGCGCACCCGATCATCCTCGATGGGCACGGCCGACAGGTGGACGACGAATACCCCGTTCTCGTCCACGATTTGCATGCAAAGATCGACTTCGCCCTGGACGAGCGGATTGACGCGGAGCGGCGTGCCGCTTCGCGACGGCACGCCCAGTGACGAATCCTCATCCCGAAGACCGCGCGGCGGAACCCGCTTCACGGGCCGCTCAGCTTGGCCAAGGGCCGGCGTGACGAGCACGCCGAGAGAGAGAGAGAGAGAGAGAGAGAAGAACCTGCGACGGCTGGAAGACCTGCTGAGCCCGACCATCCGACCTCCTCCCCGCCAGGAAAAGTGAGACCGACTATCTGGATCTTGGTGCAGCAGGTTAAGCAAAAGTGTACACAAGTCAAGGAAAATCCATCGTGGATGGCTCGCGAAGCCGCTCCACCGCCCGGCCATCTAGCTTCCAGTCTCTAGTTTCTAGTTTCTAGTTTCTAGCCGCGGGCAACGGCTCTGGAAGGATGGATGTTAGGGGAGATTTAGGATAGCCGCAGGCCCCGCCACCGGCCTCTCACGATGCACGTATCATCCTGTAAAACAGGAGGTTACGGAGCCCCAGAGGGGGAATTACAATAAAATGACCCCAGGCCCAAGAAAATCGTGGAATTACCCCTGACGACCCGTATAATGGCTCGGAAGTGTGTTTTTTGGACTTAAGTAGCTGAGGAAAACGTGGAACGAGGTCAAACCAAGCAGCGAGTCGACGAGCTCCTTTTCTGCCTTTACCAGCGGCCGATCCATCCGGAGTTGTTTCACATCCACCGAGTTAAGCGACTGCGACAAAGTCGCTACCAGGCGGAAATCTGGATCACGGGTTTGTCCCATGTGGTTACCGTGCAGGTCGGGAACCAGATTCTCACCGAGCTGGTCGGCGAAGAGAACGAGCTGCTGCCCAAGAACGGCCTGGCCACCTCCTTCCGCTTCCGCGGCGAGCGGGACCATGCCCAGTCCTTTGACAATGGGCTCAAGTACATCGTCTCCACGCAGGTCGAGCGGATGACCCCGCAGCTTTTCCCGGCCACCCATCGCGACTACGTGCACTACGCCCAGAACAAAGGGCTGCTGGTCTCGTTTGACGACTGGACGCACGACGGGCTCGCGCCGTTCTCGTTCGTGGACTACGACGCGCGGGACCACGAGCTGCACATTCACGCGTTCCACGCGTTTCCGGAGGAGCTGACGCTCCTCAAGACGCAGTCGATTTTCGAGATCGGCAAGCCGACCATCCCAATCCTGTAAGCCTTTGGGACGCTGCCCTGACGCTTTGGGGACGCCAAGAGTACGCTCACGGTACGCTTTCGGTACGCTTGGCGACGGACGCAATAGCATACCGTCCCCATCCTGAGGCGCACTCACGGCCGATAGAAGCAGCGTGCAAGGACGTAGTCGCGTTACCGTTCGCGAAATAGAAGTACCGCTGCCAA
Organism: Phycisphaera mikurensis; assembly: GCA_005240095.1. Taxonomy (GTDB): domain Bacteria; phylum Planctomycetota; class Phycisphaerae; order UBA1845; family UBA1845; genus SBAX01. The sequence goes on from SBAX01000047.1 coordinate 2,518, forward strand.
ACTGGCCGGCGTCGCTGACGGGTCTGCGCATCGCGCACATCTCCGATCTGCACCTGCGCAAATGGGATCAGGTCGCTGAATCAGCGCAGGGGCTGCTGAAGGAACTGGATTTCGACCTGCTGGTGGCCACCGGCGACTTCGGGAGCTTCCGGCGGCATTGGCAAAAGGCGGCCGATCTCACGCGGCGGTTCTTCGAGCCCCTTCGCGAGCGCGGGCCGATCTACGCCGTGCTGGGCAACCACGACGATCCGCGGATCGCAACCGCAGCGGACATTCCCCTGACCTTCCTGCGCAACGAGAGCCAGCGCATCGAGTGGCGCGGCGGTGAGTTCACGCTCGCGGGCGTCGAGCAATGCAATGGTCACCATGACGACCCCCCTCCGTCCCCCCTTATCAAGGGGGGAAGCCCGCAACCAGGGACAAGCACAGCTCGTCCGTGCCACCCGGTCGTGTTGCTGGCGCACTATCCGTCCACGGTGTTTCGGTTGCCGGAAGAATCAAACGTCTGCCTGATGCTTTCGGGGCATACGCACGGGGGGCAGATTCGATTCCCGGGCGTGGGGTGTTTGTGGCCCAACGATCGCATCCCCCGGCGCATGGCCATGGGCCTGCACCGTGTGGGACAGACCATGGTCCACGTGAGCGCCGGAATCGGCGTATCCCTCCCCTTACGAGTGCGGATCAACTGCCCGCCGGAGATTGCCGTGCTCACAGCACGTTGCGCGTGAAACGCATGGGGTCACGTCAGTTGCACCGCCCGCAACGGTCGCGGCAGAAGCCCTGGGTGTTGCAGGTGCCCGTGGTGCAGGTCCCGCCATCGCACTGGCCGTTGTTGTCGCAGGGGATGCCGTCGCGCGTACCACCCACGCACATGCCGCAGTGCTTGTTCGAGGTACACAGCTCACCCATTCGCGGACCGGCCGAACAGGTCTGCATGCACAGATTACTGCCGGGGCAGGGTGTCGTAGCGCTGCATATCGTGGCATTGCACGTCACCGTCGACGGGCATGGGCACGGCCCACTGTACGGATACGCTCCCAGCTTCTGGTTGGCCACGATGGCCTGGATGTCGAGAGCGTCCACGTCCCGGTTGAGGTTGGGCAGGTTCGGCTGAACCTGAGCCTCAAGGTGCTTGGGCGCCCCCACGGCCTTCTTGAAGTTGTTCACCGCACCCACGATGTCAATGGCGTTGGGCTGGCTGAGCGAACCCCCCGGATCCTGAAAGACCGCGGCGATGTCTCCCGCCCGGCGGGTCATCATGGTCACGTCCGGAGAGATGTTGGCGCAGGAGCCCTCCGCGCCCTGGCAGTCTTCACTATAAGTCCGCACACTGTACCTGGAGCTGGGCAGGATCTCCGCTGCGATCACGTTCACCGTCTGACCCGGTTCGCTCGACCAGTCGTGGTAGTAGGGCGTGCATTGCAACCGTGACGCCCGGTAGTTTCCGAAACCCGGCAGGTCCTGGGCTTCCGGATACGTAAACGGCGGGCCCACCCATCGGCTGCACGACTGCGGACCCGCGGGGTCTCCCGTGCACGTGGCATCCCCGAAGGCGCTGAAGTTCTGTGGGACACAGCAAGGTGGCGGAGCCGGGGCTGGGTTATCCAAGTCGACCATCGTCACCCGGATGGCCTCCCGGCCGACGCCAACGCAGGACGTCGCCGTCGCCGGTGGGACAACTCGGAACGTCAGCGCCCGAGTGCGAGCTTGGCAATTGGCGTTGCCGAGACCGCCCGCACAGTCCCAGACTGGCAAGGTCGACGGCGCGTCACAATGGCATGTGCAGGTGCACTCACCAATCGGGTCGCCGGGCGCGCGGCAAGCGCCGCCACCGAAGCAGTCGGCATCCATTTCGCACTCCTCGCCCGGGTCCAGGATTCCATTGCCACACACCCTAGGCGGGCACTTGCAGTCGTCGGCCGGGTCGCCGCCGGGTGGACCGCACAAGCCGGGGCACTGGTCATCGTCGATGCCGTCACAGTCCTCGGTGGTCTCGACGTGATCATTGCCGCAGAATGGTGAGCATCGGCAGCCGCTGCACAATCCGCCCGAGAAATTGCACGTCGATGGCGGCACGCAGCCTGTCGGGCTGGCGTTCGGGTCACATTCTTCATAAGGCAGAGTGATGATTCCATCTCCACAAAGTTCCGCCCCCATGCACGTGCAGTTGGGATTGCAGCAGACGTTGGATCCGCAAATGCCGGTGTCGAGCCCGTCGCACTGCTCAGTGCCGTTGCGTCTTCCGTCGCCGCAGAAGACGGGCCCGCAACTGATGTCCAAGAGACCCGTGCCCACGTAATCGTCACCGACGTATCCACCTACACGAATGGTGTAGCACTCGCCAGGCTGGGCCCCCGGAATCAACCCGAAGCCCGAGCCACCCGCGGGGGGCCGGTAGCAGTTTTCGTCCACCGCCCAGCCCGGCGCGGCCCCGTTGATGCCCACCCTGAAGTATTCCTGCTCCGAGGCATTCGCCGGACAGGGGCAAACCTTCGGATTGTCTGGATCCCTGTACACGGCGATGAGGGTATCGAAGGACGCCGAGCCGTCCTGCGTGTTTCCCGTCCCGCAGAGGCTCACCATCAGCTCGCACTGTGCCTCGGGCAGGTTGCTCGAAACCGTAAAGAAGTACCACAGGTCGTCTTCGATCGGAGTCGTCGCCAACTCCGTCACGATTGGGTTGGGTCCTCCGGTGGTGGCACAACTCGTGTTGACTCCGTAGGTCCCTACCTGGATCGCCTCGGCGCCGGCGCAATCGTCGTTGGTCGGCAAGTCCGGACATTCGAAGGGCCAGCCGCACGTATCCGACTCAACCTGCCAGTTCGAATCGGCGTTACTGCACGTCTCGAGGTCCGTGAGGATGCAAGTCTGTCCACAAGCGCAGCAGGCCCGCTGCCGCACTCCGCAACCGCCGGGCGCAAAGTCAGTGTTCAAGCAGAAGGCCTGGTCCCAATGGAACTCGCTACCCGGGCTGTAGCCGTTCAAGGCATTGCCTGCGGCCGCGTAGCGGTTGCCCGCTGACGAGTTCTCGTCGAGACGCAGCCATCCCCACTCGCACAGCTCCGTGGTCGGCGAGTCCGGTGTATTGTTGGTCAGTTCCAGCCAATAGCACCCGTTCGGACTTAAACCGGAAATCGAGGGGTTGAGAGCTAGCTGATACCCATAGATGTCGCGTACCTCGGGACCTTCGAGGTCCAGGTCCGTCAGCGCCCGTGTGACCATGATCTGGGTTCCGGATCGCTCTGCAACTATCCCGCCCGGAATCCCATTCGCGTCGGCCATGATTCGAATGCGGAAGTCGTCGGCTGCCACGCGGTCCGCACAGTCAGAAGTCGTAGCCTGGTTGGGATCGAGGTAACGGTACTCGCCCCAAACGCAGACGGTCGTGATATCCCCGCCAGAGTGCAGGAAGTCGTCGGCCACGGCCAGGCCCGCTCCGAAGGAACGGTCCGAATACGCCACCTGAGCGTTGTCCCCACTCTGGGGCTGCTGGCAATTCGCTGGCCCCTGGATGTCGCAAACCGGACACGGGTTCGGCTGGGCCAGCTCCTCCGGAGTACCCATGCACGTATCGCCGGGTGGACACTCGCTCGAGTCGCCGCACGGCAGCATCCCCGTTCCTCCAGCGCAGAGGCCGCCGACGCACTCCGCGCCGCCCACGAAACTCCCGTTGAAGTTCGCGCTTTCACAAACCGCCTTGGTTATCGGGTTGCCGTTATTGTCCCGCATGTCCTTGCACTCCCCGGGTCCGGTGCAGCAGGAGCCGGTGTCGCACAATCCGGAGGTACACATGAAGGCCACGTTGCTACCGTATGCCTGCGGCGGCTGCACGGAAAAGCCCAGCTTGGCGTCGCACTGGGTTTGATTCAGTTCGTCGCACTTGGTGTCGCAGGTTTCGCCGCCGGGGCAATCGGTATCCCTGGAACAGTGCTGGGCGGTGGTGCTGCACTCCAGGTAGCAACAGGCGGCCAGAGGGCACGCCTCCACGGTCACGTGCATCTGATACGCGCCCCGAGCCGCGACCGGGACGGAGTAAACAGGATACCAGTATTGCCCGGCTTCCAGCAGCGGAAAGGTCGCCCAGAAGTTTCCGTCCGTGCAATACGGCGGGCCGAAGCCGCTCGCCAGTGCGCCAGCTGAATACGGGCTCGCAGAACTTCGGATGACCACCGGCGTCTCGCTGGGTAGCGCGGGCGCCAGCAGCAGAAAGTCGTTCGCCGCGCGAGCCATGGGGTCGGTACAGCATAGGTCGATGCGAACGTTGGCGCAATCCGCGATGTCGAATCCTTCCCACCACCCAGGATCGGCTAAGAAGGTTCGATTCGCGCCGAAGCAGCCGTCAGGGTGGGCGAAGGTGGCCGAGGCGGGGCTGTTGTCCCCGCTGATGGTGAGGGTCTTGGGCGGTTCGCCGGGATTGGGCACGGTGATGATCAGCGGCACCGCGTCCTCGCAGTCGTCGGCCCCGCTGCCCCGGAGCACGCAGCGCCCGTCGCACACAGTCCCCTGGCAGTCCACGTCGCTGCCGCAGTCGCCTCCGTCGCGAAGGCCCCCCGCGCAGTGGCCATTCGTGCAGGCACCGTTTTCCACCGCCGTCGAGCACGCCGCGTCATCGCCGCACGGCTGGCCAAGCATCGCCGCCACGCACGTCCCGCTGGGACAGTCGCCATCCGCACCACATTGGGTTTCACCGTCATTCGAGCATCGCCCGATACATCGCCCGCAGTCCGTGTCGGCGGCGCACGCCTGGGAATTGTTGGGCCCACTCATGCAGCGGATGCTCGTAGGCTGGGGGCAGCAGTTCTGAGGCGCCGGGTCATATCCGCCGTCCGCGTCGCACGTCGTTCCGAAGCCCAGGAAACTCCCGCTGCATCCCGCTTGGTCGGATTCCGTGCACGTTCCGGTCACTGGGTCGCAGCAGGCGCCCATCGTACACGCGGTGAAGTCCACGCAGGTTGAGCCTCGTCGAAACGAGCTACCCTCGTTCCGGCAGGTCCACGACAGCACTCCATCGACGCACTCGCCGCTTAGACGGTTGCAGCATGCCCCGGCAGGCGCGGTCTCCTTATCGCCGACCAACTCCAAAGCGAGGATCTGGGGACTACTCAGCCAGGTCGCATCCATTGCCCCGCCGTTGACCCAGAGCTGCTCGGCATTGTTGCTTCCCTGCACGCCGTTGTCCGTAGTCGTCGAGAGCCAGACGAACTGAACGTTGGGCGTGAAGTAGGTAGCGGGCCGCAGCACGACATACCCGGACGAAGGGATCGTAACCGACGGCAGAAAGCGGATCAGCTGAATGCCGATGCCACCGTTCATCGTTGGGGTGACAGCGTCGGCAACCAGCTCACCCGTCGCATCGCGGAACTCGACGACCAGTCGTCCGGCATTCAGCACGCCGCCTACCCAGCGGAGTACATCCAGGCCAATGTAGGAACCGTTGGCAAGGGTGTAGTCGTCGCCGATGGCATATAGGACGCCGTTAGGCCCGTTGGGGGCGGCAACGGGGGCTGGCGAGTTCGACACCTGCCCGATGGTTACCCGATAGACGGGTTGAGTGTTCCCGTCGTGCTGGGTAATACCACGCCCGTACTTCGGACAGCCCCAAGCGTCGACCGCCGGAGTCCCTGGATCGTAGCCGCCACAGGCTAGGTTTTGCTCCTGAACGACGGTGCTGCCGTCGTCGCCTGCGTACCACTGCGAACCCGGACTATCGTCTGCACAGTCCGCCAAGGTCTTATGCGTGCAGACCGGTTGCGCCTCCCCGCTGTCGTCGGTGAACGGCAGGCAGCAACGGCCAGGCGCGCACATCGCCGCGCTTCGGTCGCAGTCGCCAGGCAGAACGGGCGCGTCGCATTCCTCGTCCACGTTGCACGGGTCGTTGAAGCCCGCGTCGTCCGCGCAATCGCCCTCGAAGCAGGTGGCACCTTGCCCACAGGGGTTCTGCCCAGGCACACAGCGATCCGCCACGCACCGCTCCACGCCGTTGCAGTTCGCCCCGTCGTTGCAGTCTGCATCGTTGACGCAGGCCGGTTGGCAGCGTTCGCACGTGCCGCCGTCGCAGTCGCCATCATGCTCGCATAGAGCACCGGCGTTTTCGGAGTCGGCCGAGCAACGGGCGGTGTACTCCTCGCAGAAGGTCAGCTCGAAATCGTCGCAGCACTGCGGCGGCACGCCGGCCACGCAAGCGCCGTCTTCGCACGTCTCAAACCCGTTGCAGAACAGCCCATCGTCGCATTCCCCGGACGCTCCGTCGGGCACGGGATCGAGCAGGCACGTGCCCGAGCACGGCGCGCTGGCAGCGGCGATGTCGCAGCGATCCACCGTACATGGGTCGTTGTCGTTGCACTCGATATCGAAGGAGCAGTTCGGAGGATTACACGTTGAAGCCACCCCGCCGCTCGTGCGTCGGTGCAATTCAGTATCGCCGTCGGCCGTGTGATCGACCACGACGTTGTTCACGACCCGCAGGCCGCGTGCGGCAAGCAGGTTTGGGTTGCCGGCTTGGACAACCGTGCTCGCCGACGCCGAAGTAGGCGACTGTCGCTCGGCGGCCGGTCGCCGCGTGGGCGGGCCTGCGTGGGTTGGACGGGTGAACCCCAGCGTCCCGACGATGAGCCCGAAGAAGAACGCAAACTCCATCCCCCGCCCCAACATGGGGCGGGGCACCGAAAACGACATTGGAGTGTCGCGCGGCAAGACGCAGCCGGTGATGGGTCGCGAGGACATCGCCTTTCCTCCAGACGCAGAGGGGAGGGACTGCGGACGGCATTATAGCACTCGGCGGTCCTCGGCCCAAGGAGGTTCGTCCCACGGACCGGGGACAAGGCGCAGTACCAGGGACGAAGGACCAAGGACGAAGGTCCAGAGACCAAGCACGGCGGTTTCCCGGATTTGGGAAAAGGCGGGCGGACTTGCGTCGTGCGACGCCGTGCCGCCGGCGCGGGGGATTTGAAATCTCAGATTTCATATTTCAGGAATCGTGCGGCAACGGCTCGGCAGGAGCCTCGCCCTCCCGGATTCGCCACGGAGTGAACGAGGACACGCCGGCGCCGCCAGTGGCACCCGGCGCGGGGATTTGGAGTCTCAGATTCCAGATTCCTGAGACCCAAGGTTTGAACACCGGGTGAACCGTCGCGGACACGCCCTTCCAACGCCCATTTGGCCCTCTCCGGAGAAGGCGGGGAAAGGCTCGCCCCGGAGCCTCGCCCTCCCAAAATGGCCGGCGGTTTGACAGGACGGATGGGGAGCCGATAAAGTGGGGAGAAAGGAGATCGGAGGTTGCCGCGGGCCGAGCAGGAATTATCCTTTTTTCGCTTTTTTTTCGATTTGGCCTGTTCGTTACGGCATTATCCATCGTCCGGCGGTTTTGCGGTCCTGCGGCCATTCATCTCCTGACGCCGTCCATGGGCGGACGGACGTCGGCTCGTTCTGTTGGGGACTGCCTAAGGCACAAGAGCAGAAGCGCACTTTTGGGTTTTTTGGTTTCCTGAAGGCTACGCCTTAGCCCCGCGGACGACGCTCGTAACGCAACGATGCGGATCGAGCATGGCCGTCGATATTCCCAATTACCGGATCATCGAAAAACTGGGCGTGGGGGCCCAGACGCGGGTGTTCCGCGCGCGGTGCATGCGCACGGGGCAGGACTACACCGTCAAGATCGTCAAGATCGTCAAGCCGGAAGACGCGAGCTTCATCGAGCTGCTCAAGGCGGAAAACGCGATCGGTTCGAGCATCGACCACCCGGTGATCCGCAAGGTGTACGAGCTTCGGT
>SBAX01000055.1 GCA_005240095.1 Phycisphaera mikurensis
CCCGGTGCCCAGTGCTGGCACGCGGCTTTCACCGCCTCCCCCAGCGATAGTTCTGTGGGATGCGGGTCCTCCGGCTTCGCAAAACGCATGAGCTCCAAGACGATGTCCGAGGCGCGCTGGGCCTGCTCCACAATGATCTCCAGGGACCGGCGGCGCTCGCCATCGGCGCAATGGGCAAGCTCCATCTGGGCCCGGCCGGAGATCACCGCCAGCGGATTGTTCAGTTCGTGGGCCGCTCCCCCGGCCATCTGCGCCACCATCGACAGCGACCGCCGGCGAGCAAGTTCCCGCTGGGCCGCGTGTAGCCGGCGGTTCAGATCGATCAGCTCCTCCGCCGTCCGCGCGGCATCGCTCCGTGCCCACGCCGCAGCGATCGCCCGCCCAACCGCCTGCTCCAGCGACGACCAGTCCTCCGCCGCGGGTCGTATCTGGCTCAGCGCCTCCTCCTCCATGCCCAGCAGCACGATTCCCTGGAAAGCCGCCGCTTTGATCGGAGCAGTCCAGACCGCGCCTTCCGGCCGTCTGCCCGCGCAGCGCTGCCACAGCGTCAGATGCTCCGCCTTCGCTCGACCAAACAGAAGGGGCGCCGCCCCCGGATCGGCCGACGGCAGGTCCCCTATGTCCAACACGCATGCCTGCGCACCAGCGCCCGCGCACCCCGCATGCGCCAGCCCTGAAGTCCCGTCCGTGACCACCACGACCGCCCCGCCCGCGCCGAACAGCTCGACCATGGCCTCCGCAGCGTGCACGCACACGTCAGCCACACGATCGTTTTCGCCCAACCTGTGGTTGAAGCCTGCAATGGCATCAAGGACCGCGCCACGCGCCACCAGGGAGCGGTTCGTTTCGGCGAGCTCGGCATTCAGCCTCGCGAGTTCGCGATGTGCCCGTTGCAGCGATTCCACCCACGCTGCGCGGTCTCCCTCGACCGCCTCGAGACCCAACGAGTCAAACAGAGCCTTTACCCGCCGCGGCAACGCCTCGACGACCTTTTCCAATGCTCGGCCGTCGATCCCCAGAACACCGGCGACTTCTTCGATGTCCACCACATGCCGCGAACCCGAGGCCCCTACCCCTGCCCGCCGGACCAGCCCGTCCGCTAAATGCACCAACCGCACGATCTGCGGCTCGTCAACGGTGGATGGCAGTGCCGAGGGTGAGTGATGATGCAGCCAGATTGCGTCGATGATGGCCGGCTCCAGCCGCCATCGCGTCGCCAGCCGCCTGCCCGCAACCGTGTGATCGAACCCCAAAACCTCCGCCTCTGCATCGCACATGCAGGTCATGTCCTGCTCGGCCCGCTCCCAGGCCCGGGCGAAGCTTTTGGGAAAGCACACGTCCAGGGCGATCTTGCCCACGTCGTGCAGAAGGCCCGCTACGAAGATGTTGGCGCCCTGCCGTTTGGACGGCACGTGCTCGGCAAGCAGCTCGGCCGCCGCCGCCACCGCCAGACTGTGCTGCCACAGGCCGCGCCGGCGCTCCGCCGCTCCGTCACCGCCGACCTCCCCCGAGAGCGCCTCGAAGAATGGACATGCCAGCGCCGCGCTCCGCACCAGCCTGAAGCCCAGCAGCGGTACGGCCCGCGCCACGGTCATTCCGTCTGCTCGGACCCCAAGATCGGCTCGACGAACCAGCCGCAGAATGCACGCGGTCAGCGAGGGGTCCGACTCCACGACTCGAATGAGATCGCGGACACAGGCGTCATCGTCGCCCGTCAGCGCGAGCAACCTTGTGACTACGGGAGATAATGTGGGAAGTTGATCAAGCTGGGCCAGGACCAGCTCAGCTCGTTCGCGCGACCCGGTGCGGGATGCCACTTCGCGCTGCACGCCCACGCTCATGGCAATCTCCGGCCGGTGTCAGCACACCGGTCAGCGCGGTCACGCCACCTTCAGCATGTCCGCCACGCGGCTGATCACCGCATTGATGTCGAAGGGCTTGCGAATGAACTCATCCGCCCCGGCCGCACGCAGCTCCGCCACTTCGTCCGGGTCGGCCACGCCGCTGATGATGATGATCCGCATGTGCTTGTACGCCGGATTGGACCGAATCGTGCGGCACACCACGTTCCCGTTGATGTCCGGCAATTTGAAGTCCAGCAGAATCGCATCCGGACGAAACTGCTCCGTCAGAATCCCCGCATCGTAGCCGGTGCAGGCGGTCTTGACTTCGAACCGCCCATCACGATGCAGAAGCTCGTTGAACATCTCGATGACTGCATCGTCATCGTCCACCACCAGAACCCGCTTGCGCCCCGTCTCCAGAGCATCCATCGGGATCTGATTGCTCTTCATGAACGCGATCAACGATTCGCGGGGGATCCGCCTGAACCGCGACCCGGGCACCCGAAAGCCGGTGAGCCGCCCGCTGTCGAAACAACGGATCACCGTCTGCTGGCTGACCTTGCAGATGTCCGCGACTTCGCCCGTCGTGAAGACTTGTTTTGTTCTTCCGTCATCCGCCATGACGATCCCTCTCGGCTAACCATCCATGCCCCGCAGGATTTTTCAATTTGTCCATACCCCCCATATTGCCTATACGGTACATACCGTGGCTTCCGCCGTCAACGAAAAAACTTTCCAAGAATACCAAAACTTCGCTCAATGCCTGTCCTAACATGAGGCCAGGCACCAGTGTTTTCGGACGCCGACGCAGAAAGGCTTCAACGTGTTTGCGGGGGACGGGCACTCTCCGATCAGAACCGCGGCCGTCAGGGAGCGGGCCTGTGAGCCTTCAACGCTCGGCGCGGCGACCGGTAAGGTAAATCCACAGCACAGTGATGTCCGCCGGAGTGACCCCGGTGATCCGCGCCGCCTGCCCCAGCGTCGCCGGCGCCACTCGACTGAGACACTCCCGGGCCTCGAATCGCAGCTCTCCCATCGTGGAGTAATCCGTTCGCTTCGGAATCACCATGGCCTCCAACCGCCGAAAACGCTCGATTTGCCTGGCCTGTCGATCGACGTAGCCGCTGTACTTGGCCTCGGTAAGCACCTGCACAAGGTCGCCGGCGCAGAAGACCTGCTCCGTCAGCCTCGCCAGCGCCTCGGCCAGCCCTTGTGCGTCCGCTTCCGGACGCCGCAGCCATACGGGCAGGCTCACCCCATCGATCGAGCCTCGGCTCGCAAGGGACTCAATGGTTCGGACGGCCTGCTGCCGGGCCTGGAATCGCGTCCAGCGGTCGTCATCGACCAACCCCAGCCGCCGCCCGATCGGCGTGAGACGCGCGTCCGCATTGTCCGAGCGAAGGAGCAGCCGATACTCCGCCCGCGACGTGAACATCCGATACGGCTCCAGCGGCGGACGCGTGATCAGGTCATCGATCATCACCCCGGTGTACGCCTCGTCACGACCCAGCACCACCGGCTCCTCGCCACGCACGTACCGCACCGCATTGATGCCCGCCATCAGCCCCTGCGCCGCGGCTTCCTCATACCCGCTCGTCCCGTTGATCTGACCCGCAAAAAATAGCCCCGCAACCGGCTTGCTCTCCAGCGACAGCTTCGTCTGGTGCGTGGGTACGTAGTCGTACTCCACCGCGTACCCATGCTGAAGAATCCGCGACTCTTCCAGCCCAGGTACCTCCCGAACGAACACCTCCTGGACTTCCTTGGGCAGCGACGTGCTGATGCCGTTGCAGTACACGCGCTCGTTGTCGTAGCCTTCCGGCTCCAGGAAGATCTGATGGCTTTCCTTGTCCGCGAAGCGCACCACCTTGTCTTCGATGCTAGGGCAGTACCGCGGCCCGCGGGACTGAATCTGACCCGAGTACATCGGCGCCCGGTGCAGGTTCGCCCGGATGTGCTCGTGCACCACCGGGTTCGTCCACGTTACCCAGCAGTCCACCTGCCGCTGCAGGATCGCATCCGTCATGGTCGAGAAC
>SBAX01000010.1 GCA_005240095.1 Phycisphaera mikurensis
ATACGCTTGTCGATCCGGTCGGTCTTGATCCGGGCCGAGGCGATCGCCTTGGTCTTCGCGGGATGCGCCAGTTGGATCTCCTCGACGAGCGGCTCCCAGCGGGCGCGGGTGTCGGCATACTTGCGGGTGAGCGGATTGCCCATGAAGTCCACCAGGGCAAACATCCGTCCCCCGCTGACGTTCCCATTATGCGGGATGGCCAGCACCCGCCCGCCGGTCTTCTCTTCGTAGGCGGCGAGCACTTTCCAGAGATCTTCGACGTTCTCGCTGTCTATGGCCGAGAACGGCAGGGTCTGGATGGCCTTGTCCGCGGCATCACGAAAGATCACCACGCGGTGAAGATTGTCCCCGCCGGGCATGCTCGTCCATTCGTAGCCGATGAAAGCGGTGAACTTGCCGGGCTCGTTGAAGCGCTCGGCGGTCTTGATGTACGGCTCCCAAACCGTACGAACGAATGCGGGGTCCTTGAACTCCGCGGGCATCTTGCTGCTGTCTGCGATCATGCCGACCAGCTCCCACGCGGCCTTGAAGGCCGTGTCGCCACCTTCCTTGATCATGTCATGCAGGCGCTTGATGGCCGGATTGGCCATCAGCGTGGGGTTGCCCTTCATTACCTCCACCATGCTGCCGAAAGCCTCCGCGTGGTCGCTGACCACCAGGAAGTCGAGCGGCCGGGAGAGCTGAGCCGGCTGGCCTCCGCTGGCGATGACTTCCTCGCCGCGGGCGAAGCGGTAGGCCTGCTCGGGACCCAGCCGGCACCCCACCGCCCCCGCATCCAGCGAGATGGCCGTGTGCAAGTGCGTATCTCCCCAGAAAACGCGCGTGGGGAAACTGCGCCCCGCATAGGGCGAATAGCCCGGCTTCTTGAACACCTGCCCGGCCGTCTCCTTGTCCAGGGTGCCACTGTCACTGTGCCCCTCCTGGGCCGCAACCATTGGTGTGAGTACAAGGCCGACTGTCGCCAGCAGCGCCAAAGCTCCTCTGCTCCGTCTCAAACACATCGTTCTTTCTCCGAATCCCTTCCCTAGAAGCTCACCTGAGCGCGAATGCCATAGACGATGGCCACGTCGCGATCGTCGTGACCGCCCGGATCCACGATGAACTGCAGGTCAGGCGTGATGTGCAGCCAAGGCGTCGCCTCGATGTTGTAGAACAGTTCCACGCCCTGCGACGAGCTGATGCCGAGTAAGTCGGGCAGGTCTCCGCTGTAGTCCGTGAAGAAGTACCCCACGCCGAACTTGTCATTGTCGCGATCCGGAATGATCCCCTTGCCTCCCACGCCGAAGCTGTAGAACGCCTCGATGGGGTTCGCCTCGCCATCCGAAAAGCCGAAGCGTCCGAAGAGTCCCACGCCCTGTTTCGACGGCTCATCTTCCATGTAGAGATACTGGTCGAAACTGTAGAGCGCAGCCCAGGAACTTGACTCGCGCTCCAGGGTGAGGCCCGCCAGCAGCAGGTTGAGGAGAGGCATGCGGTTCAGCGCGATTCCCGCCCGCGGGTCCTGCTCCAGCGAGATGAAGTTCTTGTCGCTCCAGAGGAAACTCACGGTCTGGTGGCCGGGCTTGTCGAATGGACGAACATTGAGGGCGAGCTCCGTCGCCACGCTCGTCCCGCCGTCGAAGACGGTGTCAAAACCGCTGACGTGGGGAGTGCCCTCCGTGTCGTAGACCATGGCCGACCACTGGCCCCATTTGCCCAGCACGGCGAACCCCGCGCCCAGCGTGGAATACGGCGTGGTCCGCGCCGCCACCGGGTTCCAGCGGAAGCTGGTGTGCATGAAGTTGTCGCCGTGGAGCCAGGCGAACTCGTTCTTGTCGCCCACCGAGGTGTCGAGCTTCCCGCCAAACACCGCGAACCACTCGGCCAGGGCCTGCGTGTACACGAGATGCGAGAGCATCACGTCCCGGTCGCCGGGCCAGGGATACAGTGCCTCGTCGTTGACCGGCGAGCCGGCCTCGTCATTGGCGAAATCCCCGAAGGAACTCTCCGCGTGCAGCTCGAGCAGCCCCGCGGGCCACAGCCCCAGCCGGGCGGTGTCGAACTTCAAGTGCAGATCCCAATCGCCCGAGTATCGCGCCGCGTTGTTCGTGTCCACGCCCCCGTGGGTGTTGCCCTGGAGGTACTGGTTGAGGCGCAGGTCCACCAGCACACCTTTCTCGGCGAGTTTGGTGCGCGTCCCGCCCCAGTCGCCCAGCAGAAACGACCGTTTCGCAAGCTCGCCGGAGTAATCCGGCAGCTTCTCGATCAGCGACGGCATGGCCGGCGACTCAGCGGCGGGCTTGTCCACCGGCTTTTCATCCTGCGTGCCTTTCGGATCGGACGGCGGCTGTGCAGCACGCAGCGGGCCCAGGGCGATGACAACAAACACAGCGGTCAGCAAATAGAATCCTTTCATGCATCGTCTCCTTGTTTTGTTTCGCCATCACGGCGTGTACCAGATCGGCGACGCATAGGCATCCATCGGGGTCTCATCAGATTAAGCCGTCCTATTGGTGTTCATGGCTCCAACAATCGCTGCACCGTCCAGAACAGGCCTACTACCGCAATCGTTGCGGAGGCGGGAATCACGACCCGCGGGCGGTACCAGGACCTGCTGTGCCCCCAGACACCGACCGCCAGGAAGGCGACCGCGATCACGGTGAGCTGGCCAAGCTCGACGCCCACGTTGAAGCTGGCCAGCGCCGGCAGGAGCTGCGCGCGCGGCAGCCCCACTTCCTGAAGCACGCCCGCGAAGCCCAGACCGTGCAGCAGGCCGAAGCCGAACACCACCAGTGCACGCCACGGCTTGAGGTGCGGCGTGAGGATGTTCTCCACGGCGACGTAGGCAATCGAAGCCGCGATCAGCGGCTCGACCACCGATCGCGAAAGGGAAACCACGCCGTACACCGACAGCCCCAGTGTCAGCGTGTGCGCGACCGTAAACGCCGTGACCTGGGCCAGCAGCGGCCCCTTGCGGGTGCTGAGCAAGAATAGCCCAAGCACGAACAGGATGTGATCGAGGCCTTTCGGCAGGATGTGGGTGAACCCGAGCACCGTGTAATCGCGCAGGACATCGAAGAGCGTGCGCCCTTCGAATCCCTGGCCGATCAAATACGGCGGGCTGCGCCGGCCGTCTTGGAGCCAAAACGCATCGTTGCGACCGACGCTATCGACGTGCAGAACGCTTCCGCCGTAGCGCGTCGCGTACCGGAAGGTGGCTTGTCGCGCGCCGCCCGGCAGCGCGCCGGCGAGAAGGATCGTTGACCGGCGCGAGTATTCGACCTCGCCGACGGGCGGGACTTTGATGCCCACAATCTCGGACAAAGCGCGCGTGCCGTCGAACTCAAGCTCGACGCCGCTCAGATAGTCCGACGCCTTCGCCTCGATCGCCTTGCGCAACTCCGCGGGCGGCAGCGCACGCAGCCGGTGGTATTCGGCAACGTTGCCGGAGGGCGCGCCAATCCCGGCCAGGACCGCCTCCATGTTGGCCACGACGGCAAGCAGGTATTGCCCGTCGGCAAGCTGGTATTGCTCGCTGGGCCCGATTACCAGGTGCGCCACGGCCGGGCGCATCTGCTGTCCCGTGCCCGGGATGAAACGCTCCGGCTCGGTCCAGAGGTCGTGCGCGGCGGCGGGCGATGCATGGAACAACCATCCCACCGCCAGCACTGCGACGAATCGAAGTATCGCTTGCCCGCGCATAGTGTCCGTCACGGTCTAATTCAGCGATCCAATGGCACAGGCGGCGGCGAGCCTTTCATGATCGGCTTGAAGTCCGTGCCGTGCTTCTTGTTGAACTCGTCGTAGATCTTCTGCACGATCGCTGCGTAGCTCGGCTCCATGCCGGTGAGCGTCAGCTCGTGGAACTTGTAGCTTGCGGGGTCACCGGCGCCCAACTGCCGTCCCGACGGCACCGAGTAATGGTCGGGATTGACAACCGCCTTGCGCACGCGAATCGAATCCTTGGTCACGTTCAAGACCAGGAAGTCTTCCGCCATGGTGAGCGGCCCGTCGTAATACTCGCGGATGGAATCCCGAATCATGTGGACCGTATCGAAATCGTTGGGGAAGTGATAGGCCACGGCCATTCGGGGCCTGGTCAGCGCCATGACATGACCGAATCCCTGCGGCGGAGTATGCACCTGGGTGCCCACGTTCAATGCCTGGGCGGGGGAGAAGATGCCCCTCTCCACCATCCCTTCTGGCGGATAGAAACACTCATGGACCGACACGTCCACGCCCTTGGTGTATTTGACCCACCACTTGTTCGGTATCGTGTCGCTCGAAAAGGCGAACTTCATGCCTTTCCACTCGAGGATGAAACTGACCGACTGGTCGCCGTGCACCGCGGGGATGCTGCGCACGATGGCGTCGTTTTCGTTGTAGATGATCGCGTTTTCACCGGTCCAGTCGAACTCGTTCACCTCCAGTTCGATCTCGCGCACGATGGCGCCCCGCATGGCCCGCTCCCAACCCCACATCTCCTTCATGTTCTCCATCGCCGCCTTCATGCCCCACTCGGGCTTGACGCCGCTGGGGCCCCAGACGCGCAGCTTGGTGGTGCCGTTGTTCACCGAACGCGTGAAATAGAAGTTCGGCAGGTCGCCCGCGTGGTCCAGGTGCAGGTGGCCGATGAACACCTTGTCGAGTTCGTCGTAGGGGATGTCGATCGACGCCAGACGCTCGGTGGAACCCGCGCCCATGTCAAAGATGAGGTTGTCGCCGTTGCCCAGCTGCACCAGGAAGCAGGCGGCCGCCTGCTTGAGGCGCGGTTGCGGCGTTCCCGTCCCGCAGGAGATGATCCGCATCTCTTCCGGCCCCAGCTCCTCCGTGCCCGGGAAATACGCGTTCCGCAGCGTCGGCTTCCCCTCACCGGGCCGTTTCTCCTGAGCAAGAGCCTGCATCCTGTTCTGGACGAACAGGCCGATCAGGATCACCAGCGTCAACCCGCCTGCGCCCAGAGCGGTCAGCGTGCGTCGGCGGCCCGTTTTCTTCGCGACCGCCTCGCCCATCGTCTCGAGCGTTTCCCGTGGTCCGGGATCAACCAACCCCTTGTCTTCCAGATTCACAACGTCTCCTCTCTACTCTCTGCTGCTCGAGGTCGCCGATCGTCAGAGCAGCGAGCAACTTGCGTGCCAAACTCGTCTCCCATCGACCGCATCAGAAGGCCGCCACCCGCTGGATCACCCAGAACATCGCCACACTGCCGATGGCATAGGGCGGCAGCAGCCGAGCCCACTGCGGGGCAGGGAACTTGATCGAACGACCCACCGTGACCAACGCGATGACGAATCCGATGAACAGCAACTGACCCACCTCCACGCCGAGGTTGAAAAACAGCAATGCCAGGGGGATGTCGCCGGGCGGTAGGCCGACTTCCGAAAGGGCCCCCGCAAAGCCAAAGCCGTGCAGCAGGCCGAAGCTAAGCGCTACCAGCCACGGGCACCGCGCCGTGAGCGTTTGCTCGCCGTGATGCTGGCGCAGCAACTCCCGGGCCAGGAAGACGATGCTCAGGGCAATGACGGCCTCCACCGGAGCTTGCGGGATGTGCACGACTCCCAGCGTGGCCAGCGCCAGCGTCACACTGTGCGCCAACGTGAAGGCGGTCACCGTCTTGACCAGCAGCCGCACCCCTCGCACGATCAGCAGCAACCCCAGCACGAACAACAGGTGATCGATCCCGCCGAGGATGTGCTCCACGCCCAGAAGCAGATAGTCGCCGGCCGTCTGCAATGCCGAGCGCCCTGCATGGACCTCGAAAGACGGAGCGCTGGGACGAATCAGACTGGTCTGCACACGCCCGTCAAGCCACTCGATGCGCGCCAGCACGTCCGTCAGCGTCGAAGCCAGGCCCTCGATCGCGATGCGCCGACCCGCCAGTCCGCCCGCGCAGTCCAGCACCGCCCGGCGCACCGCCGCCTGTCCGAGCGCCTGCTGCGCCAACGGGCTTTCTCGACACTTATCCGGCCACTGCACGTGCAGGCCAAGAGTCAGCTCACCCTTCTGAGGCACCTTCCAGAGGACGATGAATCGGTCCGGCTGCGTTTCGGTCAGTTGCAGGTAGGCGGGGCGGCTTTCGTGAGCGAGCGCCTTGGCCGCGAACAACAGCAAGGCGACCACGGCAAGGCGGCCAGTCGTCATGGCACGCTCCGGTCCGCGGCGCTGGCCGCATTCGAATTCGCATGGGCCGGCGATTCCACGACGACTTCATAGCGCGCCCGAAGCCGGGCGAACATCTCCTCATTGGCTCGCACACGATGCGCCGCCTCCCAGTCCCGGCGCACACGCTCCTCGACCTCGGTCAGCTGCGGCAGCCGCGCCGCCCGGCGCTCCGCCAACTTCACTACATGCCATCCGAACGCCGACAGAACCGGGCCTTGCCACGCGTTCAGTTCGACGGTCATGATGGCGCGAGCTAAGTCCTCGCCGAACTGATGCTCCAGCTCCGCTACGGACTTGTCATGGAATTCAAGGTCCAGCAGGAAGGGGTCACCGTGGGCGGCGGCATCCGCCCCCGCACGCAATGACTCCAGCGCCCTCCGCGCATCTTCCTCCGCCGAGCCGCTGCGGCGGTCAGGGCTGAAATACACATGCACGAACGAGACCCGCGCCGGGATTTCATAGCGGTCCAGGTGTTGCTCGAGAAACTGAGCAAGCTCCTCACGCGTGGGCTCGGGAGGCGCCGCCAGGTCCTCGGTGACAAACTCGAACTTCTGAGCCAACCGGCGGCGGATGATGGTGTCGTCCCGGTCCAATCCCAGAGCCAAGGCCTCGCGACACAGGATCTCCTCGCGAATGTACGCCTCGATCAATCCCTGCAGTTCGTCCGGCGTCGGCGGGCGCTGCCACTGCATCTGCCAGCTCAGGGCAAGATGCTCGATGTCCCCCTGGGAAACGACGATCCGCTGCGGCGTTGAGGACTCCTGAGGTGCCGGCGTCCGTAGGGCGTAAAGCGCAAACAGCGCACCGCCAAGGAGAAGGAAATGAACGAGCGGTTCCCGAGTGAGCCGTCTCATTGACGCTGCGTACCTTACAAGACTGCCACCGCGCCGGCGGGCTCTCTACGGAACCACACTCCACGACTCGTCGGGTTCGAAGGCCTCCATGGCCGCTGCCGCCTGTTGCGTCTGTGGACCAAGATCCTTCTCGTACACCTTGCCATGATGGCTGACCACGAAGGTCATCACCCCTGAAGATCGATACTCCACCGGCCACGCCACCAGAGCAAAACCGGCGATCATGTTTCCGTTGATCACGTAGTCATATTTGCCGCCGGGGACCTTCGCTCCTTGCGTGCCGCCTGTGCTGCGAATCCGCTGGGCGTACTCCAACACCCCGTCGCCGTCGTGGTCGTAGGATGCATACTCGCGCTGGGCGGCTGCGTACTCGCGACACACGTCGATGGCCGCAAGCTCATTCTCCCCGATGCGCCGGGCCTTGAGTTCCTCGATGCCTTCGCTGGTGTTGAACGACCATCCGTGCGGGCCCTTCACCAATGGAATAGGCATGGGCCAGAGTTCCTTGCCCACCACGAGGACGACGCGATCGGCACCATGCTCCTCCAGCTTCAGAACTTCCTGGGACTGCTCCCAGAATCGCCGGCGGCGCGCCCGCTCCTCAGCTTCGTCAACATTCTTGGTCAATTCCCGGAAGACCGGGCCGAAGATCCGCCCCAGAGCCTCCTCGTCATTGTCCTTGCACGCCTGAAGCAGTTTGTCCGCCGCGGCCTTCGGAGACTCGAAGGTCTGCTGCGATCCGGACGCAGCAGGCGCCTGCGCAGCGCTCTGCGTGGCCACGCCGCAGGCCAGAACGCCGAGTAGCACGACAATCACACGTTGCATTTCATAACCCTCGCTAACTCTGCCAAGGAGCTTACCGCCGCCCGCCGCGCCGAGCGCCGCCGCTACGGCCTCCGCCTCCCCCACCGAAGACGCCGCTCGATCCGCGGCTTGCTCCGCCCGATCGAGTGGCACCCTGCCCCCCACCGCTCGTGCTGCTTCG
The DNA here is from genome assembly GCA_005240095.1 of Phycisphaera mikurensis. Classification (GTDB taxonomy): domain Bacteria; phylum Planctomycetota; class Phycisphaerae; order UBA1845; family UBA1845; genus SBAX01. Next base: position 7,981 of record SBAX01000010.1, read on the forward strand.
CCCTCGCTCGCTGGCGGCGCGTGTCTCTGTACCTCGCTGGCTGCTGTCGAACGCGCCCTGCCTCGATGACTCGGCTCGGCCGCCTGCCGTGTCGTACCCTCGTGCGGGGCGATCAGCCGCGGATTGCGTGGCACGTGTGGCCGATGCCGTGGAGGGCATGCGCGCCGTGGTTGTACGCGGGTCGGCTGCGCCTCTCGGATCCGCCACGCCTCGTGGGTCCGCGGCTCCGCGCGGATCACGGGCGCCACGGGGATCCGCCGCCCCGCGGGGATCGGCAGCACCTCGCGGATCGTAAGCGCCCCGTGGATCAGCGACGCCGCGGGGATCGTAAGCACCGCGCGGATCGTAAACGCCGCGGGGATCGGCCGGACCTCGTGGACCCCCCGCCGCATACGGAGTCGGATAGCCGCCGCGCGGGTCGTACGGACCGCGAGGATCGAATGCCCCCCGCGGGTCCCAGCGCCCGCGGGGATCGAACCGCCCACGAGGATCGAGCACGCCTCG
>SBAX01000037.1 GCA_005240095.1 Phycisphaera mikurensis
CCCACATGGCCGAGACCGGCGCTGAGTTGCCCACCGGGGCCATCGCCCCGTTGTCGGGATAGATCTCCACCCGCACGCGGCCCGACCAGGTAAAGTCCGATTCCTCCTCGTTGTACCAGTAGAGATTGGTGATCGTGCTGCCGTTGGGGAACTCGATATCGTCCACCGTGATCCAGTCGCTGACCTCTCCGCCGTATTGCGAGGCGAGGGCGTCGCGATCGTTGGGCAGGCCGTTGTTCCAGACGAGGACGTCGTCGCTGCCGCCGGGGGTCGTGGTGATCAGTTCGAACGCGGTGTTAGCGTTGCCGCAGGCGGGCAGTGCCGCATTCCAGGGACCGTACAGCCAGTCGGAACCTGACTGGCTCACTGCGGAAGCCAAGGCGCCGCTCGCGCCGTGTTCGAAGGAAGTCGTGTGCCAGCCCCAGAAGTCGCCGAGCGCGGTGTTAGCCGTTGAGCTGGCCACGCATTGCCCGCTCTGGAAATCGAAGCGCGTTCCCACGACCGCCTGGATAGAGAGGCCGTAGTCAAAGCAGAGTTCCTCGTGGAAGGCATCGCCCTGGGCGGGCGTAGCGCTCGAGCGGCTGTCTGTTCCGGCGTGAAGAAGACAGCAGTCCGAAAGCCGGGCGGTGTATTCGACGACCGCGTGCGGATCGCAGGCGGCGATGGGCGTGGAGTGGTCGGTCACGACTTCGATACCGCAGAAGTACAGCCCTAAAGCGGTAGCGGCGGGCTGGCCGGTGGTCAGCGGTTCATGGAATGCAACGAACCAGCCGTCGGGCGTCACGCTGGGATCCAGCGCGCTGCCCCACCAGCGGACGGTATGGATGGGCCGCCCATCGGAGGTGAAATCGTCGGCCAGGGTCGTGTCGGGGACGAGATCAACCAGATCGGCGCTGGAAGCCGCATCTTCTTCGCTGGAAGTCGGCAGTTGCGAGAACTTCACGTCGGCCTGCTCGCAGACGTCCACGCGACCGTCGCCGTTGGAATCGCCATTGCAGAGGACGGCTGGGCCGGCATAGCTCCCGCCTGCCTCGGCGCACTCGTCCTCCTGAAGGTCAAGGCAGTCGGCCGGAGGCGTGATGCAGCACGCGCCCAGGCAGGAACAGCCGATCTGGAGCAGGTACACGCCGCGATCCGCGGGCGTCTTCGACGAGACCTGTACATAATAGGTCTCACCCACGGTCAATCCCGTCACACACACGCTGGACAGCCCGGGCGAGGCGCAGCCACCGTCCTCGCTGCATGCGATTTCGAGCAGGCCCCCGCATGTTCCGGAGTACACGGCCAGGGTGGAGTCCTGCCCCACGCTCGAACAGGTCGATACGTTGGCCGAGGTGGCCTCGGCCACGAAGCTGAACCACATCGAGCCGTCATGCGAAGTGCCCGATCCGCAACTGTACGCGGGACTGGGCGCGCCGCCCGCCGCCGAGTTGTCAAACGAACGAGTGGCATTGCACTTGGTCAGGGCGCTCTCGCCGCACGTCGTGTTGCTTGGGGGATAGTCCCAGCCGATGGCGTCGAGCATGTCCAGATCGCCCACGCGGAAGAAATCGGGATAGAACGTGTCATTCGCCCCCCGTGCCGGCTCCATCACGTAGATGCTGGGGGACATCTGGCGGAAGTGCGACGCCTGATACGGCGACCCGTCCGACATGCGATATTCGACGTCGATCAGGTCGGAGTTGGCATCGTCGTCCGCCAGCGGGGCGTTCTTGTCCACCATCCGCGCCGTCGCCGTGAATTCAGCAAGCGTGTCCGGGTTGTAGTCGCCCGTACTATCGCTGCGCTGAAAGCGGTAGACGTCCAGCATCTCGATGTCTTCGATGCGGAAATCCGCACCGGAGACAAATCCCAATGCGTGTCCGACCTCGTGGATGATGACGGTCTTGAAACAGAAAGCGCCGGGGTCGATGTCGGGCGGCGTATAGTCCCAGGAAACCGAACTGCTGTAGGCAATCGACGCCGCGGTACCGCCTACAGCTCCAATCGTGGCCAGATGATTCGACTTCGCAACGAAGACCCGGTCCTCGTTTGTCGCCGTGGCGGAGAATCCGTCGTAGCGAACGGGGATCGTACTGCCGGGAGGCAGGTGCATCTGGATGGAGTCATCCGCGTCCATCCCTGCCTGGAGGCCTTGACGGGCGGCATCCCACGAGACCGAAGCATACGCGGTACCCGTGCCGGCGAGGGCGCCGCCCCCCACGCCTCCATAGGCAAAGTCGATGACCACGGTGATGGGATCGCTGAACTGCGCCTCGACGTAGCGCTCGATGTCGCCCAGGGCCTCGGCGGCGCCGGGCGGCAGGGACGTCGTCGGGTTGAAGATTAGATTGAAGCCGCCGGCGACGACTGCGACGCCGCCATCGCCTTCGCCGCGATAGGGATGGGCGGCTGCGGCGGCGCGGGCAAACTCGGCCGTGCGCCGCAGGTCGTCGACCGTGACCCGGGAAAGGTCGCTGCCGCACGCTGGGCGCCAGACCCACTCCGTGGAAACCTCGATTTCTTCACCGGTGGCGTAGAGGACTGTTTTTTCGACGGGACCGGGCTCGACGTAGACCGGCTCGGAGAGCGCTTTGGTCGTAGGCCGCTGGGCGTACAGAACGCCGCACACGGCCAGAACCGTGCCGACGAAGACAGCGCCGGCTCCGTGCCGCTTTCGCACTTGTTGGCCCCTCTCCTGCACGTCTTACTGGATGGGTTGAAGCCCGTCCCCTCGGCGCACGGCGGGATTGCGTGCGCACTCCCCTTGCCGCAGTCCCCCGGTCAATCGTAGTTGCGGCGGTTCCCCACGAAGATTATAAGCCTAGCGGAAGGACCCCGACAATGCAAGCAGCGGTGCGGCTTATAGGCCGCTCGGGCCGCCATCGGCCCCATTTTGAGCCCCCATGACCATCGCCCTGGCTCAAACACTACCCTCTCTGGAGCGTTGCTATCCGGTCATGCACGAACTGCGGACCCACTTGGACAAGGAGCGATTCCTGGCCCAAGTGCAGCGGCAAGCTCGCGAGGCCGGCTACCAATTGGCGTACCTCGAAGACGAAAGCGAGGTCCGGGCGGTCGCGGGTTTTCGCGTAGCCGAGTACCTGGCCTGGGGGAAGACGCTGTACGTCGATGACCTCGTGACCCGGCAGATCGACCGATCCAAGGGCTACGGCGAACAGCTCTTCGATTGGCTTGTGGCCCGGGCGCGCGAACTGGAGTGCGACCAGCTTCACCTGGACAGCGGCGTGCAGCGCTTCGGGGCTCACCGCTTCTACCTGCGGAAACGCATGGACATCACCTCGCACCATTTTGCGATGAAGCTGAGGGACTAACGGCCAGTTACCAATTACCAATTACCAGTTACGGGTTACCTGACTTCGGTGAGTCCTAGCGAAACAGTCCTGGCCGGGTCCGCGGCGCCCAACTGGGAGCTGGTGCACTTTGACGTGGCCTGCGCCCGCTGCGGCCAGGATCTCCGCGGGCTTAGCGAACCCAAGTGCCCGGCCTGCGCCCTGGAGTTCCAATGGGCCGACGCCGTCCCTCTCGAGGAGCTGACCTGCGGCAAATGCGGGTATCACCTCTACGGCCTGCACGAGACCCGCTGCCCGGAGTGCGGAGTTGCCTTCACCTGGAAGGATGCGCTGCAGGCCTACCATCGCAGGCGCAAGCCGCTCTTCGAATACCGCTGGCGCACCGAGCCCATCCGCTCGCTGATTCGGACATGGTGGCTGGCCTTGCGACCACGCAGGCTCTGGCGATATGTCGATCTGGAGGACCCGCCGAACGTTGCGGCGCTGCTGTAGTGGTTCATCATGGGCTACCTCATAACTGCGTCCGTCGTGCTTTCAACCGCGGCTGCGATGCCCACGGCTTGGAATTTAAGCCAGGGGCTACTTTGGAGCGATGCACCATCGATGTATCTCACCTCCCTGCTGGGAATGTTGTGGCCGCCGTGGCCCTTACTAAGCATCGGAGGTGTTCTGTTTGCGTGGTGGTTAGCTTCATTTGCGGCATTGATGGTCCTGCGCGAATCCATGCGCCGCTGTAAGGTTCTTTTGGTCCACGTACTGCGCGTGTGCGCGCACAGTGTGGTCCCGGTCATCCCCGGAGCGGCATCGGCGGTTTCTTTTGCGTTCCTCGGTTTGAACTTTGGCTCGTCCCAGCTGCTCGAAGAATTGGCTCTGTTCTTGAACTTAGTAGCGCCACTCGCCGTGATAGCCCATGCCATCTGGTCAATTCGTTGCGGCTACGTGCTGTATCTTCGAATGCCACACGCTCTCGGCGTCGCCATCGCCACGCAGGTCATCGCGGTCCTTGTAGTGGCAAACCTCTATCTCGCTGTTGGGTTCTTGTTCTTCTGAGAGTGAAGGGCCCAAGGCACGGAGTTATCGCCACCTTGGGCCGATTCTTTTTACAGAAGGGCTGTTTGGAGGGACCTTCGAGGCACGCCGCTTGAGCGGCGGGTTCGGGCAGCGGTCGCGGAGGGCCGGCGGACGCCTGTGTACGAGAGCTCCTTGACTTCCCTGGCGCGCCTCGGTAGAAGGACACGTAGAAGCCTCGACGGAGAGGGGGCGGAGGGAAGAGCCTCCGCCAGGAGCTACCGAATCCGGGAGCCCGTCGAGTTTGAGCCGCGGCAGGCAGATGCCGATTTGAAGTTAGGTCGAATCGCTTCCTTCACGTGAGAGAAAGCATGGTCGTTTCGGGCTGAAAGCCGCGGACCTTCTCGTCCGCTTCGTCGCCACCCGGCGTCGATTGCCCGTGCAGCACGTTCTAACGAGCCGCTAGATTAGATGAACGATTCTTTTGATCCCGCAGGCCGGGCGGATGCCGCCGTTAACGACGGCGCTTCGCATTCACCAAGCATGGAAGAGATCGACCGCGAAGTGGCGGACGCGATGGCGGCGATGGGCCCCTCGGACCTGGCCGAACTTCGCGGCGAGGTCGGCGGCGATGGCCCGCTGGCCCCCGGCGCCGAGCTCGTCGGTACGGTGACGGGCGTGAGCGAGAACGACATCTTCCTGCAGTTCGGCGTCAAGTCCCAGGGGCTTTTGCCCCGCAATCACTTCGGCAAGAAGGAAGTCATCGAAGTCGGTCGCCGGGTGGATGTCGTCGTCGATCGCTTCGACGCAGACTCCGGCCTCTGGCTCGTCAGCCGAAAGGGCGCCGCCCAGCGGGCCACGTGGACCACTCTCACCGTAGGGATGCTCGTGGAGGGCCGCGTCACCGGCCTCATCAAGGGCGGGCTGGAGGTGGATCTCAAGGGCATCCGTGCCTTCATGCCCGGCTCGCAGGTGGACATTGCCCAGATGAAGGACATCTCCCTCCTGCTGAATCAGAACGTCAAGTGCGAAGTGATCGAGCTGGATCGGCGGACGAAAAGCGTGATCCTCAGCCGCCGCAAGGTGCAGGAAAAGGAACTGGCCGAGAACCGCGAGAAACTCAGGGCGGAACTCGCCGCCGGACAGGTGCGCTCCGGCGTGGTCCGCGGCATCACCGACTTCGGGGCCTTCGTGGACCTGGGCGGCGTCGACGGGCTGGTGCACATTCGCGACCTTGCCTGGGGACAGGTCGCCAAGGTTAGCGACGTGCTCAAGCCCGGCCAGCGCGTCGAGGTGATGGTCCTCAAGGTCGACCCCAAGAAGGAGCGAATCTCGCTGGGCCTCAAGCAGATTCAGCCTGATCCCTGGAACGAAGCCCCCAACAAGTACCCGGTGGGCACGCGGCTGAAGGTGCGGGTCGTGCGCTTGGCGGACTTTGGGGCCTTCGCGGAACTGGAGCCCGGCGTGGATGGTTTGATCCCCATCAGCGAGATGGGCTGGTCACGCACCAAGAAGACCACCGACCTGGTCCAAGTCGGCAGTGTCGTCGATTGCCTGGTCATCCGTGTGGAGCCCGACAAGCGGCGCATCGCCTTGAGCATGAAGCAGGTTCAGGAGGATCCGTGGGCGGGCGTGTTCGACAGCTTCCCGTCGAATTCCATCGTCAAGGGCAAGGTGACGCGCCTGGCCGACTTCGGCGCCTTCGTGGAGATCGCCCCTTCGGTGGAAGGGCTCGTGCACATCTCCGAGCTTTCCGACAAGCGGGTGAAGACTTGCGCCGATGTGGTTCAGCCGGGGCAGGAGGTCGAGGCCCGCGTGCTCGGCGTGGATACGGAGAACCGCCGCATTTCCCTGTCGATCAAGGCCGTCCACGCACCCACCGCTGCGGAAATGCAGGAGGCCGTCGCCGCCCATCACGCCGCCCCGCCCAAACCTGAAAAGAAGCGCAAGAAACCTCTCCGCGG
>SBAX01000240.1 GCA_005240095.1 Phycisphaera mikurensis
CGTGCTCCACGAGCAGCAGCGTGTTGCCCAGTGATTTGAGGCGATTGAGAGCCGTGATCAGCCGGGCATTGTCGCGCGGATGCAGGCCGATGGTCGGTTCATCGAGAACGTAGAGCACGCCGGTGAGGCCCGTGCCGATCTGCGAGGCGAGCTGAATGCGCTGGGCCTCCCCGCCGGAGAGCGTGGAGGCGGTGCGGTGCAACGTCAGGTAGTCCAGCCCCACCTCGACAAGGAATCGCAGGCGGGAGGTGATCTCGTGGAGCAGTTCGCCGGCGATCTTGCGCTCGCGGCGGTCGAGATCGATCTGGCGGAACCACTCCAAGGCGCGGCCGAGGGGTTCAAGGCAGATTTCGTGGAGCGTCCTGCCCGTCAGGCGAACGGCCGCGCTATCTAGGCGCAGGCGGCTTCCCGAGCATGCCTGGCATGGAACGTCGCTGACGAACTCGGCCAGGCGATCGCGATACGCGGCGCTGGCCAGCGTGGCCCGGTGGATGCTGGGGAAAAAGCCGTTCCATTGGACGCGCAAGCCGTGCGGCGCCCGTAATGTAGCGTCGGGGCTTGCCCCCGGCGCTTGACGGCCGGAGTCACTCGAACCCCAAGCGCCGCCCACAAGGGGCGACGCTACATCGTCCATGGAGACCTCAATCCAGTCTTCGCCGCAACCTTGGAGGAAGGCCAGCTGCTGCGTCGGCGTCAACCGATCCCACGGTGACCGCACGTCGAAGCCCAGGTGGGCCGCGAGGCTGGAGGCCAGGCGGAACAGGAGGCTGCCGGGCTCTACTACACCCCAACCCGTGATGGCCCCGTCCACAATGGAGCGCGTGGGGCGGGCGACGATGGCGGAGGGGTTGGCCCCGCGCTGCACGCCCAGTCCTTCGCATTGCTCGCACCAGCCCATTCGCGTGTTGAACGAGAAATGGTGTGGAGTGAGTTCCTCGAAGCTCTGCCGGCAACGCGTGCAGGAGCGATGCTGAGAGAAGCGCAGGTCGGCGGCGCCCTTCGATCTGCCGCCAAGGTCATCGATTACCGGCTGAGCGATCATGTTGCCCGCGCCGACGACGAGGGCCTGCTCCACACTGTCGGCGATACGCGAGCGAGCCGCGGACCGCACGATGACGCGGTCGATCACCAGCTCGACAGCGTGGCGGCGCTTGGCGTCGATAGGCAGTTCCCCGTCAAGCGAGTGCAGCACGCCGTCGATCCGGACGCGGGAATAGCCGTTGGCCCGCTCGCGCTGGAGTAATTGGACGTAGCTCTCATTGCTGGCAGGTGAAACCGGGGCGAGCAGTAGCACACGGGCGCCGTCGCCCAGGGCCAGCAGGCGCTCGACGATCTGATCGGAAGTCTGGGTGCCGATGGGGGTCTTGCACTTGGGGCAATGCGGCACACCCACCCGCGCCCAGAGGATGCGCATGTAGTCGTAGATTTCCGTCACCGTGCCGACAGTGGACCGCGGCGACTTGCTGGTGTTCTTCTGCTCGATGCAGATGGCGGGCGACAGGCCGTAGACGTGATCGACCTTGGGCGGCTGCAGGCGCCCGAGGAACTGGCGGGCATAGGAGCTGAGCGACTCCACATAACGCCGCTGGCCCTCGGTGTACACGGTGTCGATGGCAAAGCTGCTTTTGCCGCTGCCGCTGGGCCCGCAGCAGACCGTGGTCTGGCCGTGGGGGAACTCGATGTTGATGTTCTTCAAGTTGTGCTGGCGAGCGCCGACGACGGAGACGACCGCATTGCCGATTGCCGATTGCCGATTGCCAATTGTTGATTGCATGGCGGCGCTGCGCTTGGCCACGCCACCCCCGATTTGAGATTTCAGATTTGAGATTCCAAATCTTTGACTTCGGCTGTTGCGACCACGGCGCGCGGATTCGGCAAACAGTTCGCGCAGGGCCTTTCCCGTGTGCGACTGCCCGCACTGTGCGACCTCTTCCGGCGTTCCCTCGGCCACTACGCGCCCGCCTTCCGCGCCGCCTTCGGGACCCAGGTCGATGATCCAGTCCGCGGTCTTGAGCACGTCCAGGTTGTGCTCGATGACCAGCACGCTGTTGGCGCTGTCTACGAAGCCGTGCAGGACGGCGAGCAGTTTCTTGATATCCGCAAAGTGCAGGCCGGTGGTGGGCTCATCGAGCAGGTAGAGCGTGCGCCCGGTGGATCTCTTCACCAGCTCGCGGGCGAGCTTGATCCGCTGAGCCTCCCCGCCGGAGAGCGTCGTGGAGGACTGTCCGAGCTTGATGTAGTCCAGGCCGACGTCGTGCAGGGTGCGGAGCATGCCCGCGATGGCCGGGATGTTTTCGAAGTGTGTGAGCGCCTGCTGGACGTCCATCTCCAGCACGTCGGCGATGCTCTTGCCCTTGTAGAGGATCTGCAGGGTCTCGCGGGAGAAGCGCCGGCCCGCGCACACCGGGCAGGTCACCCAGAGGTCGGCGAGCAGCTCCATGTCCATCTTGTTGGCCCCGTTGCCCTCGCAGGCCTCGCAGCGCCCCCCGCCGTTGCGCCCCGTCGTGACATTGAAGCTGAAGCGTCCGGGCTTGTAGCCGCGGACTTTGGAATCCGGCAGCCTCGCGTACAGGTCGCGAATCTCATCAAAGACTTTGATGTATGTGGCCGGGTTGGAGCGCGGCGTCCGCCCAATGGGCGACTGGTCAATGTCGATCACCTTGTCGAGATGTTCGCGTCCCTCGATGCGATCGTAATCCCCGGCTTCGGCGTTCTGCGAGCCGTTCAGGTCCCGCGCCAGGGCCTCGCGGAGGATGTCATTGACCAGCGAACTCTTCCCCGATCCCGAGACACCGGTGACGCAAACGAACCGCTGGAGAGGAATCTCGACCGTGACATTCTTGAGATTGTTCTGCCGCGCGCCGACAACCCTCAGCCACTGAGAAGATCCATGGTTCGTTGTCGATTGTCGGTTTGAATCACGTGATGCGGACCGTCCGTCCTTTGCGATCCGCACAGTCCTCGGCGGCGGCATCATCGGTGTCCTCGAATCTTTCGCGCGCCATTGCGACCGTTGTTGCGAGCGATTGGCCGGCGGGCGGCGGGGATCTCGATCTGTTCGTCGCCGCGGAGGAACTTGCCGGTCAGCGACGCTTCGCACTGCATGACCGCGGGGAGGCGTCCCTGGGCGACGACCTCGCCACCGCGAACGCCGGGCCCGGGGCCGAAGTCCACGATCTCGTCGGCCACACGCATGGTCTGCTCGTCGTGCTCGACCACCACCACGGTGTTGCCCATGTCCCGCAGGCGGCAAAGCGAATCCAGCAGGCGCTGGTTGTCGCGATGGTGCAGGCCGATGCTGGGCTCGTCGAGGATGTAGAGCACCCCCACCAGCCCGGCGCCGATCTGGCTGGCTAGGCGGATGCGCTGCGACTCGCCGCCGGAAAGCGTAGGGGCGGTACGATCCAGGGCCAGGTAATCCAGCCCCACGTCGCACATGAACGTCAGGCGGGCGCGGATTTCCTTGAGCACGTCACGGGCGATGGTCTGCTCCGTGGGCGACAACTGCAGGTCGTCGAAGAACTGGCGGGCCTCGCGGATGGAGAGGGCGCAAACTTGTTGAATGTTTTTGCCCGCAATGCGCACGGCCAGCGCCTGGGGGTTGAGCCTTGCCCCGCGACAATCGGGGCACGGCGTCTTGCGCATGAACTTCTCATAGTACTCGCGTACGAAGCCGGCCTTGGCCCGGCGGTGCTTCTCGCGCAGGTCCGCCAGGACCCCGGCGAACTTGCCCCCATGCCGCCACACGCCGCCCGCCCACTTCCATTCGTAGGTCACATGCGTCTCGCCCAATCCGTAGAGGAGAGCATCCTTGGCCTTCTGGGACAGCCGCTCCCAGGGCATGTTCAGGTCGAAGTCCACGTGAGCGGCCACTCCCCGATAGATGTGCCGCCGCCACTTGCCCATCCGCCCCCAGAAACGCATGGGATCGATGGCGTATTTGAGAAACGATTTCTTCGGATCGGGCACCAGAGCATGGGGATCGAAATCAAACGTCGCTCCGATGCCGTCGCAGGTCAGGCACATCCCCTGCGGGGAGTTGAAGCTGAAGAGCTGCGGTGAAGGCGCCTCGAAGCTCAGATCGCACTTAGGACACGCATATCGCGAAGACAGAAGCAAATCATCCGCGTTCGACGCTTGTTCGACGCTCTCGTCCATTTCGACTTTTTGACGTTTTGACGTTTTGACGTTTTCCGTTTCGGATCCCTTCGTCGCTTCGTCGCTTCGTCGCTCCGTCGCTCCGGTCACGATGAGCGTGCCTTCGCCGATCTTGAGGGCGTTCTCCACGGCCTCGGCCAGGCGGGCGCGCACCTGCGGAGAAACGGTCAGGCGATCAACGACCACCTCGATGTTGTGGCGGATGTTGCGGGCCAGAGGCGGCGCCTCGGCCAAAGAAATCACCTGCCCGTCGATTCGCGCCCGGGCGTAGCCCTGGCGAATGAGGTTCTCGAACAGATCGCGATACTCGCCCTTCTGTCCGCGCACCACGGGACCCAGGATCAGGATTTTCGCCCCCGCGGGCAGTTCCATGATCCGGCCCACGATCTGCTCGCGAGACTGCGCGCTGATCGATCCGCGGCAGGAGGTACAGTGCTGGCGACCGACGCGGGCGAAAAGCACGCGAAGATAGTCATGGACCTGGGTGATCGTGCCCACCGTGCTGCGGGGGTTCCATCCGCTGGTCTTCTGCTGGATGGAGATGGCCGGGCTCAGGCCGGTGATCTGATCGACATCCGGCTTGGGCAACTGCCCGAGGAACTGCCGGGCGTAGGAACTGAGCGACTCGAGATACCGCCGCTGCCCTTCGGCAAAAAGAGTGTCGAAGGCAAAGCTGCTCTTGCCGCTGCCTGAGACGCCGGTGAAGCAGATCAGCTTGCCGCGCGGAAGGGTCAGGGAGACGTTCTTGAGGTTGTGCTCGCGAGCGCCCTTGACGGCTATGGTCGGAGGATCAATCGAGGACAGAGAGCGGCGATTGCGCGAGCGGTTGGACATCGGAGGTTTCTACTCATTCGCCATCTGCGATCCGACATTCGCTTCTCTCAGCCGGTTAGACTGCGGCGCGCGGGATCAAAGCTGAGGTGGGTCACGCGCCAGTAGCCTGCGTCCTGAACCAGCCAGACCTTCAGGACCACGGAAGCCCTCGGATCGTGGGACGGATCGGCCAGGGCGATCGCCACCGACGCCTCGGGCCTGTCCGCCTTGGCGTCCTTGGGCGGCGCTTCATTTTCCACCACCAGCCGGGCGTCGGCCGATTCCCAGTCTGTCGGAAAGTCGGCTACGTAATGCGCGGCGGTCGGCGCCCAATGATAAACCACCTTGTGGAGGAACTCATCCCGCGGGAGGCTGGTCTTGTTCCTCCCGGCGATGACCCCGGCAGCACAGACGTCGAACTGCTTATCTAAAGCGGCCTCACGCTGTTCCCGATTCTCCGCGAGCACGTCATCGCGAATCGCCCGCAAGGCCACGTACGCCACCTGCTTGGGAGTAGCGCTTTGGTCCAAGGTAATGTCATAATGGGCGACCGTCTTGACCGTCGGGCTGCGCAGCTTCTTTCCCGCCAGGCGCGTGTCGCTCCCGCAGGCGCACCACAGGCTCAGCGCCGCCAAACTCGCCACTCCGCAAATCCACCAGCGTCGCGTCATCAATGGATCGCTCGTCCTCTTTCTTCCCTAGGCCCGCTTCCTCTTGGCTGGCTCCTTGGCCGCAGGCTTCTCGTCTTCGTCCTCATCCGCTTGAACCGCTCCGCGCTGGCCGGCCACCGGTGCGGGCGGCTTGACCCGCCTGGCGAGGACGGCTCCGCGAATTTCGTCGAAAAGGTCGGGGTTGTCACGCAGGAACTGCTTGACGTTTTCCCGACCCTGCCCGAGGCGCACATCCTTGTAGCCCAGCCAGGCGCCGCTCTTCGTGATGATGTTGTCCGCGGTGGCCAGGTCGATCAGGTCGCCTTCGGCGCTGATCCCGCTGTCGAACATGATGTCGAACTCGGCCTCGCGGAACGGGGCGGCCACCTTGTTCTTCGCCACCTTGACCTTCACGTGATTGCCGGTCACCGTTTCGCCCTCCTTGATCGAGGAAATCCGCCGGATGTCCAGGCGCACGGAGGCATAGAACTTCAAGGCCCGCCCGCCGGGCGTGGTCTCCGGATTGCCGAACATGACGCCGATCTTCATGCGCAACTGATTGATGAAGATGACGATGGTGCGGGTTTTGCCGATGGCCGCGGTGAGCTTGCGCAGGGCCTGACTCATCAGCCGGGCCTGCAACGCCACGTGGGCGTCGCCCATCTCGCCCTCCAGCTCCGCCCGCGGAATCAGAGCGGCCACGGAGTCCACGACGATGACATCCACCGAGCCGCTGCGGACCAGCATCTCGGCGATTTCCAGGGCCTCTTCGCCGGCCTCGGGCTGACTGATCAGCAGTTTCTCAAGGTTCACGCCGCACTTCTTCGCCCACACCGGGCTCATGGCATGTTCCGCGTCGATGACCGCGGCGATTCCCCCCTGCCGCTGAGCCATGGCCGCCACGTGCAGCGCCAGCGTGGTCTTGCCCGACGACTCCGGGCCGAACATTTCCACGATGCGCCCGCGGGGCAGGCCATGCCCGCCCAGGGCAAGGTCGAGGGAGAGCGCCCCCGTGGAGATTCCGTCCACCTCGGCCTCCATCTTGTCGAGCTGCATGATCGCGCCCTTGCCGTAGGCCTTCTCGATCTGCTGCAGCGCCCGACCCAAGGCCTCCTCACGGCGAGCGTTTGTTTCCGGCATGACCACTTTCATAAGAGACCTCCGTGGATTGCCAATTGCCGATTGCCGATTGCCAATTCTACGTTTCCGTCAAGCTTGCCTTCGAGACTACGCTATACGACGCCCCCTTGGGCGACAACCGCGACTGCATGAGCGTTACATGAGAAACATATTGTCGAACGGGGCGAGCCTTGGCCGCCTGGACCGCCGAGCGAAGCTGGCTCCCGCTGCGGTCGTCGCGCACCCGCCCGATGGTCAGGTGCGGCGAGAACGGGCGCTCCTCGCGAACAAAACCGAGAGGTTCCATCTGTCTTTCGATCGCTTCCACAATCGCCGCAAGCCGGCCGCTCTCATCGTGCGCTGCCACCCAGACGATCCGCACGCCCCCGCGCGGCGGGAAGCAGCCGCACTCCGTCAAGCTCAGGTCGAACGGGGCAACCTCGCCGGCGGCAACCGTCAGCCCCTCCGAAACCGCCGCCACTTTTTCCTCCGGCACCTCACCAAGAAACTTCAAGGTCATGTGCAACTGAGCCGGTTCGATCCAGCGGACCATTTCAGACCACTTCTTGATGCCGGCCTGCACCTCGGTCAGCGCCGCCCGGACTTCATCACTCAACTCGATGGCGATGAACAGCCTCACTTTGGGCCCCGGCGCCATTCTCACGCCGCACGTCCGCGCAGGCTAAAGCCTGCGGCTCGCTGGCTACCCGAACCTCAGCATCTTTACGAACTCCGCCACGCGGCGGTCCAGCTCCGCGCGGGTAAGCCCTTCCACGCGGCGAACGGAAAAATCCTCGATCACGAACGACGCGGCCACGGTCCCACGGACCAGAGCCTGTCGCAGGGTCTCGAAGTCCGTTCGCCCCACGGACGCAATGTAGCCGAGGATGCCGCCCGCGAATGTGTCGCCCGCCCCGGTGGGGTCCTTCACGCGCGTCGTCGGGAACCCCGGCAGAGCGGCGACGCCGTCCCGCGAGACCAGCAGCCCGCCGTGTTCGCCCTTCTTGATCATGACGAACCGCGGCCCCAGAGCGAGAATGGCCTCACCGGCGTCAAACAGATTCATCTTCCCGGTCAGTTGGCGGGCCTCGCCGTCGTTGACGATCACCCCATGGACTACGCGGAGCGTCTCCACCAGCGACTCCCGCTCGGTGGTGATCCAAAGATCCATCGTGTCGCAGACCACCAGCTCCGGCGAACGAAGCTGCTTAAGAAGGTCGCGCTGCAAGGTCGGGTGGGTGTTGGCCAGGAAGACCATCTTGCTGTCGGCAAAGACTTCGGGGACCTTCGGCCCGCGCTCAGCGAGGACGTTGAGGTCCAGCTCCAGGGTCTCGGCCTGGTTCATGGCCCCTTCGAAGCGCCCCGACCAGCGGAAGGTCTTGCTCCCCTTCCGCACCTCCAACCCGCGGAGGTCGATGTTCCGCCCTTCCAGGACCTTGCGGAACTCGGGGGGAAAGTCCTCGCCCACCACCCCGACGAGGCGCACGGGTACGTATTGCGAGGCCGCGAGCGAGAAATACACCGCCGACCCGCCCAGCACGCCTTCCGCCCGCCCGTACGGCGAGACCACCGTGTCAATCCCGATGCTGCCCGTCACCAACAGCGGCATATCCGCTCCTGCAACTGTCCAGCCGCCCACTTTA
>SBAX01000350.1 GCA_005240095.1 Phycisphaera mikurensis
AACGCACCGCCCGCATCATCCAGTACCACCAAGCCCGCAACCGCACCGCCAAAACCTCACGACTCAAACGCCATGACAATTAGCGCTGTAGTGCTAGATACTAGACGCACTGGTCACGCGCCAGTGGTCACAGGCCACCGCTTCAGCCCCAGGAATTCGAGCGCGGTCCGAAACAGCAACCAGTCCTTCTGCTCCGGCGCCAGGTCGTCCATGGACTCGATCAACCTGCCGGGTCGGTCCTCGCCCAGAGGGAAGGGATAATCGGAACCTAAAGCGATGCGCTCGGCGCCGATCAGGCGGATCAGCCCCCGTAGGGCATCGGCATCGTGCACTAACGAGTCTACGAAAAATCGGCCCAGATAGTTGCGAGGGTTAACCGGATTATCGACCGCACAGAGATCGGGACGTGCCTTGAACCCCTGCTCGATGCGCCCGATCGTGGCGGGGAATGAGCCACCCCCATGGGCGAACGCGATGCGTAGCTTCGGCAGACGTTCCAAAACTCCGCCGAATATGACGGAGCAGATCGCCAGGGCCGTTTCCGCGGGCATGCCCACGAGCCAGCCGAGCCAGTACTTCGACGTCCGGTCCTTGCCGAGCATCTCCCAGGGGTGGACGAACACTGCCGCTCCGAGGTCTGCGGCCGCCTCGAAGACCGGGAAAATCCGGGGGTCGTCCAGGTTCCATCCGTTCACGTGGCTGCCGATCTGCACCCCCGGCATTCGCAGCTCCCTGACGCAGCGCTCAAGCTCGCCGATGGCAAGGTCGGTTGCCTGCATGGGGAGCGTACCGAGGGCGACAAAGCGGTCCGGATGCGCGCCGGCTACGTCCGCCAGGTGGTCGTTGAGCATTCTTGCCAGATCGAGGCCATCCGCCGGCTTCGCCCAGTAGCTGAACATCACCGGAACGGTGGAAATCGCCTGCAGGGCCACGCCGTGCGAATCGCATTCCTCAATCCGCCGCGCGGCCGACCAGCAGTTGTCCTCGATGTTGCGGAAGAACTTGTCTTCAATCATCATCCGCGCCCGGCAGGCCCCGCAGTGCTCCAGGCGGACGAAGCCGCCGTACCCGTACCGCTCCCGCAGGTCGGGCCAGTTCTCCGGCAGCATGTGCGTATGCAAATCAATCTTCACAGCGGAATTGTAGCCGCCTCAGCCGGATGATGTCGAAGTGGCGGCCGGACGGCCGTCACGCCATTGTCGTCCACGCGGCCAAGGCCGCCAGCTTCTCGTTGGCTCCCCAGGGCCGACCCACCGATCGACCCATGGCGAGGAGCTTGCGCTTGAGTACCGCCGGCGACTGGCCGATCGCCGCTGCCGCCTCGGCGTACGCGCTCCGCTCCAGCAGAACCCGGGAGCGTACGCCGCGGGCGGACAAGGCCCTCTCCAAGACGGTCCTAAAGAGCCTACCCTCGCAGGCGTGGGCACGGATGTGCGGATTGGCGATGGACTCCGGGTCGATGACGCTTCCCACGACGAGCGCCGCCCCGCGAACGCGCCCATCAAGCTGCCGGTACTTCGTGAGCAGTTCTTTCAGCGAACGACTCGCCACTCGCTCGACGATGGTGACTCGGCGACGAATCCTGGCGGCATCCGTCTCCTCGCGGCCGGTACTCGCATGATAGGGCTGGCGTGTCTCCGGGACGTCCGGGTCGGAAAGCTCAACAACGCACCGATCGAGCACTCGCGGCGCGTCCACCGCGCCCCCGAGCAACACCGCCGTGGCCCACCCCGACTTCACGCGGAAGCCGATTGCGGCGTCCGTCGGCTTGGTTCCCTTGGCCACGTGCGTTCTCGACTCACGCTGCGAAATGGCCCTCTGGACGCCCGCCGATCAGCACGACGGCAGCGTCGACACCGGGCCCGGCTTGGGGACCTTGGTACCGCACTTCTTGCACGTCCGCCGCTGGTCGTCCTTCCAGAACGCCTCCATCGTGTCACGGAAGTGCTCGACGATGTCCTTGCAGGCGAACTCGATGTCGCACACCAGCTCCCCGCACTTCTCGCAGTAGAACACCAGGTGCTCGGTCTCATCCGGCGGGCGCACCCGCTCCACGACGATCCCGATGGTGTCCGGCGGACGCTGCGGCGAGTGCGGGACGTTCGGCGGAATGAAAAAAGTGTCCCCCTCGCGGATCTTGTGATTCACCGTCCGCCCGTTCTCGCGGGTCTGGACGACGATGTCGCCCTTGACCTGATAGAAGAACTCCTCGGACTCGGTGATGTGGAAATCATTGCGGGCGTTGGGCCCCCCCACCACCATCACGAAGAAATCCTGGCCGCGGTACAGGTACTGATTGCCCACCGGTGGCCGCAGCAAATGGCGATGTTCCTCGATCCACGACTTGAGATTCAGCGGCGCCAGCTTCGACATGTTCGATCCTCCGGACTCAGCTCATCGGTCGATCGGCGGGAGTTTACCCTCGGTCGTCCAGCCAGGGCAACACCAACAAAAAGGGGCGGGCCCCGCAAAGGACCCGCCCCCTTACTTTCAGAGCCGGCATGTCCTCATGCCGGGTCAAACTCGCCGGCGGCTAGTTGCACCGCCCGCACTTGTCGCGGCAGAAGCCCTGCGTGTTGCAGGTGCCCGTCGAGCACGTGCCGCCCGTATCGCACTGGGCATTGTTATCGCAGGGGATGCCCGGA
>SBAX01000021.1 GCA_005240095.1 Phycisphaera mikurensis
AATCTCCTGAATCAAGCGAAAGCGTAAGAGGGGCGCCGCATTCTGGACAGGTCTGTAATTGTGAGTCCCGGACGTTGTATGCGCACACGGGACAGGGCGTGTCACGCTGGGCCAGCCAATCCCGTAACACCCCTGCATCTCGCCCTTCACTGGTCGAGGTAAGAGCTTGGTTCACGGGGCCCCTCCCCGCATCGTTTCCCAAAAAGCAACCGGGCCGGGGAGTATGTTCCCCCCGCCTATCCGACCTGTTCCATGATCTCGGCCGCTTTAGACTCGTCTAAGGCAGCGTAGATTTCCGTGGTTACGGACGAGCTGTGGCCGAGTACGACGCGGGCTGATTCAATGCCGAACCGTTGGCGGAGGTCGGTAGCCGCGGTGTGCCGGAGCTTATTCGGTGACCATCGGTGCCCCCGACGCCACAACTTCTTATCTTCCTCACTGAGGCATGGCGGCGGCGGGAACACGCGGTCACAGGCACGGGCAATCGCTACCGCGTAGCTTCGCCTCGTGTACCGTGCTCCAGGCCGACGATGAGGTACTTTCATTCTGGTGCGCGAAGCTTGGCTCGGCCTCAGCGGTGTCTTCCGAGTAGCCCGTCGCCGCTTGTGAAGCTCCTCAACGGTCTCCGAGGGCCTGAAAAGGTAAGCCTCCGGCTCGCGATCCAGGAAGGGCTCAAGGACATGCTGCGCCCGTGGCCCCAGAAAGATAACCCGACGCTTCCCGTGGTGCTGTGTCTTGTGTGACACCGGTCGATAAACCCAGTTCCTCCCGCCGACCTCGATGTCGCACCGCCTTATCGCCATCACCTCCCCTGGGCGCATTCCTGTCAACCGCTGTAGCTGAATCATCGCCGCTACGGGTCGAGGCACGAATTCGAGAACGGCCATGATCTGATCATCCGAAACTGGTTTTACTGGAGCGGTTTCACGAGCCTCGCTGCGCCCCTGCCGAAGCGCCGCCACGGCCTGAATGCCGTGCAGAACAGCAGGTGCCACCAGTTCGTTTTCCACGCCCCACCGAAACATGCGCCGGATGCGGTTCACACGAGCGTTGATAACGGACCGCGCGAGTCCGGCCTCGATCATCGCTTGCCGAACTGTCCTCAGGGCCTGTGGCCCGAAGCTCGAAGCCGATGTCTTGTCGTACAGCTTCGCGACGGGGCGCAGCGCATCGCGGATGTTGTCGTACTCACCGGTCGGCGTTCCGTTCTTCACGTAGTAGCCCCTGGCGTGGTCGAGATACGCCAGCATCAGCTCACAGATGGCCAAACCGTTCGCTGAGGCCGGCGACTGACCGCCACCCGGCGGGTGCCGTCCGTTCGCGAGCCACTGGGTGATGACACGTTCGTATGCCTTGCGGCTTTCTGCCGTACCGTGCTCGCCGAGGTAAATGTCGTGACCGTTCAGACGGACAACAGCCAAACCACTGGGCTTGTGAAGGCGGTAGCTCGGGATTCGAGGCGATGCGCGACCGGGCATGGTGGGCTCCTTCGCACCAAAAAGTGGTAATTACCACTTTTCCGGCTTTAGGAGCCGCACCGCCCCACGCGGGCGGGTACGCTAAGTCGCGTTCGGCCAATAGATTATAGCAAAGCGGGCGACCGGATTCGAACCGGCGACGTCCAGCTTGGGAAGCTGGCATTCTACCACTGAATTACGCCCGCAGGCCATAAATCCTTATGCTACAATGACTTATGAAGTACCAAAATCCTAACGGAATCGGGATATTTTCCCGTATATTTTCCCATTTTCCGTCAGAAACAAGCCTACCCGCCAGCGGATCGGGGAGCAAGCCGCCTCGGGCAGGGTCTAAACCGTTAGACCTTGACGCGAACCCCTGACCCGAACACCATCCCCCCCGTTTGTTTTGGAGAGACATTGAAGGATCGCGTCAAGGCACTTTTGAAGTTCCTCGTTGGCGGTTGGGGGCCTATCGCTACGGTGGCTGTCTTCGTGGCCGGATACTTCCTCTACTACCCAAGGCCAGCCCGCCTCAGCGTCGCAGAGGAAATCGCCGTAGACCCTTTGAGTCCCTTGCAGGCAGTCCTCAACGCGGGAGCCCCGCTTCGTTGCGAATGGGACACGGGAGTCGGTATCGCGTTTGAGCCGGTACCACTCCGCAACCTCCACGTCGCTCGCATCATCATCCGCAATGTTGGCGGACAGCCCCTCAAGTGGAACGATGAGACGTAACGCAGCCTCTCACTCTCTCCATATCTGGCAAGGGACAGATACTCGCAGCCTTGCCAGCCGAGCCCGCCGGAAGTCCGCGACTTCAAGTGAAGTATGCCCGTGGCGGATCAGATGTCCGCGTCGCCGCCGACTCTATCAATCCGGGGGACTCTATGACCTTCCATGTCTTCCATACATCGGACAAGGGCTCAAATCTTACTCTGTCTTCCGGTCGCATCTACGATCACCCGAAGCTTGAACTTGTCCACGCCGAAGACGTGAGCAATCGAGGGCGAGAGCTGACGTGGCCAGGAATCATTGCCTTCTCTGTTATCGCAATCTTCTTCACCGCCATGCTTTGTCGGCTGATTTTCTATGTCGTTGACTGGACAGCATGGCGTACGCCCAAGCCGTCTGACGAAGCCCCGCCCAAGCTGCTCGCTGAGCCTCAACCAACGGCTCACGGGCGGTCAACCGATCGATGCAAAGGAAGGCCTCCAGGTAGGCTACCTGCATTACGTCGTCCTCGTCGAAGCTGGCCCGCCAGCGCTTGTCGATCTGGCCACTGAGGCGCTTGCGAACCTCGGGCCGCCGCCGATCCCCATCTCTCTGCCTGTCGAGAATCTCATGCGCGGACGCACGGTAAAAAGGTGACTGCAACGCGTCCTTGCGCTGAATTCAGCCGATTCTTGCCCTACAATTCAAACGATTTCGGCGGCTATCGGAGCCGCCTCCCACGGCCGGGATTCTAACGCGGGTTCCATCGGGCGGCACAGCGCACCAACGAGCGGATTCCGGAGCTTCGCTTCGACCATGCCTCGCCCGAGCAAGGATCCCGGTAAAACATCGGGAAAGGGAAAAAACATCATGCCAGAGCCCTCCGCCAATACCGTTCGATTGCACCGAGTCTTGCGCGCCCCCTGCGAACGCGTGTACCGCGCGTTCCTCGACGCCGACGCCATGGTCAAGTGGCTCCCTCCCCACGGTTTCACCGGGAAGGTGCACCACATGGATGCCCGGGTGGGCGGCGGCTATCGCATGTCGTTTACCAAGTTTTCATCGGGCAAGTCGCATGCCTTCGGCGGCACCTTTGTTGAACTGACGCCGCATGAGCGGATCTGTTACACCGATCGATTTGACGATCCAAACCTGCCCGGCGAGATGAGCGTGACGGTCAGCCTGCGCAAGGTGCTTGTCGGAACGGACCTGACCATCGTGCAGGAGGGAATCCCCGGGGTCATTCCGCTGGAGTACTGCTACGCGGGTTGGCAGGAGTCTCTTTCTTTGCTGGCGCTGGTCGTGGAGCCGGAGATTCCGGACCTGTAGCCGCCCGCGCGCCACGCTAAGCCGTCGATCAGGTCAACCGGATGGTGAGCCCCAGGATGGACCGGCGCTGCGAGGCGAGGGTTCGATCTGAGCCGGTATCGCGTGGCGGTCGGCGAGCTCGGCGCGCCACTGGGCCGCCTTGGCGTCGTAGCCCTTGTCCGGTTCGGCCGCATGCCAGGCCTCGTAGAGTTCCACCAGGCCGGCCAGGACCTCGCCACGGTCCTGTGCAGTAGCCCCTTTCGCCTCCACCACGATCGCATGCGCCTCAATCAGGTTGGCTTCGGCCAGTTCGAAGTCCCCGGTATCCGCGCGCGAGCGGCCCAGGCGGGTGAGGAATCGCCCGAGGCGCAGGGCGTTGCCGCCGGTGAACGTCCGGCGATCCGCGGGCTCCAGGGGAGCAAGCAGGGCAATCGCCTCCTTCGGTCTGCCCATGGCGCGGAGTAGACCGCCCAGGTTGCTGGCCGTATTCAGCGTTAGCCAGTGTTCGTCGCCCAACAGTCGGTGGCGCATCGCCAGGGCCTCGCGAAAAAGCGGCTCGGCCGCGGCGTGGTCGCCCATCTCGCCCAACAGCCTCGCCAGGTTATTCAGGCTCGCCGCCACGTGCCGATTCTCGTCGCCCAGAAGCTTGCGATACGTCGCCAGTGACTCGCGAAACAGTGGCTCGGCCGCGGTGAAGTCGCCTCTGTCTGTCAGGAGCAACGCCCAGTTGTTCAGGCTCAGCGCCACGCCCAGATGCTCGTCGCCCAGCAGCCTGCGGCGCATGGCCAGGGCCTCGCGATACAGCGGCTCAGCCGCGGCGTGCTCGCCTTTGTCGTTCAACAGCTTCGCCAAGCTATCCAGGCAATCCGCGACGTTCGGATGTTCGTCGCCCCTCAGCTTGCGATACATCGCCAGGGACTCGCGATACAGCGGCTCGGCCGCAGCGTAGTCCCCACTGTCTTTCAGCAGCGACGCCAGGTTATTAAGGCTCTGCGCAACGGCTTCATGCTCCGGGCCGAGTACGCCCCGACGCAGCTCAAGGGCTTGCCGCAGGTACGGCTCTGCCTTGCCGTAGAGCCCCAGGGCCTGATAGTTCGTCCCTATCGCCCGCAGGATGTCGGCCTGTACCAGCGGCTGGTTGGCGAACTCTTTTTCGAGGGCCTGCCCGGCCTGTTTCAGGACGTATTCATCAATCACCCGCCGGGCCACGTCCGCCGGCTGTGCCCAGTCCGCCCGCTCGTTGTAGATCGCCAGCTCCGCATCGACCTCCTCTTCACTGCGCTTGCGCCGATTGGGATACTCACCCACGTACTGCCGTCCGATCGCCGAGCGCACTTGTTCGCGGAAGCCTTCCTTGATTCCCCGGCCCATGGCCTCCACGTCGATCTCGCGGAGCATGTTCGACTGAAAGTCGGCGACCTGTTGAGTCTCCTTCTGACGTTGCTCCGCCTCCCGGCGAGCCTGATCGGCGCGGGCGGCTTCGCGCGTGGCGCGCCCGGTCTCGCGTCGGGCTTGGGCGGCGAAGACCAGCGACACGGCCGTTGCGGCGGCGAGGATCAGCATGATGGTGATTACCGAGGCGACGAGTGGCTTGTTACGCCGGGCAAACTGCCGGAGCTGGTAGAGGGAGGTCGCCGGGCGGGCCTCGATGGGCTCGCCCTTCAGATATCTCTGAACATCCCGGGCCAGCTCGCCCGCGCTCTGGTAGCGGCGTTCGGGATCCTTGGCTAGGCATTTCAGGAGGATGACCTCGATATCGCGGTCCAGGTGGCGAGCCAGTGTGGAAGGTCGCGCCGGGCTGGTGTGGAGGATGTGCTGCACGACCTCGTTCATCCGCCCCGAGACCGGATAGGGGAAGCTGCCGGTCAGGAGCTGATAGAGGATCACGCCCAGGGAATAGACATCCGTGCGGACATCCAGCAGCTCTGATCGCCCCTCGGCCTGCTCCGGGCTGGCCCAGGGCAGCGAGCCGATGAACTGCCCGGTGATCGTCATGTCATCGGCCGACCAGCTCGACTCCGGGGCCATCTTGGCCAGTCCAAAGTCGAGGATACGGGGTTCGCCTTCGTCGTCCACGCGAATGTTGCTGGGCTTGAGGTCGCGATGAATAACCCCGCGGAGGTGAGCGATGTTGACGGCCTCGCAGACTTTGCGGAAGAGGTCCAAGACCTCGCGCGTGGGCAGGCCCGCGCCGGCCACGTGGGCATCCAGGGGACGCCCAGGAATGTAGTCCATCACATAGTAGGCGTGTCCCGCGGTCAGGCCCCGGTCGTGAATGGCCACGATGTGCGGATGATTGAGCCGGCTGAGAACATCGACCTCCCGATCGAAGCGAGCCAGCTCGGTTGGATCGGCGAAGGGGCCTTCCTTGAGAACCTTGACGGCCACCTTGCGATGCGTGGATTCCTGCACCGCCTGGTAGACCACGCCCTGCCCGCCGCGATGAATCTCCCGCAGGACGCGATAGCCGGGAATAGCCAGTGAACGCCGCCCATCCGACAGGGACGGCCTATGCCGCGCTGCCAGGGTCTCGAACTGCGCCCATGCGGCATCGATCAACGAGCGCTCCACCGGCTCAGAGCCACTGGCAAGCTTGTCAGGATCGCCGCCCATGCGCAGGCCCTATCCTCCTCGCAGAGTCTTTGACCTTCGGCGTTGCATGAATGGTCAAGGCGTTGGTTTCCGCTCCTGCAGCCGGGATCGCCATTCCGTCGCCTTGGCGTCGCAATCCTTGTCGGGGACGGCTGCGTGCCAGCCCTCGTATAGCTCCACCATACAGGTTAACACGTCCGTGCGGTCCCGGTCCGTTGCGCCGGTGGCGTGGCTCAAGATAGAGTGCGCTTCACTCAGGTTCGCCTCCGCGGCCTCGAATTCGCCGGTGGCCGCTCGTGCGCAACCCAGTACGGATAGCAGACGACCGAGATGCACGGGGCTGCTGCCAGTGAACGCCCGGCGGACGTCTGCCTCGGCCGGTCCCATCAACTCGACGACCTCGCGGTATTTGTGCTGCGTGCACAGCAGGCCGGCGAGGCTGCCGAGTACCTTTAGCGTATCGGGATGGTTGTCGCCCGAAGTGCTACGATATTTCTCCAGTGCCTCACGATGGTGCGCCTCCGCCTCAGCCAGCTTGCCTTGCGATTTGAGCAGTATGCCCAGGTTGTTGATCGAAATGGCGGTATTAGGGTGCGCCTCACCCAACACGCGACGACAAAGTTGCACGGCTTCGCGAACGTGGGGCTCGGCTTCGTCCAGCTTACCTTGCTCGCTGAGCGCGCCGCCCATATTGAGCATGGTCATAAGCGTATCGTGATGCTCGTCGCCCAGCACGCGGCGGTTTTTTTCCAGTGCCTCGCGATAGTAAGGCTCCGCCTCGGCATGCTTGCCCATCGTTTGCAGGAAATAGCCCATATTGTTGAGGGAAATGATCGTGTCGGGATGATCCTCGCCCAATGCATCGCGGCTTCTTTCGAGGGCTTCGCGATAATAAGACTCGGCCTCTGCCCTTTTGCCTTTCGCCAGGAGCAGAAAGCCCATATTCTGAATTGAATTCAGCGTGTTAGGGTCCGCATTGCCGAGGACTCGGCGGTATTTGTCAAGGGCTTCGCGGCAGTGCGGCTCGGCTTCGGCTAGTTTGCCCTGGATTTGCAGGAGCAGACCCAGATTGTTGATGGATGCGATCGTGTCGCGGTCGTAGTCGCCCAGTACGCGGCGACGTTTCTCCAGCGCCTCGCGAAAACATGCTTCAGCCTCCGCCCATTTGCCCTGGTCTTGCCGGAGCAGGCCAAGTTTGTTCAGCGACGCAAGCGTATCGCGGCTCTCGTCACCCAGGAGGCGCTGACGAATCGCGAGCGCCCCTGACTGTGGACCGTCCGCCGCATCGTATAGTCCCATCTTGCGCAGGGTGGAAGCCAGAGTCTGCAGCAGCCGGGCTTTGACTCCCGGCTGGTCTGCGAAGTCGCTTTCGATTGCCGAAAGGGCGGGCTTGAAGAAGTTGTGCTCCAGCGACTCCATCGCCATGCCCGTAAAGTCGATTCCGGCGACGAGTCGTTCAAGCTCATCGACTTGAGCATCCACCCTCTCCGGCGACAGCTTCGCCCGCTCCGCGGCCGTACGGGCCTTCTCCAGCAGCGCCGTATGGAACCGCACACCCATGGTGTGCGCGTCGATGCGGGAGAGTTGCGCTTCTTGAAACTTTGCAACCTCCTCCGTCTCCTTTGCACTGGTTTGTGCCAGATTCCTTTGCTTCTCCTCCGCCGCCAGCGCACGTGATGTCCGCACGGCGAATGCGATCGAGACGGCGGTGGCCGCAAGGAGGGCCACGGCCACGACGGTCCCCGCGAGTACGGGTCCTCGATTTCGCCGCACGAACTTGCGGAGTCTGTATCCCGCGCTGGGCGAAGTCGCCGTGACCGGCTCGTCGGCCAGATAATGACGAATGTCGCGCGCCAATTCGCCCGCGCTCTGGTAGCGCTGCTCGGGTTCCTTGGCCAGGCATTTGAGCAGAATGAGCTCGAGGTCGTGATCAATCCTCCGGTGAGTTGTGGAAGGCCGTGCCGGACTCGACTGCGTAATGTGCCGGACGACGTCGCTGGCCCGCCCTGTCACCGGATACGGAAATCGGCCCGTCAAGATTTGATAAAGGATCACCCCGAGAGAATACACATCAGTACGAAGATCGATCGGCTCGGTTCGAGCCTCGGCCTGTTCGGGGCTGGCCCAGGGGAGCGAGCCGATGAACTGACCGGTCATGGTCATGGAACTGTCGGACGAGCTGCTCGCCGTCTGCTGGATGATCTTGGCTAGTCCGAAGTCCAGAATCCGAGGCTCGCCGTCCAGGTCGATCCTTATGTTACCGGGCTTGAGGTCGCGATGGATGACGCCGCGGAGGTGGGCGATGTTCACCGCGTCGCTCACCTTGGCAAACAGCTCCAGCATCTCCTTCAACGACATGTGGGCGGAAGCGACATGCGCGTCGAGCGGCTTTCCGGGTACATAATCCATTACGTAGTAGGCATGACCGGCGCATAGACCTCGATCATGAATGCCCACGACATGTGGATGATTGAGCCGGCTGAGAACGTCTATCTCGCGCTCGAACCGGGCCAGCTCGGTTGAATCGGCAAACGGGCCCTCTTTGAGGACCTTGACGGCTACCTTGCGCTGCGTGGATTCCTGCACGGCCTGGTAGACGACACCTTGTCCGCCCCGGTGAATCTCCCCCAGAATGTGATAACCGGGAATGGTGAAGGGGTGCCGAACGTCGGCCGATGACGGCTTGTGCCGCGCCGCCAGGGTCTCGAACTGCGACCAGGCGGCGTCGATCAGCGCCCGCTCAACGGGCTCGGAACCGCCGAAGGGCTTTTCGAAACTGCTGTCCATGGGCGCAGACCACCTTCTAATGGACGATCAAACCACCCGACCGCTCACGCCGAACCGCTGAAAAACTGCGATGCGGTTCCCAGTTCCTGCCGCAGCCGGTCGTGGGCCCGAGCGCGGAGCATGTGAACGGCACCGACCGAGCGACCCATGCCCGCGGCCACTTCAGCGACCGACCGGCCTTCCAGGTCATAGAGTCGCACGGCGGTCTTGTAGTCTTCGGGGAGCTTGGCGACAGCGGTCTCGAGGATGGCGGCGGCATCGCGGCGAGCAGCCTCCCGGCTTGGCGTCGTGGTGGTGACGCCCAGGCACTCGAGCAGGCCGACGTAGGAGTCGACTCCCGGGGCGGATTCCACACGTCTTGCCGGATCGGGGCGCTTCTGCCGGGTGAGGCCGCGGACCGCATCTCGAAGGGCGTTCTCCGCGATCCGGGTCAGCCAGGTCAGGAACGAGGCGGAATCGCGGGCCGTCAGTTGATCGATGTGCAGGAACGCCTCCAGGTAGGTCACCTGCATCACGTCGTCCTCATCGAGGCTCGCCTGCCAGCGCTTCTCGATTTTCCCGCAGATGCGTTTGCGGACCTCGCCCCCGAATTGCTCAAGCAGAACGCGCAACGCGCCGGCGTCGCCCTCAACGGCCTTTTGCAGCAAGGATGGATCGACGACCTGCACGACGAACTCCCCCGATCGCCCCGTTGAGGGGTCGGGCGTCCCGCACGAACCCGCTCCAGAATAGCAAAAAAACCTTCCCGCGTGAAAGGCGCGGCCGAATCATCGTCTTGAAACGAGGGTTCGCCCCGTTTGGATAGCGCCAGGGCCGGCCGGGGGGTCGTGATCCATCGAGGGGCAAGGCCCGTTTGGGGTCGGTCGTTCCGCGTTTTTGGAATTTGAAAGGGGAGGTTTTGCGATGAGGAAGGCAAGGATCATTTCCTTGGCTCTCGCGGTCTGCGGGACGGTGATGGCTATCGCGCCGACAAGAGCTCGCGCCCAGCTTTCTGTCCAGCGGCTGGATCCGCTCACGGCGCCGGTCGAGGGCTCACCAGCGACAGCCGCCACCACGACCAGCATCGAGGTCACCAAGACCGCCTTCGTCGACGGAGCGGAGGTGTGCGGTGAGATCCACATCCGGAACACAGGCTCGAGTCCTGTGAGCGTCAGCGGCGTCGTTGATTTTCTGGAGGTCCACTTCCCCAGGAAGGCGACGATTCCTCCTGGCCTGCCCGCGGGATCGACGCGGGAATGGTACAAGGTGGCCGACGTGCCCATCCTGTTGTCAGGCTCCATTATTGAACCGGGAGCTACGGCCACGACCGACTACTGCTTCTCCCTCTGCCTGGCCGCGGACTCGCCCGGCGCTAACTCCATGCGCAACGTGGTAACCGTCACTGTTACCAACGAGTCCGGCGCCACCAAGACGGTAACCACTCGCTCCGTCAGCTTCCCCCCGCCCGTTCTCGACTGCCAGGCCTGCTGCCTGCCCGACGGATCATGTATGGACACGCTGCCGGGCAACCGACTGCCGGGCAACTGCTTGACTGTTGGCGGGCTGCCTCAAGGGTCTGGAACCACCTGTACGACCACCGAATGTCCGCAGGCCTGTTGTCACTCCGACGGGTCATGTACGGACGAAGGGCCTAGCGCGTGTCAGGCCGGGGCGGGCGAGCCTGCGGGCCCTGGCACGAACTGTGCATCCACCCAATGCTGCGTGGTCCTGGGGGCCAGCGGCTGCTCCGCCAACTTCGAGTGCTGCCCTTTCGAGAGCGAGGGGGTGCCCTGCAATGCTGGAAGGTGCTGCGTTCCGCCCTTGGGCCCTCTCGGTGTCGTCGGATGCCCGGACGATGCGGCTTGTTGCGCGGGAACTTGCCATCTCTTCAATGACGTCGGCGGAAAGTGCTGTTTTGAGCTTGGGGCCAGCGGCTGCTCGGCCGACACGGAGTGCTGCAATTCTCTTGAGGGCGCGACCTGCAACGCCGGAACATGCTGCTTCTCCACCGGCACTACCGGCTGCACCGACTCAGCACAATGCTGCAACACAAACGCGATCTGCGGCAACAGCGGCGCCTGCTGCATTCCGCAATTCCGCTCGGGGTGCACGAGTGACTCCGATTGTTGCACTGGATTGTTCTGCTCAGGCGGGGTCTGCGAAGGCGTCTCCGGGCCGTGAGGACGTAGAGGACCGGCGCGTCGCGAAATCCGTGACGCACCTTCCGGGCTACTTACGCATCCTGAACGGTCGGGAGTTATGGGAAGGAGATAGAGCCATGAAGAACATGCCGTGCAGAATCGCCATGTCTACTCAGCCGCTTGGTGTCCTGGTTGTCGTCTGGGTGATGTGTTTCGCTATCGGTGCACAGGCGGGCGATCTTAACCCGCCGCCGGGTCCAATCGGACCCACCATGAAGCCGCTGACCGATGTCGAGCCGCGTATCGCCATCAACGCGACCAACACGCCGGGAGATAATGACTCGCTCTTCAAAATCACGGAGCCGGGCTCTTACTATCTGACCGGGAACATCGCGGGCGTTTCCGGCAAGCACGGCATCCAGGTTCACCTCTCCGGAAGCACGCCCAGGCAGTCCGTCATGATCGACCTGATGGGTTTCGAGCTGGTCGGCATTCCCGGCTCCCTGGATGGCATCAACGTGCCGGAGGGCTCGCCCAACGTCACCATCCGCAATGGGACGATCCGCTTGTGGGGTGGTGATGGAATCAGAATCTTTGCGGGTCAGGTGTTCGACATCAAGGTGGAATCCAACCTGGGTGACGGCATCGACTCGTCTGCATCCATGGTAATAGGGTGTTCGGCCCTCCTCAACCAGGGCGACGGTATTAAGGTCGGTACAACCTGTGTCCTCGACGACTGCGTGGCCGAAGCCAACGGCGG
>SBAX01000268.1 GCA_005240095.1 Phycisphaera mikurensis
CGTTCCCGCCGACCAAAGGTCCACCCCGAGGACGAACATGCCTTCAGGAACGACGAACTCAAAGGTGCCTGGGATGGTGAACGATTGTTTGTAGTCCGGCGGGAACGTGGGGCCGGTAGTGAAGCCTACCCAGAAGAAGCCGTTGAAGCCCTGGAACCCGCTGGGTTTCCACCGGATCGCGCCTGGGACGGCCGGTGGGTTGCTCGTGGCGGCCATGGCGAAGGTGGCGATGGGGGCGGGCGTGATTTTTTGGCGCGGGTCGAGAACCGCGAAGCCGGTCGCGCTCGCACACGTTCCCCCGACGCCGGGGCGCACCTGGACTTCCAGGTACGACGCAGATCCCGACGGTGGAGGGGCCAGCGGGACCACTATCGAAAACAGTCCATTGGTCACGGGCACATCTTCGGAACAGACGGTCGCGGAGACTGCCGCGCCCCCGGTCGCCAAGTTGTGGAGCGCGAATTGAAGGTCGTAGACGCCGTTTGCGGGCCGTCCGTTCTCCCTGAGTTGGCCCTGATAACTGAAGCCCGTTGAGAGGCGGCTTGGGCAATCCTCCAGACACGCCGTCCCGTCCCCTTGATAGGCTCCGGCGAACTGGACGCACGCGCCGGCAGTGGTCTCCAAGCAGGATTTTTCCGGCAAGCAGCACGCTCCGAAGCACTCCGTCGAGGCGCAGCGTGTGCCGCGGCCTCGAAACTCGCCTCCACTCTGCGCGCAGCCGAGGGTTCCGAGGTCGGAGCATCCCGTAACCGGATCACAACACGCTCCGACACAATCGAAGTCGCCGCAGACGGTGCCCAGTCCGTAGAACTCGTTGGTCCCACAGTTGGCCCGCGAGCGCACGCTGCAGCTCCCGCTGGACGTGCAGCATGCGCCCAGGCAGATGGCGGTGTCGGAGCAATTCGTACCCACGCCTACGAATTCGTTGCCCGAACGCTCACAGGTCGTCTGGTCGGTGACGTCGCAAGACCCATTCGAGCGACAACAGGCGCCGTCAAGAACCTGCGCTCGCGCGGCGGGGACAAGGAGGACCGCGACGACAAAGCCGGCGATCCGAAACGACCAACCGCGCGGAATAGCGTTCATGCTCATCTCCCTGTTGTTCCTTTTGGGTCTGGATCTTCGGTGCAACGAAGCGAAAGCCTTTCCCATAGACCCGCCGCCGGCGGAGCGTTGATCGCTCGCAGGCTCCCGACTTGTATTCCGCCGGTCGGCGGATTCCCGCTTCCGGCGGCGTCCCACAACGTGAACTGAAAGTCCGCCGTGCCATCCAGCGGCACGCCAGCCTCTTTGAGTTGCCCCTGGTACGTAAAGGCCGTAGTCAAGGGCATCCCACCCGGCGTGGGCGCGACGGCCGGGAATGCGAGCAACGAACCAATGACGAAGCGAATGCGCATGTTGTTCTCTCCACTTCCAGTTTGTTGGAAGTGTCCACGATCCTCTCGCCGCTTCCCGGTTTTGGTTGGAAGTGTCGTGGATTATACCGCTTGAGCCGCAAAGCTTCGCATGGGATCCTCCCCGAACAGGTCGTCGTCCGATAACCGCAACGTGTTTCGATCTTCAACACGGCCGGCCCCCGGACGGCGGACTGGGCGGGATCAGGCGAGCCAGCGCCAGGCGTCGCCGTGTGCATATTCACCATTGCAACTGTGCTATTCGTGTAGCGGCATCACGCGTTCGAACCCTATCGACGGTGAGGGCGAAGCGGACATAGCCTTCGGCGCAGGCGCCGGGGATGGCGACAACGTCGGCGTCGGCCCAAAACGCGTGGGCGACGGCCATGGCGCTCCGGCCGCCCGGGCATCGCGCCCGCACGTAGAAGGTGGCGAGCGGAGCCCGACCCGCAAAAGCCCCTGTCGAGGCCGTCCCTCGGCCACCTCGGCCGCAGGCGCCCTGACTCCAGCGTCAAACGGCGGCCGATCCACGCGTTGACGGGCGCTCAGGACATCTCTCCTACAACCCGGTCAGGGCCAACCGGAAGACTGCGAAGTCGGCCAAGTCCACGGCACCGTCATGGTTGAGATCGAAGCACTCGCATTGGATTGAACCTGTCACGCCCGGACCGTCCAGGCAATCCGGGAACAGGCTGTAATCGTCCAGGTCGACGTCCCCGTCGTGGTCGCAGTCGCCGGGAACGTCGGCGGCCAAAAAATTGCTGAGCGCGATAAGATCTGGAGCAAACGCGCTGCTGGCGCCGTAGTTGACGACGAACGAGCCGAGGCCGTCGCTGGTCGCCAGCCGCTGGCCGTTGGCGACGTTGGCGAATGCGTTGAAGACGTTGAGATTTGCCCGGAGAACTATGAACGTGTCAGTGGAGCTGGGGACGAAGCCATTTAGCAGATCGAGCTCCAGATCGCCTCCCAAAAAGGCGTTTCCAATGACACGCACAAAGTCGTGCATCGTAGTTCCGCTGATCTCGATTTCGAGCGTGGCGTCGGCCAGTTGATTGTAGTTGCCGATGATCTCAGTGATACCAACCGAATTGCCGGGGGCCAGAACGCCAGCCTGGTTCACGAGATCGCCATCGAAGAATCCCACATGCAGCGTGCCGGAGGTCCACTCGAAATTCGTGTCGGCGTTTCCGCCGTCCGGAAAGCTGATCTGGGTAGTGCTGAGCGTTCCGGCTGCGAGGCTTAACAGGTCGCCGGCAGACACAGAAGTGTTTTCGGTGATGCTCACGGTCCCGCCTTGGATACCGACCGTGCCCACCCCAGTGTTGTTCACTGAATCGCAACCGATCCGAAGCGGCCCGACGATCTCCCAGGTCGAACCGGCGCCGGCAACCGTCACTATGCCTGTCGTGTTCTCGATTAGGCCGAGGAAGGCAATTTCATTCGTGGTGACTATGCCTCTATCGGTGATATCGAGCGTCCCGACCCTGGCGGTCGTCGAGTCCGTACTGTAGCCCACGCTGAGAGCGCCCGACATGTCCCACTGGGAACCGGGACCGCTCACGATGACGGCGCTAGGGGCGCCGACTGGGCCGCTGATTGCGCCGTCGACGCTTTGGACCACGCCGCCGCCGGTGATCTCCAGCGTCCCTCGTCCGTCTAGACCGACAAAAAGACGTCCCGAGTCCCACAAGGATCCGTCGCCGTCCACGGTGACATGGCCGGAAGCGCTCGATTCTGCGCCGACGTAACTTACCGCGGCCTGCACTGTGCCGCCGTCGAAGATATCTAGCGTCCCATTTCCTGCGTTGCCGATGGCAACGACGCCGTTATCGTCGCCCGCGTTCCAACGGGAACCGTCGCCGGTCACAAGGACATAACCTGTGCCGCTGGACCCCGAACCGATGGAGTTGAGAACTACGCCCCCCGGAAAGGTGCTTACGACATGTCCGCCGTTCGTGATTTCTAGCGTTCCGTCTCCTTCATTGCCGACAGTAAGGTCGTCGGGTTGCAAGCCGCTGCCAGGGTCGGTCTCGCCGACTGTAACGGCCCCGGAGTACTCCCAAAGGGATCCGTCCCCGTCCACCGTGACATGCCCGATGGCGCTCGATTGACTGCCGACTGTTCCCTCGACGCAACCCACCGTGCCCCCGCCCGTGATGTTCAGTGTTCCTTCTCCAAAAAAGCCGACGAACAGGTCGCCCGAGTTCTGCCACACGGAATCGTCGCCGTCCACCGTGACCAACCCAGTGCTATCGGAGTCATCGCCGACGAAGCCCGTCGTGTTTTGCACACTGCCGCCGGCGGTGATGTTCACTGTCCCTTGTCCACGAAAACCGACGAAAAGGTTCTGGGAAGTCTGCCAGATCGAACCGAAGCCCTTCACCGTGACCGTGCCCGTACCGCTCGACTCAAAGCCCACAAACGCGTAATCGCTTCCCACGAACCCGCCGCCGTTGATAGTCAGCGTGCCGGTCCCGACGTGGCCTACGGTCAGGTCGTCCGAATTAATCCACCCGGAGCCGAAACCGCTCACATCGACCGTTCCGTTGCTGCCCCCGAGAGCCGAATTCGCGATGAAGCCGTCCGTGTTTTCCACGACGCCTTGGTTGGTGATGTTCAGCGTGCCGCCGCCGAGGCCGCCGATGGTGACCGTCCCCGAATTGTCCCACAAAGAATTCAGACCAGTGACGTTCACTTCGCCGCCGCCGCTGACGTTCGCGCCGATGATGCTGTCGGCGGCATTCACAGCTCCGCCCTGGGTAATGTTTACTTCACCCGTACCGCCGTCGCCAATTTCGAGCAGCCCGAGGCTATTCCAGGTAGAGCCAGCGTTCATCACGTTGACGGTGCCGGTGCCGACGCCGGTGAGGAGGCTGCCCGTGCCGAGCCGGGCGCCGCCGTTATTCTGTAAGAGGCCACCAAGCTGAACGTTGACCGTTCCGTCTCCGATGCTGCCCACGTTGAGCGCGCCGGTGACGAGCGTCGAGCCTTCGCCGAAAACGGTCGCGGTGGCGGTGATGCCGTCACCGACGCCGATGGTGGTCGTGCCGGTCGTCGAGATGTCACCGCCTTGCTCGACCGTGAGTGTGCCGGTGATCAACGTTCCGATTTTGAGATTGGGCGAGCCACTGATCAGGCCATTGGTGCTGACAACGAGCTCCCCGCCGCCCGAACTGGCGGAGGCGCCCACGTCGAAGTTGCTGCCCGTCGTGCTCCTGATGGTGCCATTGGTGACCGTTAGCCGGGCGGCAAAACCGCCCGTTCCGATCAACATGCCGGTGGCGGTGGTCAGCGTGTACGTGCGGCTGTTGAGATTGAACCTGACCAGGTCGTCTTCAATGTGGAGGGCCTGGTTGGTCGCGTTGTTGTTGAAGCTGACGGTGTAAGTCTGCCGGAAGAAAGGGGGCGGCGGGCTGAGGCCAAATTGGGCAACGTCCAAACTGCCAGGCGTGACGCCACCGACCCAATTCCCGCCCGTGTTGAAGACCAAGCTTGCGGTGCCATTGTTCCATCGCCGGTTTTCGGCCTGGGCGGAGGAACCAACAACGAGCACGCAAGCTGGAATCAGGATGAATCGAGCACAGCGGTTAGGACGTCGGGACATTTTCGACTCCTCGCGATGATGGCAACGGGTAAAACCTGCGGTGTGGACGCGCTGTCGCCGCCGAAGATGTTCAGGCCACCCAGATTGTCCCACCTGCAACTAACGTCTGCCACGCGACAGATTTCTCTGCCGCATTGTTCAGAGGGGCTCGGTCAAAAGGCCGAACTTGAAATCCCAACGAATCATGCGAAAAATGCGCCGATCGACGGCAGATAACAAGACAATTAAATTAGCTTCTGATTTCCCGACTTCGAGGCGACACGGGCGCGAGTCCGACGGATGAATTGGCGTGGGTCGATGAAAAATCGCAGCCCGAGTGTCGTCAGCCGACGAGTCACCCTTTCAAGCGGGCGATGCGCTCGACAGCCTGAGCGGTGCGGGACTCCCCAACCGTCAGGGCAAAGCGGACATACCCCTCCCCGGAGCGTCCAAAACCCACGCCGGGGATGGTGACCACATCCGCCTCAGCAAGCAGTCGGTTGGCCACAGCCATCGAGTCGAACCCCCTCGGGCAGCGGGCCCACACATAGAACGTGGCCTGCGGTTTGGCCACGGACCAACCAGCCGATCGCAGCCCGTCCACGAGCACGTCCCGGCGGCGGCAGTACAACCCACCCGGTCCGATGTGGCCCTGGACTTCGGCGGAGGTAATCCTTCTCAGTCCCGCAACGGCCGCCTCCTGGACGACCCCGAACACGCCGGAATCGACGTTGTTCTTGACCTTGGCCAGCGCCGCCAAGGCCTCCGCGTTGCCCACCGCGAACCCCACGCGCCAGCCGGTCATGTTGAAGGTCTTAGACAGGGAGTGGAACTCGATGGCTACGTCCTTCGCGCCGGGTACCTGAAGAATGCTCGGTGGGGGCTGATCGGCGTCGAAGAACACTTCGCTGTACGCGGCATCCGAGGCGATCAGGATACGATGCTCACTCGCGAACTCCACGGCGCGTTCCAGGAATTCGAGCGGCGCACAGGCCGCCGTGGGGTTGTTTGGGTAGTTCAGGAACATCAGCTTGGCGTCACGTGCGACGGAAGACGGGATCTCCTCCAGCGCCGGCAGCCAGCCTGTCTCCTCGAACAGTGGCATGTAGTGGCACTTTCCCCCCGCGAAGATCGTTCCGCTCGTGTACACCGGATAGCCGGGATCAGGAATCAGGGCGAATTCGCCCGGATTCACGACCGCGGTAGGCAAATGCCCCAGCCCCTCCTTGGAACCGATCAGGGCAATGACCTCAGTTTGCGGATCAAGGGTTACGCCGAAGCGTTGAGCGAAAAAACTCGCCACGGTTTGCCGGAACTCCGCGGTGCCGATTCCCAATGGATAACGGTGGTTGGCCGGCGTCCGCAGGGCCTTCGCGGCAGCCTCGATAATGAACTCGTGCGTGGGTTGATCGGGATCACCCACCCCAAAGTCGATGACGTCCCGGCCCGCCGCAATCGCCTCGCGCTTGCGCCGGTCGATC
This sequence comes from Phycisphaera mikurensis, assembly GCA_005240095.1. Classification (GTDB taxonomy): domain Bacteria; phylum Planctomycetota; class Phycisphaerae; order UBA1845; family UBA1845; genus SBAX01. Next base: position 6,459 of record SBAX01000268.1, read on the forward strand.
TCCACGAACAGATAGGGGGGTAGCTCATCCAGCCGGTTGGCGCGCCAGCTCTTCATGATCGCATTGTCGGTTGCAGATGAGTGATTGTCGATTGCGTCGCCCTCCAAGACCAGAGGCGATAAGCAAAGAAGTCTTCCCCCAGGCATGACCGTGGGCAAGCCTGCTCATTCCGGCCGGGTTTCCGACTTCGGCGCCGCTGTGGGATCCGGCTTCTCGGGGTTGATGTCCAGCATCTTCCGAGCATCGACCAGTCGCGCCCGGTCGAACTTGCCGATGCGGGCCAGTTCGTGCAGGGCGGCTAGGGCCGTGTACCGCGCATCGATCTCGAAATAATCGCGCAGCTCGGCGCGGGCTTCGCTTCGTCCGAAGCCGTCGGTGCCCAGCGGGCGCAAGCCGCCCGGAACCCACCGCGCGATCTGATCGGGTACCGCCTTCATGTAGTCGCACGTGGCCACGACGGGATATGCTTCGTCCGCCAGAAGACTGGTGATGTAGGGGACTCGGGGCGCCTGGTCGGGATGCAGCAGGTTCCATCGCTCGCAAGCGAGGGCCTCCCGACGAAGCAGCAGATAGCTCGTGGCACTCCACACGTCGGCGCTCACCCCGAACTTCTCGTCGAGAATTTCCTGCGCCGCCAAGGCTTCCCGGAGAATTGAGCCGCTTCCGAACAGATGCACGCGCGGTCGCTTGCCGCCCTCGGGTCCCGGACGCAGCTTGTACAGCCCCTTGAGGATCCCCTCCTCCACGCCCTTAGGCATGGCCGGCTGAGGATACGGCTCGTTCTGTACAGTCAAGTAGTAGTAGACCGTCTCGCGCGCGGAATACATCCGGCGGATGCCGTCGCGCACGATCACCGCGATCTCGTAGGCGTACGCGGGATCGTAGGCGATCACCGTAGGGATCGTGCTGGCGAGAATATGGCTGTGCCCGTCCTGATGCTGCAGACCCTCACCGGCCAGCGTCGTCCGCCCCGAAGTGCAGCCGATCAGAAACCCGCGACAGCGGGCGTCTCCGCAGGCCCACGCCAGGTCGCCCACCCGCTGGAACCCGAACATGGAGTAGAAGAAGAAGAACGGGATGGTGTTGACCCCGTGCGTGACGTTCGCCGTGCCCGCCGCGGTGAAGGAGGCCATGGCCCCCGCCTCGGTGATCCCCTCCTCCAGGATTTGCCCGTCGGTGGACTCCCGGTAGTACATCAGTAGGTGCGAGTCCACCGGCTCGTACTTCTGCCCCGCGTGGGCATAGATGCCGTACTTGCGAAACAGGGCGTCCATGCCGAACGTGCGGGCCTCATCCGGAATAATGGGCACAATGAGCTTGCCGATCTGCGGATCGTCCATGAGCCGCACCAGCACGCGGACCATGGCCATCGTCGTGGCCACCTCGCGGTCGCCGGTGCCCTGGAGAGACTCGCTGAACAGCTCGGGCTTCGGCGGTCCCAGGGGAGAGGCCCGCACGCAGCGCCGCGGCACGAACCCTCCGAGCGCCTGGCGGCGCTTGAGCATGTATTGATACTCTTCGCTGTCCTCGCTCGGCCGGAAGAAGGGAGCGTCCTCTAGTTTCTCATCGGGGATGGGAATATCGAAGCGGTCGCGGAACGACCGGAGCTCCTCGAAGTCAAGCTTCTTCTGCTGGTGGGTGATGTTGCGCCCTTCGCCGGCCTCACCCAGCCCATAGCCTTTGATCGTCCGCGCCAGAATGACCGTCGGTTGCCCGTCCGTTTCCACAGCTTCCTTGTACGCGGCGTAGACCTTGGCCGGATCATGCCCGCCCAGTCGCAGCTTGCAAATCTGCTCATCGGTCAGGTTCTCCACCATGGCGCTCAGTTGCGGATACTTGCCGAAGAACTTCTCCCGCGCGTACGCACCGGACTCGACGGTGTACTTCTGCCATTCGCCGTCGATAGTTTCGTTCATCCGCTGCACGAGCACCCCATCGGTGTCCGCCGCGAGCAGCGGGTCCCAGTCCTCGCCCCAAATCACCTTGATCACGTTCCAGCCGGCGCCCCGGAACGCCCCTTCGAGTTCCTGGATGATGTTCCCGTTGCCCCGCACCGGGCCGTCGAGGCGCTGCAGATTGCAGTTGATCACGAAGATCAGATTGTCCAGTTCCTCCCGCGCCGCTAGCGTGATTGCCCCCATGGATTCCGGTTCGTCCATCTCCCCGTCGCCGAGGAATGCCCACACGTGCGACTGGGACGTGTCCTTGAGGCCACGATCCTGCAAGTACCGGTTGAACCGTGCCTGGTAGATGGCGGTGATGGGAGATAAGCCCATGGAGACGGTCGGAAACTCCCAGAAGTCGGGCATCAGCCAGGGATGCGGATAGGACGAAAGCCCTCCGCCGGGCTGCAGTTCGCGACGGAAGTTCTCCAACTGTCGCGTGGACAGCCGTCGCAGCAGATAGGCCCTCGAATAGATTCCCGGCGCTGCATGACCTTGGAAGTAAATCTGGTCCCCGACTTGCTCTTCCGTATTGCCGCGGAAGAAATGCTCGAAACCGACTTCCAGCAGCGTCGCCGCCGAAGCAAACGTGGAGATATGCCCGCCGATGCCCGCCGATCGGCGATTGGCTCGCACCACCATCGCCAGGGCGTTCCAGCGGATGAGGCTCTTGATCCGCCGCTCAATCACCCGGTCGCCGGGGTAGGGGGGCTGGCGCTGCACGGGAATCGTGTTGACGTAGGGCGTGTTGGCCGTGAACGGCGCAACCACGTCGTTCCGCTTGCCCCACGCGGCCAACGCACCCAGGAGAAACCGCGCCCGGGCGCGGCCCTCCGTTTCGGCAACCGCCTTCAGCGAGTCGATCCATTCCTGGGTCTCAGTGCGGTCCGTATCTTGAAACGGCTTGCTCGGCATGCGGACAAGAATATCGCGATCCTCAGCGATCCGCTACCGTGCCGGTCCGGGAAAGCACCGCAGTACGATCCGGACCCAAGGGGAAATCCAAGGTTACCGCGGCGTTGGCGAAAAACTTCGGTGTATCTTAGAGTTGGGTGTCGCGTTCGACTCTACGCCAGAGGTCGAACGGGTTGCGATCGGTCCGCGGGTTGCCCGCGGGCTGGTACAACCGGCCGACCGCCGCGTCAGGCAACGCGGCGAGCTGACGTCCCCCCGACGGACGCGACGAGCTCCCAAGACAACGAAACTCACGGAATCGTGCCTCCATCATGCGCGTGTGCTTTCCGGACGGGGAAAGACGCGAACCGGCCGGGTCGCCTCGGCGACTCCGGCCGGTACTGTTTTTGGAGTGACCCGCGGGCTTCAGCCCGCGCGGACGCTCGAATGCGGCGGAGCCGCGGGCCTCGGCCTCCTTAGTCAGGGTGGCACGGTCAAGCGACTGCGCCGTTTGCCGTCGCTTGACCGTGGTCTTTCCGACCGAGCAACGGCCACGCCCGAGCTTCACGTGAGAATACCACGCGAAAGACGGGCGCGGCGTCGCACCCATTAGTCGTCGCTGCCGTCTTTCTCGTCGGGCTCCTCTTCGATCATGGCCGGCGGCGGACGCTCCAACAGCTCGATGACTCGCCGCTCGATGAGCGCGTCGCGCGCCTTGTCGGCTTCCGATAAGCGGGTTTGCAGCATCGACAGGCGGGCTTCGAGCTCGCGGACTTCCAGCTCGCGGCGCTGGTGCCGGCAGTCAAAGGCCTTGGCGGCGAGTTCCGCAAGCTGCTTGCGAAGGCGGGCTTTCGCGGCCGCGTCTTCAGTCTGGTGATAGGCCGCGATGGTCTGCCAGATCTCCATTTCCACTTGCCGCTCGCGGATCATCAACGCCCCCAGTTGCGGATCCCTGCGAAGCGTCTCCATGATCCGCCGCATCTGCGGAGCAAGCCGTGTCATGCGACGAACATAACGCCGTTCGTTCGTATCCTTCAGCCGCTGCAATTCCACAAACAGGCGAGGAAAGTTCTCCTCGATGAACTTTTCAATCTGTCGCCGCTCGGCCTGCGGCAGCTGCGGCCACAGTTTCGGCCGTCCTTCCGGACCCGCCATGCCCGGCCTTCCGGGCCCTCCGATGCGGCCGGGGGCTTCCCCGGGCGCCCCCGGGGGCCGCGGCGCATCGTCGCGCGGCTCTTCGCCCGAGTCCGCCTGCGCAGGCGGCCGATTCGGCGGCTGAGCCGCCGCGCGAACCGGTGCCCATGTCACGGCCCCAATGCACGCCGCCATGCAGAGGATCACGCGATGCTCGTTCGACCCGGTCATTGCAGCGACTCCTCATCATCGGACCCGTTGAGCCACTCCCCATTGCCCTCCAGGAATGCGTCCGCGTCGGACAGGGCGTCGCGAAGTTCTGTGTCGAACTCGTCCTCGTCGAACTCTTCAAACGCCAGTACCAGGCTCGCAGATACGTCGGTCTCCGCAGACGGCGATGGACTGCGCAGTCCCACGACGGCCAGACCGACCATGGCCGCGGCGCTGAGCCCTCCGCCCAGCCACCATGCCAGCTTAAGCGTCCGACTCCCCGGACGAATGATCTGCTCGCGAAGCGCCGCATGCACTCTCGCTTTCGCTCGAACGACGAGCTCCGGTGGAGCCTCCGACGCCAGTGCCTCAGCCAGTCGCTCCTCCTCGATGGTGATGTGGACCCGGCGCCGGATGGCATCGCGGTTTGCCTCGCATGCCGGAAGGCACACGCTGCGGAACCATTTCTCCAGAGATTCGATCTCGCGAAGGATTGGATCGGTATCCTTCATCGTTGCGACTCCATCCAGCCGCGAAGTTTGCTTAAGCCCCGATGGGCTCGCGACAGCACCGTGCCCAGCGGGCTGCCCGTGTACTCGGCGATTTCCTGAAAGCTCAGCTCACCGAAATGTCGCAACAGCACCACCTCGCGCTCCAGTGACGGCAGGCGGTCCAGCAGAGCCTGCACGCGGTCCGCCTGCTCGGCACGCTCCATCGTAGCCTGCCGGTCGTGGAATCGGTCGGGCGGGGCGCTGATCTCCGCCGCCCGGTCGTCGTCTTCAAGCACCGGTGCGCCGCGCTCCTTGCGGATCCGATCGCGGGCCAGGTTCCCCGCAATCTTGAACAACCACGCCTCGAAGCGCCCGTTGTCCCGGTAATCCCCAATGGTCCGCACGACTCGCACGAAAACCTCCTGCACCAGGTCCTCGGCCTCACTGCGACCACCGAGCATGCGGTGAAAGAACCCGAACAGACGATCCGTGTAGGCGTCCACGATCTCGTCGAAGGCCCCGGCGTCCAACCGCCGGGCCCGCTCGATGACACCGCTCCAATCCGTCCCCACGGCCGCTCGGGCCACTCGTCGCTCCGGTAAGTTGGCCGGTGCCCAGCGGGCAGCACCCCACTGATCACTGGTCACTCGTCACTCGCCGCAGTGCCTCTCCACGCACCGCCGCACGAACATCCCCGCCTGCTCCCGGCAGACCTCCTCATCGCCGCCGGCCTCAATGCACGCTGCCTTCACCCGCGCGCCGCCGATCCGGCAGGCCTCTTCGCAGTTCGCGTCCTCGACACAGTGCTCGAC
>SBAX01000283.1 GCA_005240095.1 Phycisphaera mikurensis
ACCGCGCCGAGATCGAGGCGAAACTAAGCGCCGTCGCCGAGCGTCGGCAGACGCACCTGCCGCAGCTCATCCAGCTCCGCGACATGGCTCGCGCCGGGCGCAAGCTGCGCCTGCCGCTGGTCGAGCGGGAGATCCCGCTCATCTGCGACGAGTGGGCCAATCCCCTGCTGGGCAGCGGCTGTGTGAAGATCACGCCCGCGCACGACCCCAATGACTACGACGTGGGCCTGCGGCACAAGCTGCCCATGATCAACGTGCTCACCCCCGACGGCAAAGTGGCCCGCATCATCGAAGCCGACGGGACGGTCAATCCCCACAGCAAGGACTATGAAGGACTGGCTTTCTCCACCGACGGTCGCCGCAAAGTCGTCGCCGATCTGGAAGCCCGCGGACTCATCGAGGCCATCGAAGACCGCGACATCGAAATCGGCCACAGCGACCGCAGCAAGCTGCCCATTGAGCCGTTTCTGTCGGATCAGTGGTTTGTGAGGACGGCGGATATTGAGGGATTCAAGATCGAAGACCGCGAACCGATAGACGCTGATTTCTCGCGAGGTCTGCTAGAACTGGCAGCGACTCCAGATCGCCAACCGCCGAACGGCCTCGCGACGGCAGCGATGCGCATCGTCGAGGAGGGGCGTATCAAGGTCTTCCCATCACGCTATGCCAAAACCTACTTGGACTGGCTCGGAGAGAAGCGCGACTGGTGCATTTCACGCCAGCTCTGGTGGGGGCACCGAATACCGGTCTGGACCAAGGAATGTTCATTCAAAGAATGGCTGGCGTTCATTCAGAGTCCCTTCACCTTGGAAATGTTCACGGGTGATCGCGATGGGGTTTGCGTTCATGTGACCGCGGATGAATCGCAAGTTTTTGTTGTCTCCGGCGCGCCGGATTCCACTGAGCAGGCCTTCTTGGTGCGCGATTCGTTCGGCACAGACCGTCCACTTCGATGGAGGGTTTGTTGCGATGAGAGAATCGAAGGGCACGGCAGTTGGGACGAAACGACCCAAAAGTTTACGCGCATCGCTTTCGATGGCTGGCTCGAGTCGAATGGCTTCCAGCGGGATCCCGACGTCCTCGACACGTGGTTCTCCTCTGCCCTGTGGCCGTTCAGTACGCTGGGCTGGCCGGAGGAGACACCGCACCTCAAGCAGTACTACCCCGGCAGCGTGCTGGTGACAGCCCGGGACATCATCACCAACTGGGTGGCCCGGATGGTCATGTTCGGGCTCTACGGCATGGGCCGCGTGCCCTTCGACCACGTGTACATCACCCCCAAGATCCTCGACGGGCGCGGGGAGACGATGAGCAAGTCCAAGGGCAACGGCGTCGATCCTGTGGACATCATCCAGACTCACGGGGCCGACGCCCTGCGCTACTCCATGGCCGACCTGACCACCGAAACGCAGGACATCCGCATGCCCGTGGACTACCTCTGCCCGCACTGCGGCAAGCTCACCGACCAGTCGCTGGCCCTCAAGGCCGAGGAGCAGGCCCGCAAGTCGCGCGGCGAGAAGCTGGAACGCAAACTCCAGCCCGCCGACTGCACGAAAGTGAAATGCTCGCACAAGGAATGCGGCAAGGAATTTGCCACCCAATGGGCTTCAGGCGAGCTCAAGGAAAAGCTGGGCCTGGCCCGCGAAACGTCGGAGAAGTTCGAGATCGGGCGGAACTTCTGCAACAAGCTCTGGAACGCAGCGCGGTTTGCCTTCATGAATTTGCAAGCGACGGAGCGACGGAGCGACGAAGCGACGAAGGGGCTTCCCCCCCTTGCCAAGGGGGGACCGGAGGGAGGTCGGCTTTTTGCGATTGGCGACCTGCTGCCGGAGGACCGCTGGATTCTCGCACGGCTCTCGCAAACCATCCGCGAGTATCACCGCTGCATAAGTGGTTACCAGTTCGCCGCGTCGGTGAAGGCATTGCGGGAGTTTTTCTGGGATTCGCTGTGTGACTGGTACCTTGAACTTACTAAGCCGCGACTTACCGGCGAAACGGGGACGGAGGGACGCAGGGACGAAGGGACGAAGGGAATGGCCCAGCAGGTGCTGGCCTTCTGCATGGATCAATGCCTGCGCCTGTGGCACCCCACGATCCCATTCATCACCGAACGCCTGTGGCAGCAGCTCAACCAGATTGTGCCCAAGCGGGGTTTGCCAGGGATCGTAGATCTGCCAGCCGCGTCAGATACCCTCACCCCTGCCCCTCTCCCTGGGAGGGAGAGGGGTCAAGAGCCTGGCAAGCTTCTCATCCTCGCGAAGTTTCCGCCCGTAGAGGGCTATCCGGCGCTGGACGACGAGGCCATGGTGAGCGTGTTCGGCGAACTACAGGATGCCACTCGCGCGGTCCGCGAACTGCGGACCAGTTGCGGCGTGCCCCCCAAGGACCGGGTCACCGTCACCGTCGTCGTGCCCGGGGAACACCTCGAATCCTTCCGCACGCAGGCCCACATCGTGCGGCACATGGCCGGCATCGGGCAGCTGAACGTCGTCTCCCAGGGCAAGCGCCCGCCCAACGCGGCCAGCATGACCATGAAGGGCCTGCGCATCTTCGTCCACGACATTAGCGACGATCAGGCCGAACGCACGCGGACGGTCAAGACGCTGGAGAGCCTCGACAAGCAGATCGCCGGCAAGGAGTCCAAGCTGGCCAACGCCCAGTTCGTGGCCCACGCCGACCCCGCAGTCGTGGCGGCGGAACGCGACCGCCTCGCCGAGTTCATTTCTCAGCGAGACGCTCTCCGCACCCATCTTGCCGAGCTTACCGACTAAACCTCGCACGCAGGGCTATCGGACCTTTCCAAGCGATCACCCGGTTGCCCCGCGTCAAGCCCGAATCCTACGATTGAGCGGTCCCGCGCAAGGCATGACTGGGCCGCGCGACGGCCGAGGTGAGGTATGGAGAACATCCCGTCCACCCATCCACTAAGACGCCTGTTTGAGGGCCTCGTCGAGAACGCCTTCTGCGCCGAGGTCGGCATGTGCGACCCGCGGCTGACGGAGTACGTCACTGACCTTCTGGTGAGCTTCACGCACATCGATCGCCTCAACGCCATCCGCAACGCCGCCGGCAAGGAGCTGGATCAAATCGCCGCCGTGCTGGCGAACACCTATGAGGAGCAGCCGCGGACGCGACTGGATCGCGACCGCATAGTCTACCGCAACATCGGCGATTTCACGCTCTTCTGGGCGGGGGTCTATCCCGAGCAGCTCAAACTCAGCCGCCGCGACCCCTCCGACGTGCTGGTGGATTACGTCACGCAGGGCAAGCGTTCGTATGCCATCGTCTCGCAGCTCGCCAAGGAGGACGACGCCCCGCCGTCATCGCTGTTTCGGCATCTCAGCGACGACTTCGAGTTCTGCCTGCACGGCCTGGGCCTGGTCCGCCGCGGCTGGGAGGAAGGCCTGCTAGCCGCCCGCGACAGCGGGGAAATACTCTACTGACCCGCCGTCGCCGCGCCCTCGGTAAACCAGACTTTTCCGGACGAAGCTCCCCACAGCAAAACACGCTGAAATGCCAGGGTTTCTGGTATACTGCATGGATCATTGCGGCTGGAGTGCAAGAACTTGGGAGCAAGCGATACATTCGATGCGCCAGGGCGTAGCTACGCCGCCAGTGCGCATACGATCGCACTTGCCGGGCCGCCTGTGGTTGGGTTGAACTCAGTTCCTTCGACGCGCGCCGAACGGCGGCCTGCTCAGCGGCAACGAGCCGCGCGGCACAGCTTTCCGACCGTCGAACTGGACTGTCTCCTCGGCGCCGGCGAGGCGGCCACGGGAAACCCGCTGTACGTGCAGGTTGTGGTGGAGCTCGACAGTCGACTCGATGAGGACGTTCTGGAGCAGGCCGTTCAGGGCACCGTCGAGCGCAATCCCTACTTCGGCTGCCGGTTCCAGCGCGGGCTCTGGCAGCCACGCTGGCGCACGGCGAACAACCCAGCCCCGCAATTGCTCGAAATCCGCGAAATCACCAACGAAAAGTCGGGCCTGCAGGACGCTCTCGCCGCACCGCTCGATCCGCAACGCGACTGCGCCGTCAAGGTACTCCTGCTGCGTGGGGGCAGTGACACCCTCTGCATCAAGCTGGATCACAAGCTCGGTGATGGATTCTCGGCCCTGGAATTCGCCTATGAACTCGCCGAAAGCTACTCGGCGCCCGCTCCCCGCAACGGCGCGGATCCGCCGGTGCGAGTGCGCGGCAGCCGCTCATTGCGACAGGTCCTCGACGGAATGTCGCCTCAGGAACGGCATGTCGCAATGGAAACGGTCCGCCGCGCCGCCAAGGTCGTTGATGTGGCCAGCGCCTGGCAGCTTCCCCAGCCTGATCCGCACGCGCAGTCCCAAACTCCGGAGTTCCTCATCGAGCGCTTCGACCGCGAGGCGTTCACCGCCATCTTCCGCTACGCCATCGGCCAGCGAGCCACGGTAAACCAGGTCCTTTCCGCAGCGTTCGGCATAGCGGCCCTGCGGAGCATGCCCCGCATGGATGAGGCCGTCCCGCACTACAACCAGACCGTGGACCTTCGCCGGTATCTGCCGTCCAAGCGCACCGACGTCCCATGCAACCTCGTGGGCATGTGTCCGCTGGCCATCCGCCACGGCGAGGCGGAGCCGTTCCACCTCCACGTGGCCTCGGTCCGCGACCAGGTCGCCCAGGCCAGGAAGGGCTTTTTCGGCCTCTCTTCCCCGATGATGCAGTGGGCGTTTACCCCCTGGCGGAGATGCCTTTTCAGCCTCCTGCCCTACAGAATCCTGGAACGCGGCGCCCGGCGACGGGAACGGCGGGCCCGGACGTCCGCCCGCGGCACGTACCTGGTCTTCACGGACATTGGTCGGATCGATCCTCTGCGGCTGCGCTTCGGAGTGTGCAGACCGACTGCCGCCTTTATCGCTTCCGGAGTAGTGATGTCATCGAGACTGGCGCTGTTCTGCGCCACCGAGTTTGACGGCACCCTCACCGTCTGCGCCGGAGTCTGCCCCACCGTGGTGAGCCCCGACGCGATGCTCAAACTGATGCAGACCTTCCGTCGTGTGGTTGAGATGGAGACGGCCGCCCCGTCCGCTTAGTCGAGGAAGCCAGCGCTATGCCCCTGGAAGACCGCATCATGAGGAAGATCGCCGAGGCTCTCGGCATCGACGTGGAGAAGATCAACCGGCAGACGGCGGCGGCGGACGTGGTGGCCTGGGACTCCATCGGCAAGATGGCGATCCTGCTGGCCATCACCGACGAATTCGGCATCCAGCTCGCGCCCAATGAGACCGCCAAGCTCGATTCGGTCGAAGGCGTCATCGCCCTCGTGCAGGCGGGGACAGGCAACCCATGACCGCATATCTCCAGGCGGTTCAATATCACCTGCCCTCCACGGTCGTGACCAACGAACAGCTCGTGGAGGCCAACCCCTCCTGGAAGCCCGAGGATATTTACGCCAAGACCGGCATCCGCACGCGGCGCTATGCCGCCAAGGAGGAAACCGCTGCGGACCTGGGATTCGAGGCGGCCCGGGCCCTCCTCACCGAGACAGGCATCGACGCCGCGAGCGTGGACGCCCTGCTCTTCTGCACCCAGTCTCCGGACTATCCTCTGCCGACCACCGCGTGCGTGCTCCAGCAGCGGCTCGGTCTGCCGACCACCACCGCCTGCTTCGACTACAACCTGGGATGCTCCGGCTTTACCTACGGACTCTGGCTGGCGCGGGCCCTGATTCTGTCGGAATCCTGCCGCAATGTGCTGCTGGTCCTCGCCGACACTTACTCCAAGTACTGCGCCCCCGCAGACTTGGCCACCACCTCGATCTTCGGGGACGCCGGCGCAGCGGCCCTGCTCACCAGCGACAAGGCCCGGGGCATCGCCCGAATCGGGCCCACGGTTCTGGGCACCGACGGTCGTGGCGCTCAGAACCTCATCGTGCGCGCCGGTGGAGCGCGGACCCCGCCAAACCCCACTCCTCAAGACCGCTGCTTGTTCATGAACGGGCCGGAAATCTTCGCCTTCACGCTCACATCGGTGCGCAGCGCCATCGGCACCCTTCTAGCCAGGACGTCGCTGACCTGGGACCAGGTGGACTGGTTCATGTTCCATCAGGCCAACGGCTTCATGCTCGAAAAACTCCGCAGCGCCATGAAGATCCCCGAGAGCAAGATGCCCATTGCCCTGGAGGATGTCGGAAACACGGTCTGTGCGACGATCCCCTGCTCCTTCGGCGACAGATCGACGCCGGCCGCCTCCGCCCCGGCCAGACCTGCGTCCTCGCCGGCTTTGGCGTCGGATACTCCTGGGCCATCACCTTGGTTCAATGGGGAAATGAGGACTACTGACCTCGCGCCACGACGTACGTCGCCCGCGCTGCGCTGTCTATCCATCCGGTCGATCGTCAGCGAGGTGAAGTCAACCTCCCCGACTAGGACTCGAACCTAGAACCTAGCGGTTAACAGCCGCTCGCTCTACCATTGAGCTATCGGGGATTAACGCGAAGGATACTCTATCGGCTGCGGTACAACCGTCAAGGCGGGATAACCACGCGGGCGGCCGGGTGTTCGTATATAGGACGGCTGGATTAATCAAGCACTTCGGCACCGCTGGCGGTGTTGATGTGCTCGGCTCGCGGGGCGACCTTGCGATAGCCCAGATACTGCACGATCTCGAAGACCTCGGACCAGCTCGGGAAGGGGCGCTCGTTGATCCGGCGGTACTCGTCGATGGCCATGATGAATTCGAGCAGCTCGCCGGTGATCTCCCCCTCTTCAGCCGCTCGCCGGACCTCGCCGCGACGCCGCCGCGGGCCCGGGCGGCGATCCATGCCTACCCGGCGGTCGCCGCTGCCTCGCCGCTGAGAGCGGCGATCCGCGTCTCCTCCACGTCCTTGATGCGATCCCGAATACGGCGCTGACATACACCGTCGGAATCGGCAGTTCGATGGGCAGTCTGCATGAGCCGGGCGCGGCCGATGGGAAACGGTGGCCGCGGGCGGGGCCTGGAGGGATTATCAGTCAGGACCAGGCACTTATCGGAAACGATCGCCGCGGAGCGGGCGAAGCGAAGACCTACTCGTCCTCGTCCTCCTCTTCATCCTCTTCGTCTTCTTCGTCCTCGAAGTCGTCGGCTTCATCCTCGTCGTCGGGGAAGAACTCCTCCTCATCGTCCTCTTCATCATCGGCGACGTCATCGTCGTCCTCATCCCACGCGTTTTCCAGCGCGAAGACGAAGCCGTGCGTGGGGCCATACGCACCAGACGCAGGGCTGCCGCCCGCGCCTCCCAGGGTGAGCACCTGCGACACCTCATCAAGTTGTCGATGCTTCCACATATTCAGCCTTCCGTTTGAAGGTATTCCTGGGCGGACGATCCACCGCGAGGGCCCGCCCCGGGCCGGTCTATACCCCGCCGAGACTCCTCGTCAAGCCACCCCCGGCAAGGCCGCGAAAGTCTAGTACGCGGCGACCCATCGTCAAGCAAAAAATCCGGCGTTTTTTGGCCCTCCTGCGTGGAATCCCCCATGCGGGATCGAGCGTCCTCGGGACGATTCCGCGCGTTGTGCCAACCCACGACTCTAAGGATAATCCCCGCATGCTGCTGACCCGTCGCGAATGGCCTGTCCTGCTGGTTAATCTCGTTTACGTGCCCGTCTTCACGGTCATCGCCCTGCGGCGTTTCAACTTCGAGTTCGTGCTCTACGTGGGGGTGATCCTGCTGGTGGGGTCGCTGGTCCTCTGGAAGCAGCGGCAGGTATGCTTTGACCTCACCATCCTCTGGGGCCTGACCATCTGGGGCCTGCTGCACCTGGCCGGCGGAAATATCCGCGTCCATGGCGATGTGCTCTACTGCCTCCAGTTGATTCCCGTTGTGCTCCGCTACGACCAGCTCGTCCACTGCTTCGGCTTCGGCGTGGCTACCCTGGTCTGCTACCACCTGCTGCAGGCATATCTGCGACCGGGCGTTCCCCTGCGCGGCACCCTATTCTTTCTGACCATCATGATGGGCTGCGGAGTGGGGGCCATGAACGAAATCGTCGAGTTCATCGCCGTCAAATGCTGCGAGGAAACCAACGTCGGCGGCTACGACAACACCCTCTGGGATCTGGTGTTTAATCTTCTGGGAGCCACGCTGGCCACCCTGTGGCTTGCCCGCCGATCGCGCCGGGGCGAGTTCCTCCGCGGCGCCCCCAAGGCCATTGAATAAAGGGAGCGGGGCCCGCATTTCGGAGACCCCGCTCCCCTGGTCTTTCAGCTCCTCAAAACGCGACTACCGGCAGGTGCCGTTGCGTTTGCAGACACCGGAGCAGCACTGTGAGTTCGTCTGGCAGGCGCTTCCCGGCGCCCCGCACGGCGGGCAATCCGGATCGGCCGAGTCCGCCTGCCCGTCGCAGTCATTGTCCAGTCCGTCGTTGCACGTAGCCCCGGGGATTTCGCTTGCCGGCGGTGCGCCGCAATCGATGGAACACGAGCACGCGTTCTCCACCCCCGCACAGCTCAGATCGCCGCAGCAGGTCGGCGCCGCGGGTGTGCTCGTGCAGGTGTTGCCTCCGGCGGTGCAGCGGGCATCGGCGCAAGTGACGCCGTACTGTTCGGACCCGTCGCCGCAGCAGTACCGGGTGGAGACCTTGCCGCCCAGCTGACCGTTGCAGTCCGCCGCGCAGGTCACGCAGTCCTCACCGTTGGCCGTCTCGCACAGATCGTTCCCGCAGGCTGCGCCATTGGTAGCGAAACAATCCGCGGGACACGTGTTGCAGTCCTCGCCCACTTCGCACTGACCGTTGTTGTCGCAGGGCAAGCAGACGTCGTTGACCTCATCACACCCCTGCCCCGGACATGGGTTCGCCCCGGCCAGGCATGCCCCGTTCGAGCAGGTCTCGGCGCCATTGCAGTACAGCCCGTCATCGCAATCCGCGTTGACGAAGCAATCCACGCACCGGTCGCCCGCTTCGTCGCAGAGCTGGCCCGGGCACGGGTTGCCACCCGGCTGGCACTGGCCGAAGGCGTTGCAGCTTTCCGCTCCGGTGCAGAACAAGCCGTCACCGCAGGCCGCGTCGGAAAGGCACTGGCAAGGCGGACATGGACCGCCGCAGTCGATGCGAGCCTCACCCTGGTTCTGAATGCCGTCCGTGCACGTCGCCGCGGCGCAGGAGCCCATCGCGGAAAGATCGCTCTCGAAGAAATCGGCCGGTTGCCCGCCCCCGGCGGACAACCCCGCCAGTCCATCTACGGCCGCAATCGCCAGATAGCTGATCACGATCGACCCGTCGAACCGCATCTCGATCTGGCAGGTGTTCGAATTCGAGGTGCCATACTCCGGCACCGCCTGCCAGGTGACCGCCGCCCGGTCGGCGAGCTGTTTCCAGCTCACCGTGCCGCCGACCCCGGGATTCAGGTCGTCGAACAGTGCCGAAATACGCCTCTGGTTGAAGTGGGCGGCCGTGGTCTCGATATACGTGGAATCGCCGCTGGTAAACGTGATGTAGGCGTTGCTCCCGACGTAGAACGTCGTGTAGCTCGTCCCGTACAGCGACACCGACGCCCCGCCCGAAAGGGTCACCGCGGCGAAGGAGTCGTCCGTCAGCGTCAGCGTGGTCCCTCCCGCCGGGTTAATGGGCAAGGACGAAATGGGCTCGACGCATCCGTCGTAGAAGTCCGGTGATCCGTCGGGCTGGAACGTGAGGGTCAGATTGTCCAGGTCGTTGTCCGACCCGAACAGCTCCGTGAAGTAGTCGGGGATGTCCGGCGTGTTGAAGGAGTAGCACGCACCCCCATTATTGTCCGTCGCGCTGTTCCCGGCCTCGTCCACGGCGTCGACGGCGTAGAAATACGTGCTGTTTTCCTGCAGGCCGCTCAGGCCGATCGAATGGGCGGTGCGGAAACCAACCTCCACCGCGGTCCCCGTCAGCGAAGCGCACGACGTGCCGTATCGAACCGTGCCATTGGCGGCCTCATCGGTGTTGAAGGTCACCGTGGCCGTAAACGGGCCGATGTTGGTGGTCTGCACCGCAGAAATGATCGGCGCTACACAATCCACCAGCGCCGTGTTCGTCACCACCACGTTCTGGCCGCCCTGACCGTTGTCGGCGTCGATGTACCGCGCCGTAACCGTGTCCCCATGGGCGATCAGCAGCACGCCCGCGCTGTTGGTTATCGCCAGGGGGATCGCACCCCGGAAGTCCGCCGTCTCCGCCCCGGTTTCCGTGAGCAGCACCGACTCCCCCGCCGGCTCTGAGGTCGAGGTGACCGTCACCGCCACCGTCTCCACCACGCTCGAATTGGCATTCAAATCGCAGTCGATGACCTGGATGTTGGCCGTCGCGCTGCACGAATACTTCGAAGCGTTCAGGGCAATGGTGCCTGCACTCGAACAGGCCACCAGGTCCGGCGACGCGCACAGCGAAAAGGGTTGCGGCCCCTGCGGAACATTGAAACCATGAACCTCCACGCGCCACACCCCCGCCGCCGGGTTTTGCACGTACACTTGCTCGATATTGTCCACTCGATTGGCTTGCGTGCGCACCGCCGGCGCGCTGGGGTTCAGCGGATTGAGCGTCCACGGGAAATGCTGCTGCGACGACGGATCGAACACCCGAAGGTCCAGGTCGTTGATCAGCGTCGGTCCCGTGTTGGTCGTCGCCGGGTAATCGTCCCACGACAGCGTCACCTTCAGCTCCGGGTCCCCCGCATCCACCAGCACAAGAACGGAGTAGATACCCCCCTGGCTGACCGTGTTCTCCAGGAAGTTCTCCGTGCGCATGAAGTCCACGCACTGCTGAATACGCACCGAGCCGTAGCCGAACTGATGGTCCGGACCGGCATTGCCCCGATCCACCGCCGTGTGCGCCAGCAGGATCTTGAGCGTCGAGTTGCGGAAATCCGGGGCGCTGGGGAACTGGGCGCGAAAGTCCTGCATGAGCAGCGCCGACAGGCCGCACACGGTCGGCGATGCCATCGATGTTCCGCAGAAACTGCCGTACGCAGTGTCGCTGGACGCCGTGCAGGACGTGACCCCGAAATCCCCATCGCTCTGGCACCCGGGTGCGGAAACGTCCGGCTTCATCCGCCCGTCGTCCACCGGGCCCCAACTGCTGAACGAAGTCATGGAGTCGTCGTTGGAGTTCAGCGCCCCTACCGCGATGTGGTTCTTGGAACCCGCCGCCGGCGCCGTGCTGTAGTAGTCCCCAAAACCCTCGACATCGCAGCGGCTGCCCTGCCGCTCGTTGCCGTTGGCCCACACGATGCGGAAGGGCGAAGTAAACAGCGGATTCGATCCGTCACCGCGCACGATCGTGTCGATCAGCTCGGAAGTAACTCCGTAGTCGCCCTGTATGGCGCAGTCGAAGCCATTGGTCTCCGTGTTGGTCCCGATGGAGTTGTTCGAGATGTCTGCGCCGTATACATCGATTGCCTGGTTGTAGTCCGTCTCGATGTCGCCGGGGTTGCTGTAGAGGAAGATGCCCGTGCCGTCATACTCGAAGCCGTAGGAGGTCAGCGCCACGCCGGGAGCCATGCCCTTGTTGGCCGAATTCGCTACCCCCGCTCCACCGATGGTGCAGGCCACGTGCGTGGCATGATCGGCGATGCCCGAGGAATCGCCCGTCCCGTTAGTCAGGCGCCCCTGGTAATCCACGTGCGTCGATCGCGCCTGGTTGGCGTCGTAGACCAGCACGTTCACGCCCGCCCCACTGAGGCCATAGGGCGCCGCCTGCACGATGTTGGCCTCGGTGATCACCCGGTTGCTGCCGTTGATCTCGCTCATTCGCGGCAGCGGCCACTCGATCCACTGCACCGCATCCTCGTCGGCCAGCGCCGCGATATTGGGCCGGGGCAGCTCGATAACCAGCCCGTTGATCGATTCCAGTTGGTCACGGACCATCGCCCCGTGGCGCCGCGCCACAGCCATGCCGTCGCCCAGCCGCGCATCGGGATGGAAGAGCACGTACACCGCCACGATCTCGGGACCCTGGGGGTCCTTCGCCACCGAAGCCCAGTCCGGCACCCGCCCGGCAAGCACCGCCGGCTCGAGCTTCCACTCCCGGCGAATCGGCTCCAGGCCCACCACCCCGGGGATGGCGCTGATCGCGGCCGCATTCACGCCCCCCGGGGCCAGCTTCGCAAAAAAAGCATAGTCCGGCAGGTACCGCAGCAACTGGACGCCGGAGTCCGCCACCGCCTGTCGTTGCTCCGCGGAAACGGGCCCTGCAAACTGGATCACCACGTGCCGCCCGCCCGAAACCGTCGTCAGTTGAGCAGTTGTCGTCTCCAGCTCCACCCGCGCCTGCGGTTTGATCTGGTGCGTCCCGGACCGAAAGTGAATCTCACCCTGGGCCGCCGCCGCCACCGTCAGGATAGCCGCCGCCCAAGCCGCTACGCTCCCACGCCCGCAGATACGGAACATCGCTCGCCTCCGAACTTCGCTGACTTGCCGACCACCGTTGCCCGTTTCCTTCCCCGCCGACCTGATGACACGCACCAACCCAATGTGTCTGACCCACACGGAACCGGCGCGTGAGCGCCCACCATTTGACCTTCCTGAGACCATCGGCGATTTGCAGCGCCCGCGGGGGCAGGACCGACTTTCCGTGTCGAACCTTCACGCCGCGGCCCACGCCGTCGCAGCCGATTGGCGTAGCATAATCGACGCTGCTCGGGAGTCAACGACTTCCTAGGTCGTTCTTCAATTGTTGTGCGAGGCTTTCTCCAACGGCATTGGGATCGGGACCGCTCTCGCGCCCCTCGACCATGTGCAAGGCGTCGTCGCTGAAGAGCTGGCCGTGAAGAGAGACAAGTCCGTCCGCGACAGTCGCCAAAGCGCCGACCGGCGTATGGCACCCCGCGTGGATGTGGTAAAGAAAAGAACGCTCCGCTTCAACAGCAGCCCGCGATGGTGGGTCGTCTACGCCGCCCAGGGGAATCGTGAGGGTTCCTTCGTCACGCGTCTGCACCGCCAAAGCCCCCTGCGCCGGGGCGGGCACGAACTGGGCAAGCGGCAAGTCAATCACGTTCGGCGGCGCGAGTCCAAGGCGGCGGATGCCCGCCGCGGCCAGCACCACCCCGTCCAGCTCCTGTGCCACCTTTGCCACCCGCGTGGGCACGTTGCCCCGGATGGGCACAATCACCACATCCGCAAAGCGGCGAAGTTGCGCCGCTCGCCGCGGACTGCTCGTGCCGATACGCATCCCGCGCGGAAGGGCGGAGAGGGTCACCGGCTCACGCGTGATCAGCACATCGTGCGCCGCCTCCCGCTGCGGCACCGCAGCAATGACCAGCCCGCTAATGGCCGCCGTAGGCAAGTCCTTGTAGCTGTGCACCGCAAAGTCGATGCGCCCTTCGAGTAATGCCGCCTCGATGGCACTGACAAACCCTCCCACCGGAAAGTCATGGTCGAGCGGCTGCCCGGAGGCGATGTCCCCATGGGTCTTAATGATCACCTCTTCGAATTCGAGGCTCGGCCGGCTCACCCGAAGCAGCCCGCAGACCCAGCGCGTCTGCCGTAAGGCCAAGTCACTGCCGCGCGTGCCCACCCGCAGGCGTGTCATGCTGCGGCACTCCGGAAGGCCTCCTCGGCGGCCGCCAGCACGTGGCCGATGGCCGAATCATCGTGAGCGGCGGTGATGAACATCGCCTCGTATGGCGACGGCGGCAACAGAACTCCCCGATCCAGCATGGCATGAAAGAAAGCCCTGAACCGCTTCGCGTCGCAGGCCTGAGCGTCGTCAAGATTTCGCGGTATCCGATCGCTGAAGGCCAGCCCGAACATCCCGCCGAGGCCTTGGGCGTGCACCGCAATCCCCGCCCGCGCCGCGGACTGGACGAGCGTCTGCGTCAGCATGTGGCACTTGGCGTCCAGCGCATCGTAAAACCCCACCTCGCGGCACGCCCGCAGCGCCGCCAGCCCGGCGCTCATCGCCACCGGATTGCCGCTCAGCGTCCCCGCTTGGTACATAGGCCCCTCCGGACTCACCAAGCGCATGATCTGCCTGGGCCCTCCATACGCGGCCACGGGCGTCCCCCCGCCGATCACCTTGCCCAGGCAGGTGATGTCGGGGCGCACTCCACAGACGTTCTGGTATCCGCCCCACGCGACGCGAAAGCCGGTCATGACTTCATCGAAGATGAGCAGCGCGCCGCAGCGGTCGCACAACTCGCGCAGACCGGCCAGGAATCCTTCGACCGGCGGGACGAATCCCATGTTGCCCGCGATGGGCTCCACGAGGACCGCAGCCACGTCGTTGCCGTACGCCAGCAGGACTCCTTCGGTCGCTTCGAGGGCGTTATAGGGGACGATAAGGGTATGCTCGGCGTACGCTTTGGGTACGCCGGCGGAGTTGGGCTGCCCCAGTGTCGCCGCCCCCGACCCCGCGGCCACCAGCAGGCAGTCCGCATGCCCGTGATAGCATCCGGTGAATTTGATGATCCGCGACCGGCCGGTGGCGGCGCGTGCCAGACGGATGGCACTCATCGTCGCCTCGGTGCCGCTGGATACGAAGCGAACCTGCTCCATGGAGGGGATAGCCCCGACGATTGTTTCGGCCAGCTCCGCCTCTGCCTCGCAGCAGGCCCCGAAGCTCAAGCCATCCGCCGCCGCCCGCCGCACGGCCTCTACCACCGCCGGATGGGCGTGGCCCAGGATGGTCGCCCCCCAACTGCAGATCAGATCGACGTAACGGTTCCCGTCCACGTCGTAGACATTCGGCCCCTCCGCGCGCCGGATGAAAACGGGCTCGCCGCCCACGGCCGCAAAGGTTCGCACGGGACTGTCCACCCCCCCGACCAGCACGCGCTTGGCGCGCTCAAACGCCGCAGCGGAACGACTACGGTTGGGATGGGCACGATCATCGGTCACAGCGCCTATCCTAGCACACTTGCCAACGTGCGCTGAACTAACCCGGGACCGTCGCCGTGGTAGAATCAGGAGCGTGAGCAACCCCCCGCCCGAAGCAGTTCCACCAGTCGACACCGGCCGCAAGTGCCGCAAGTGCGGCTGCAGCCTGACTTATATCCCCGAGCCGGTTGAATGCCCTCAATGCGGGACGATTTACAATGGCGTGCAGCCGGTCGGTCTTGGTGGACGGCTCCTCTTTCTGAACGCGATTGCGCTCCTGCTTGCGCTCTGGGTCCTTTTTTCGCCCGCGAGTCGAGGATTCGGGTGGTTCCCTTTCGATTCTGGTGCAGTTTGCATCCTGATACCGCTGCAAGTCGTCGTGGCCCTTGGGGCGTGCTTCGCATACATCGGTTATGAAGAAAGGAGCGGGGAAAGCCGGTTGGTCTGGATCGGTGCCGTTGCCCCGTTCGTGCTGGCCGCCCTGAGTTTCTTCATCGCCCGCTTTCGCTGAGCGATCCGGCGCCCAACCCTCGCCCACGCGTTCATCGTTTGGTAGACTGCACGCTGGGGAAGCGGAGCACGCCCCCTCCTTAGCAAGGAGGGGGTAGGGGGGTGGTCGAATAGCCGCATGCGATTCGAATTCGGAGCGAAGGCACGACCCCCCTGTGTCCCCCCTTGGGAAGGGGGGAGGCAAAATGACGGCGCGGCGAAGACATGACCCCTGAATCCTCTCTCGGGAGAACGTATGACGCGGGTCTACAATCGACACGCACAGAAGAAACTGCGGCAGCAGCTGCGCAATGATGCAACCAAAGCAGAACGCCTGCTGTGGTGGCGGTTGCGCGGCAAGGAACGCGATGGGCTCAAATTCCGGCGGCAATACGGCGTGGGCGAGTACGTGATCGACCTGTACTGCCCCGGTACGAAGCTGGCCATCGAGGTCGATGGTGAGAATCACTACGAGCCTGCGGCCGAGGTGCGCGACGCGAGGAGACAGGCGTTCATCGAGTCATTCGGAATACGTGCGCTGCGGTTGACGAATCCGGAGGTGTACGACAATCTCGACGGCGTGATTGAGGAGATTTGGCGGGTGGCGACGGAGCGTGTGGCGCTCCTCCGAACAACCCCCCTTAATCCCCCCTTGGCAAGGGGGGACGCGCGTAGCCGCTTCCCCGAGAACGAGGCTGAGTTAGCCCCCTCCTTAATAAGGAGGGGGTAAGGGGTGGTCGAAGGGGAGACCGCGCGACGTGAATGCGGTACGCATGACACGACCCCCCTTAGTCCCCCCTTATAAAGGGGGGAGGCTTTTATGAGCGTATCGTTTGCCACATTTGATCGGCTCAAGAGCAAGGGCGTTGAAGCCTACAAGAGCGGGGAGTACGTCACTGCCAAGGCGTACCTGGTGGATGCGGCGGAGTGCATGATCGAGCTGGCCGCGGCGGCCAAGACGGACGAGGCCCGGCGGCAACACGAGGAGCTGGCCGCGGAACTCATCGAGCTGGCCAAGGAGTGCGAGCGGATTCAGGCGGGCGGAAAGGGACGAAGGGACGGAGGGCCGAAGGGACGAAGGGATGGCAAGCCCGGAGGAGCGCGGCAGGGGGCGGCCGAGGATGGCAGCGAGACCGACGCCTCCGATT
Organism: Phycisphaera mikurensis; assembly: GCA_005240095.1. Classification (GTDB taxonomy): domain Bacteria; phylum Planctomycetota; class Phycisphaerae; order UBA1845; family UBA1845; genus SBAX01. Next base: position 16,432 of record SBAX01000283.1, read on the forward strand.
GGATCGTCAAGGACAAGCCCACCATCGGCTTCGCCGACATTGCGGGCCTGGAGGACGTGAAAGAAGAAATCCGCCTCAAGATGATCTACCCCTACCAGCACCCCGAGCTGGCCAAGCAATACGGCATAAACGTAGGCGGGGGGGTCTTGCTTTTCGGCCCACCCGGCACGGGCAAAACCATGATCGCCAAGGCCGTGGCCCACGAGATTGAGGCGACGTTTTTTCTTGTCAGCCCGGCCCAGGTCATGAGCAAGTGGGTCGGGGAGGCCGAGCAGAACATCCGCAAGCTTTTTGAGGCCGCCAAGGCCGAGGAAAAATCGGTCATTTTCCTCGACGAAACCGAGGCCCTGGTCCCCAAACGCCAGTCCGACAGCTCCACCGTCATGCAGCGCGTGGTCCCCCAGATCCTGCAGGAGCTGGAGGGGTTTGATCGGGGCGCCCAGCGCGCGCTATTATTCATCGGCGCGACCAACCGACCCTGGATGTTGGACGAGGCCGTTTTGCGCCCCGGACGGCTGGACGCGCTCGTGTATGTGGGGCTGCCGGACCCGCCCGCGCGATATCGCCTGCTGGAGATTCACTTCGGCGAGCGCCCGCTGGCGGACGACGTGGACTTCGGCGCCCTGTGCGATCGTTTGGAGGGCTACACCGGAGCGGACATCCGCAACATCGCCCACGAGGCGGCGCAGCGCCCCTTCCTCGAAGCGATCGGCGGCAAGGCGGCACGGCCCATCGGCCAGACCGACATCCTGGCGGTCATCGAGGCCAACCCCATGTCCGTCCACCCCTCCG
>SBAX01000249.1 GCA_005240095.1 Phycisphaera mikurensis
CACGCAGACGTTGAAGTGGCGACAAGGAGATTCTCTAGGGAAAACCCTGATCACGCAAGGAAGAAAAAACATAAACAGGAATTCAGCGTCTCCGCGGGTTCAGATGCGCAAGGAGCGAGGGCTTCCTTCGGGGTGCGATGCGTATGATTGCGCGGGGCCCCACCGGGCCGCAGGCAGGAAAGTTGGGACTCACTGCTCGCGACCCCCGGTGGGCTTCCTGGTGGTGGTCCGGGCAGCGTCTCAGCAACAGTTCGAAAAAGGAAGTAAAATCAGCCGTATTTCATAAAATTAATTGTATAAAGTACAGGCGCTTTCCTCTGTGCGGCTCCCAAGGCGAGCACTCGGCGCTTGTGGCAATGGACGGAGAAGGCTTGCCCAGCTCGCGCCTACCCAACTGTGGGCTTTCGGGCTTTTGTTGTGTCCTCCCAAAAAAACGCGGGTGCGAAACGAAGCCAGTTACCAATGTCGTAAAGCTATGTCCTACAAGGGCTTGCGAGAAAACGACGGAGGCGAAACGAACCCAAAACGAACCCAGTTACTGGGTCCACGGGGCTGGTCACCGATCCGGAGTCACCGGACACTGATTGGCGAATGCCTCGACGAGTAAGAACCGCGCCCGCCGCCGGGTTCCTCTGGACTGAGGAGGGCGAGCCCCGCCATGGCCTGGTGGCGGAGGTGGCCGTCGATCTGCCCGTCCAGCACACCTACTCCTTTGCCGTGCCCGAGGCGCTCGAGTCGGTTCTCAAACTCGGCCACCGGGTGCGGGTCCCGCTCGGGCGGCGGGGACGTCTCTGCACGGGCTTTGTGACCCAACTCGATCGCCGCCCCTGGGACAGCACGCTCCGCACCATCGGGTCCCTTGTGGATGACGAGAGTTTCCTCGGTGAGGGACTCATCGCCCTGGGACGGGAGATCTCCGCCCACTACTGCTCCCCGCTGGGACAGACGCTCCGGGCGATCACTCCCGAGGCCGTGCGCAAGCAACGCGGGCTGAGCAGGGTCCGCTACGTAGAAATGTCCATCTCACCCCAGTACCTGTCCAGCGTCCCGGAGGGACGCCTTGAAAACAGCCCGGCGTTTTCAACGCCGGGAACCGACGCGCTCGCGAGCCAAGTGCCGGAGGCACGGCTGAAAGGCGGCTCAGCCGTCCCTCCGGGACTTGAAGGACCAGGCGGCCCGCAACCCGGCGTTGAAAACGCCGGGCTACTCTCAATCGTGCCTCCGGCACGCGGCGCGCCATACTCTCCTGGTGGGACAGGGGCCGAGGCTCAGGCTCAGGACGCCGTGGGCGCCCGGCGGCCCAAACTCTCCGCCCGGCGTCGGGCCATTCTCGACGCCCTCGCCGCGGCGCAAGAGCCGCTGCGCTCAGATTTACTGCTTAAGCAAACCGGCGCGTCCTCGGCGGTCCTTGCCGGAATGGTCAAGGCCGGACTTGTTCGCGTGAACACCCGGCGGGAATTGGATGAAGAACTGCCCGGCGACTGGCCCGGCGTCGAGCCGACCTTCGAGCTGAACGCCGAGCAGCAGGGCGCGCTGGCAGCCATCGATGCGGCGATCGACGCGAAGCGCTTCGCCGTGGCGCTGCTCTTCGGAGTGAGCGGATCGGGCAAGACCGAAGTATACGTCCGGGCCATGCGCCGCGTGCTTCAGCGCGGTCAGCAGGCCATCCTCCTTGTGCCGGAGATCGTGCTCACCACCCAGCTTGTCGGTCGGCTGGCCTCGCGCTTTCGCAATGTGGCCGTCATGCACAGCGGACTCAGCGATGCGCAGCGATCGGTGATGTGGCAGCGCATCGCCAAGGGCGAACGCAGCGTGGTCATCGGCACGCGCAGCGCGGTCTTCGCACCCTGCCCGAATCTGGGGCTGATCTGCGTCGATGAGGAGCAGGAGGCCAGTTACAAGAACCTCCAAGCCCCACGCTTCCACGTCCGCGATGTGGCCATCATGCGCGGCAAGCAACTCGGCATTCCCATCGTGCTGGGCTCGGCCACGCCTTCGCTGGAGACCTGGCAGCGCAGCGGCACGCGAGCGGACTATCAGCGCATCGTTCTTTCCAGGCGGGTAAGGGACCTGCCCCTCCCGGTCGTACACGTCATCAACATGGAGGACGAGATCGACGAGGTCCGACAGCCCGTGGTTCTCTCCCGCACCATGGAAAGGCTCCTGGGTGAGACGCTCTTCCGCGGAGAGCAGGCCCTCATTCTGATGAACCGCCGGGGATATGCCCACCGCATCTACTGCCCGGGGTGCCGCATGCGGCTTACGTGTCCCAACTGCAACGTGGGGCTGGTGGTGCACTTCGCCGCTGGGGTGTCGGTGTGCCATTACTGCCGGGCGAAGATCGCTACGCCGACCCACTGCCCCAACGTCACCTGCGGAGAGAAGCTCATCCAGACCGGGCTCGGCACGCAGCGGGTGGAGGCGATCCTTGCGGAGCGCTTTCGTACCGCCCGCATCCAGCGGGTGGATAGTGACACCATGCGGCACCGCTCGCACTACCAGCGGATCGTCGATGACTTCGAGGCCCGCAAGATCGACGTCTTAGTGGGCACGCAGATGATCGCCAAGGGGCTGGATTTTCCCTTTGTTTCCTTCGTGGGCGTGGTCAACGCCGATCCCGTGGCCATGGCGACCGACTTCCGCGCCCATGAGCGGCTCTTCCAGCTCATCACCCAGGTCGCGGGGCGCGCCGGACGGGCCGACGCCCCGGGGAAGGTCGTGGTGCAGACCATGACCCCCGGCCTGCCCGCGCTCACCCATGCCCTGCGGCACGACTACGTGGCCTTCGCGGAAGCGGAATTGCAGGACCGCGCTCGCGTCGGCTGGCCGCCGTTCAGCCGCCTGGCCCGCATCGTCTTGACTCACGCCCGCGAAGAAACCGCCCGCAAAGAAGGCGAGACGCTGGCCGCACGCATCGTCTCGGCCATCGAGCGCCAGCGCCTGGAAAACGCCGACGTGCTGGGCCCCAACCCTTGCGCGCTTTCTCGGTTGCGAGGTAAGTACCGCTACGACGTGCTCGTCCGCACCGAGGGCGCCGCCGACCTTCGCCGCCTCATGCAGGACCTGGATACCGCCGGCCAGCTTCGTACCAAGGCGGAGTCCACGATCATCGACGTCGATCCGGTGTCGCTGCTGTAGGAGTTAGCCCACCCTTCTGCGGTAGCGTCCCGGAGGGACGCGTTGAGAATAGTCCGGCACTTCAGCCGGGAACGAATCGCACACAACCCAAGTGCCGGAGGCACGGCTGGAAGACGGCTCAGCCGTCCCTCCGGGACTAGGAGATCAACGCGCCAGCGACCCGGCGTTGAAACGCCGGGCTATTTTCAAGCCGTGCCTACGGCACGGTGCATGCTAAGCGGGCACTTGTGAGCCGTACGACCGGGCTAAGGCGTGATGGGTAATCTCTGGAATGCCGCGAAGTCCCAAAGATCGATCTGACCATCGGCGTTGAAATCAAACGCCGCGCAGGCAACGGGTGCCACTGGCGGCTCGCCCGCCAGTGGTCCGCTCATGCAATCCGACCACGCCGCAAAGTCGGTGAGGTCCACGGTTTGATCGCAGTCGTAGTCCCCGATGCCGAACTCATACGCCCCCATATCCACCCGCCCGCACAACACCCGCGCGTGTCCATCCAGATCGGTTTCGCCCGGCGCGGGAACAAACGCCGGGTCGCCCGTGTTGATGCACGGCGATCCGGCCTGCAAACGCAAATCGCCATAGTCGTCGTCCACGCCGTCCCACATCCCATCCGGCCCCGGGTCTGGTGCCCGCACAAACATGGGATCAACGTCGATGGTCCCCCCGCCATCGACCGCGCCAGCGGGGAAAGCCCCACGCACAACTGCAAAGCGTACGACTGGCGCAGACTGGTAGTTTCGGATTTCATCCGGCACGTTGCCCCAAAAAATGCTGTTGGACATCTCCAGCGTCGGACCGCTCGATAGGTTGTAGATCGCCGCTCCGTAGGGTGCCTGGTTCCCGGTGAACGTGCAGTTGATAACCGTTGTGTTTGCGAAGATGTTGAATATCCCAGCGCCATCGTACATGGCCGTATTTCGGGTGAATGCGCAGTTTGCTATGGTCATCGTTCCCCCTTCGTTGGAGATTCCTCCCCCGTCAGCTGGTCCGCTGTTCCCCAAGAAAGCGCACCCAATGACCGTTGCATCGCCGGTACTATGTAACCCGGCGCCGTAACTTACGGCCGTGTTCCTGATGACAATGCAGTTCGTCAACTTCATGTTTCCCAAGTAGTGCGCCATCCCACCTCCCGCGCCGAATGCGGTGTTGTCGGTGAGCGCACAGCCAATTACCGTAGGGCTGCCGTAGAAGTTAGAAATCCCCCCGCCATCTTGGGCCGTATTGCTACTGAAGGTACAAGCGATTGCCAGCGGACTAGCAGAGTAGTTATACATCCCACCACCGCGTCGACTACACCGATTCATGCTAAAACGACAATTGGTTACTGTCGGGGCGCTGCCGAAATTGAACATTCCGCCGCCATAGTCGCCGAAATCCGGGACGGACAAGTAAGTTCCAGTTCCACCGGTAATCGTGAACCCATCGAGGACCGTGTCCGGGCCTTCGCCGTTTGCGCAGGTGACGACGCTGCCGGGGATGCCGCTGGCGTCGATGGTGGTGACTTCCGCGCCGCCGGAGCTGCGGAGGGCGATGGCCTTGCCCAGGAAGTTGATGGTCTCGTTATACGTGCCCGCGGCGACGACGCATTCATCTTGGCCGCCCACGGCCGCGTCGATGCAGGCCTGGATGGTGGGATAGTCGGCCGGTACGTGCAGCGCAGCGCCCAAGGACGAGGAGGGAACAGCGATGGAAAGCGCGGCATACAAGATGCACGCCCGACATGCGACCCGCTGCATTTCACACCTCCCGTCTGGAAACCAGCAGTTTACGGGAAATGGAAGCCGGATTCAAGGTCGTGTCGCGTGCAATCGGGCGCATTCCGCGGTGCAGAAGCGGTCGGTCATGCCCGCGATGTAGTCACAGATCACCCGATCGAGGCCTTGTTCGGCGATGCGGGTCTGAAACCGAGGGGGAAGTTGCGAGGGGTCGCGACGATAGGCATCGAATAGCGCGTGGATCATCTTCCGGCCCTCACCGTCGGCGCGAACGATCTCCGGGTGGCGATAGACGCGGTCAAGAAGGAACGTTTCCAGTTCGGCAAGTTGCCGCTCGATTCCATCGGATAGCAGCACGGTGATGGTTCGGCCCGCCGTCGGATGCGCAAGTAGGGGCGCCGATGTCTTGACCGCGTCCTCAAGGACACGATTGACGATCGCTTCCAGAACGGGACGGCGGACGGCGTGGATCGGCGCGGAAGGGCTTGCTTGGGCGATGCTCTGCGCTGCCGCATTCCACAATGCGGTGGTCGCGAGATCGGAGGCGGTGATGAACTCCGCACCGATGGCGTCTTCGAGGTCATGGCAGTCGTAGGCCACGCGATCGGCGAGGGAGGCGATCCGGGCCTCTATGCTGACTGCGTTCTCCCCCTCCCCCCGGCCCTCTCCCTGACAGGGAGAGGGGGACGGGCCCTCACCCCTGACCCCTCTCCCGGGGGGAGAGGGGGGAGAGCCCTCACCCCGACCC
>SBAX01000076.1 GCA_005240095.1 Phycisphaera mikurensis
GCACCGCCCGCATCATCCAGTACCACCAAGCCCGCAACCGCACCGCCAAAACCTCACGACTCAAACGCCATGACAATTAGCGCTGTAGTGCTAGATGCCGCGGTAGGGCAAACTCCCCAAAGGTCGGGCTCTTTGCCCTACTCCCTCAGCTAGACCCTTATGGGTCAATGCCCCGCGTCGGTCCGGCATGGATCGCTGGACCGATGCGCGGGGCGAATACAACAAGTACCAAGTTCGAAGTATCAAGGACCAAGAGAAGTCGCGTCGCCCCGGAGGGGCGCCGGATTGTAGCCACGGGTGGAGTCCGCCGCAGGCGGACGCAACCCGTGGAGTGATCGTGCGCGATTGGTTCCGCCCCGGAGGGGCGGAGGCGAGAACAGGAGGGTTTGGGTCGCAGCGAGTTACGGGGCTGTGTAACCCCCTGTGGATCAACGACTCACGTTCCCTCCCTCGCGTTTTCCGCCAAACCCATCTCAGGCAATCATTTTCACCAATAGGAAAGTTTTTCGCTTGGTACGCAGCATGCTGCAGTGGTATGCTGGTGGTGGTCCTCGAAGTCGTCGAGGAGGCGAGAAGATGCGCCCATCCGTGCCCGGGCTTTTTTGCGCGACGATTGTCATCGCGTCGGCGTGGACGTTGATGTCGTTGTCCTCGGGGGCCTTGGCCCAGGTAGAGTCCACGGGGTTTGAGGCCGAGGACGGCTGGGTGGCGGGCTACAGCATCTGCGGCCCGGAGTTCGCCGACACCTGCTCCTATCCCGTCACCGACGTGTGCATCCCCGACGACCACGCCGCCAACCAAAATTGCTGCTCCCTCGACCCCAACCCGGCCACAGGATGGTACATGGCCGACGACTCCAGGCACTGCAACGAACCGCACGTCGAGGCGACTAATCCTTACTCAGGGACACAGCACTTGCGTATTGCCAGCGACGCCGAAGCGGCCTCGCAAGCTGTAGCTTTCACACCCCGCCTTCCGCTGCAAGTCAAGGCCCGAACCGTCATCAGCTTTCAGCTCAGCGGCACGGGGGAATCATTGCTTGAGTTTGCAGCCTTGGCGGAGGACGACCCCGCCGGTGAAATCGCGGCCCGCCTGCGGTTCGACCCCGCGGGATACCTGCTTGAGTATCGCCCATCGGTCATCGGCGACTTTTTTTACATCGGAGTGTGGGACGTGGGCCAAGGCTACCGGCGCCTCAGCGTAGATCTTGATCCATCCCGAAACACGATCCGCTATTGCTACGATGATGAGCTTTTCGAAGCAAGGACGCTTGATCCTAACCAAGGGAGATCAGTGCAACAAGCGGTTATTACAACGGACGTCGGCGGCGGGTGGGACATCGACGAGTTTTCGATTGTTCGTGGCTCGTCGGGGGCAGTATGCCGCGCACCCGCGGTCGAGTGCAACGTAAGTCCTTGCGCAACACTGCTCGTCAAGGCCATTAACGGTATCGTCACGGCTCCTACCAGCGAGGCCTACGTACGACCAGGCGACTTGGTCGAGGCCGAGTTGTACTTGTCCGGCTGGGGGGAAGGACTACGAGCCCTGTATGCTTATGATGTTCGGCTTCAGCTGCGTCGTGCCGCGGCCATGGGAATCTCTGGTACTGTCCTGCCATTCGGCTGGGATGCGCCCCTCGACAGGATCACATGCGGGACGAATGCGGATTGTCCGAAGCAATTCCCCGTCTGCTCGACATCGCTGTGCATTGGTCAGGACCACCATCCAAACCTCGGCGCGTACATCGACACAGGGCGACCCGATTTCATACTTTATGGATTGGATCCAGTGCAGGTTTGCGCCTACAACCTTCCGGGGTTCGTGTACGCGGCAGCGGCCTACAATCGTGAGAGCGGAGCGGTCGATCCTGGTGTCCCGCGTTACATGGGAACGCTCATAGTGGTTGCCTCTGACGACGCGGCGGGGAGCTTTGCCGTCGACGTCAATGACGGGCAGACGGAGTATAGCGAACCGTTTCCCAACGCATCGAGCACGCGAGGGTCTCATCGTACTCTTGTCTTGCACGTGTGCGAAGATGACGGACTATTCTGTAATGGACTTGAATCCTCGCAGACCGGGAAGTGCGTGGTCACGGGCGTGCCGGACTGTGATGACGGCAATGACTGCACGGATGACTTCTGCGACGAAGATACGGATTCATGCGCGCATGTGGCCACCTGCGGAGCATGCTGCGATTCGTGGCTCGGGGAATGTGAGGAAGCGGCAGCACAGGCAGATTGCGATTGCGCGAACTGCATCTGGTCCGGCGGAGAGGCCTGTGCGGATGTGGCCTGCGAGGCGGAGTTCATCCCCATCCCTACGGTGTCGCAGTGGGGACTTGCGATTCTGGGGCTCCTGCTGCTCATCGCCGCCAAGGTCGGCTTTGGTGAAAGTCGCGCCTCAGCTGGGGGAAATCTAGCCACGGACAAGCCGAGCTTGTCCGTACCACCCAGTTCCACCGACCCGCGGAAGCGCGGCTCACAGAGCCGCGGCACCTTGCAATTCCGTTTTCGCCCTTGAGCCCCCGGTGAGGTCTGCCGAAGAATGGCTCGATGGACAACGAGCCTCCTTCGCCCCTTGCGGGGCGACATTGTCCTTCCGACAGTGACCACGGGTTGCGCTGCGCTGCACCCGTGGCTACAACCCTGCGCCCCGCCGGGGCGGGACAGCCGCTGAGCCGCGAAGTTGATGAGGCTGTTGCAGTAACTGCGGGAGCACGGGATGGGAATCACGCTCTCCGGGTGCCGACAAAGGATTCTCGGCACAGCGACAGCGTGCGCCTCTTCGGGGCGAGTCAAACCCGAAACGGTTCGAAGAACGCGTGGACGGTACTCTGGTTCGCGGCGCTGTTGGTCGTAACCGTTGCAGTTCGCGTGGCCGATCCCACGGGGTGGCTGGGGTCGGATGATGCGGCGTACCACTCGGCAGCCGAGCATGTCCTGACAGGCGCGCCGATCCAGCGTCTCCACCATCATTATGCCCGCATGGCCGTGGTCCTCCCTGTTGCCGCGTCCATGGCCGTGTTCGGCGATCACGCCTTCGCGGTGGCGCTGCCGATGGTGATTGCCTCGGTGGTGTGCGTCGCGCTGGTTGTACTTCTGGGGCGGAGTTTGTGGGGATGGTGGGAGGGCCTGCTTGCCGGAGCGGTAGTCAGCGCGCTGCCGTACTTTCGCGTGCTGTCCACCACGGCGTTCCCTGACGTACACGTGTGCCTGTGGGCCACCGCGGCGATGCTCCTGGCGTGGTGGGCGGTGCAGGCATCAAGCCATCGGCGATGCACGCTGCTGTGGCTGGGCGCCGGAGCGGCGTTCGCCCTGGCGGTCTCGGCGAAAGTTTTTGCTGTGGCCACGCTGGCGGGAATCGCAGCGATGTTTATGTCCCGTAGCGTAAGGCCCTTGGGCGGTCCCGCGCCACCCACAAGGGGTGGCGCTACGCCTCTGGACGCGGGATGGGAATCTCGCACCGGTCGTGCCGAGAATGGATTCTCGGCACAGCAACGCCCACGCATTCAAGCGCCGCCCACAAGGGGCGACGCTACTCTTTCCTGGGCTAGCGCTATACCGTGGCTCAGCATGTTCCTCACCGGGGCGATCGTCGCGCAGCTCATCGACGGTGTGTTCTACTGGTGGGCGGCGGGGGATTTCTTTTTCAGTCTGCGGGCCACGCTGAGTGCCTCGCAGAACGTTCCCGGGTTGGCGGAAGAAGCGAGCGCCCAGGTGGGATGGGCGGCGATGGCATGGGAGCGGCTGACGATCTTCCTGCGCCCCAGGGAGTCGGGATGGGGAATGATCGGCATCGCCTTCTGGCCGGTGGTCATTCTCGCTGCGCTGCTCAACCGGACGGCACGCGTAGTGGCCGCGTGGGCGCTGGGCGTGTTTGCGCTGGTGGCGTTCATACCCGTGAGCTTCAAAGCCGGCGCGCAGGCCTATCCCATCTTTCACGGCAGGCACATTCTCCCGGCGTGCATCCCCTTCGCCCTCTGTCTGGGATGGTGCCTGTGCCGGGCGAGCGAGGTGGTGCGCCCGTCGTGGCGAAGCGGCGCAAGACCCGCGTTTGCGATGGCGCTCATCGCCTTAGCGTTCGTGAACCCGCGGGAACTCAATGGCTTTCGCGATCGGGCCACCAGCCGCGTGGGAGTTGCCGCTGCTCAGGCGGCGACGTCGATTCCCGATGACGGCCGACCGATCTTCATGACCCCGTCGGCCTATTGGCGCTACCGTGTTGTGTTTCCACCCGCGCAGCGCCAGCGTCTTCGCGTGGCCGCGGCGGCGGATGCGCCGACGTGGTGGAAGGACACGTGCGCGGATATTGCCGCAAGGCAGCAGCCTCTTCCATCGCCACGGGAGGCGTATCTGCTGGCCACGCCTCGGCAGCTTCGCGGCGAACCCGAGCAGTGGGACTACGGTGTGACTTTGCCCGCCGGTGCCCTGGCCGCGTGGCGAACGGTCCCGCCGCTGGCCACGCTGGTGCGCCATGCGGACCGCCACATCGGCCCGCCCGCAGCAGGCTCAGAGCCGCTGGAAACGCTGCTGGTTCTGGCCGGGTCAGGCGATTCTCCGGCCATCGCTCAGGCCCGTAGATAGCGAGTTGTTCAAGGGGTCATCTCCATCGACCGATAAATCGTCGCTTGGGATCGAAGCTTTTTTCTCCGCGCAGCCGTCCGCGCGGGCTAAAGCCTGCGGCTCGCTAGGTGAGGACCCATGAGCTTCAGCATTGTGGAGTGCTGCGACGAACCGCTGCTGACGACTTCGCTCGAAGATCGGCTGGCGTGGTCGCGTTTGGCACCCGAACCGGAGGCGCCGCTGGCGATTCAGCTTCCGCGTCCGCCGCAGCCGGCCACGCGTTTCGGCGGCGTGACGGTGATCGTGCCGTGTTACAACGAGCAGGACATGATCGCGGCCACCATCCGCAAGCTGACCGACGTCATGCGGGCCACGCATCGGCCGTACGAAATCATCGCCGTGGACGACGGGTCACAGGACGCCACCGCGGCGGAGCTGTCGAGCTGCGCCTATGAGCCGCACCTCAAAGTCCTGCGAAACGACACCAATCGCGGCTACGGCTTCTCGCTCAAGCGGGCGGTGGCCGAGGCGCAGTACGAGACCGTAGTCATCATCGACGCCGACGGAACCTACCCCGTGCCGGCGATTGGCACGCTGCTTGCGGCCATGGACGGGGCAGACATGGTCGTGGCGGCGCGGGTCGGCGAGCGCGTCCACGTTCCGTTGGCCCGTCGCCCGGCCAAGTGGGCGCTGCGAAGGCTGGCCGCGTACCTTACGCAGACGAACATCCCGGACCTTAACAGCGGGCTGCGAGTGATGAAGCGGAGTCTGATCCGCAAGTTCCTGCCCCTGCTGCCGGACGGGTTCAGCTTCACCACCACGATCACTCTGGCCCTTCTGACGCACGGATATGTGGTCAAGTACGTGCCCATCAACTACGCCAGGCGCGTGGGGCGCTCGTCGATCCGGCCGGTGCGAGACACGATCAACTTCCTTTCGCTGATCGTGCGTACGGTGCTGTACTTCAAGCCGCTCAAGATCTTCGCTCCGGCGAGCGCGGCCCTGTTTGTGCTGGCGATTGCCGTGGCCCTAGTTACCAAGCTCGCCCTGGGGCAGCTTGCGGACGTCACCGCGGTGACCCTGGTCGTCGCGGCCTTGAATTTGCTGGCCATTGGCTTGCTGGCCGACCTGATCGACAAACGTTCGCCGAGTTACACCTGATCGAGAGCTCGCATGACGGCACTTCCGATCCTCGCCTCGCCGTCCGCAGCGCCCCTGCTCAAGACCTCCACCGACCGGCGGCTGAGGATCCTGCTGATCAATCCCCCACGTTTCGGAGAGCTGATCGGGAAGAACCCCGCGATCGTGGAGAAGCATCGGGGGTTCAACCCGCCGCTGGGGATTCTGTCCTTGGCGGGGTATCTCGAGGAACACTCCTCGTTCACACTTGAACTGCTCGATGCCCAACCGCGCGGCTACACCTACGCCCAGCTTGAAGAAATACTTCGCGAAAAGCAGGCCGACGTGGTCGGCATCACGGCCATGACCTTCACGCTGATCGACGTCTTCAAGACCGTGCGCCTCGTCCGGCGCACCATCCCCAAGGCCAAGATCGTCCTGGGCGGGCCACATGTACACCTCTATCCCGAGGAGACCATCCGCCATCCGGAAGTCGATTTCCTTCTTCAAGGCGAGGGAGAGGTTGCGTTCCTGCAACTGCTCAACAACCTGGACCAACCGGAGGCGTGGCCCGCAATTAAGGGGCTGGTCTATCAGGATGAAGCCGGGCGGATCGTCAACAACGGCATCGCCGCCTCGACGGAGAACCTCGACGAGCTGGGCATGCCCGCGCGGCACCTGCTCAACGTGCGGGACTACACTTCGCTGCTGGGGCGGGACAACGTGATCACCACCATGTTCACCTCGCGCGGCTGCCCGTATCGCTGCACGTTCTGCGACCGGCCATACTCGCCGGTGCTCAGCGGCTTCCGCTGGCGAAGCGCATCCCACGTGGCCGACGAAATGGAGCGCTGCCTGTCGCTGGGCATCAAGGAAGCGTTCATCTACGACGACACTTTCACCGTGCGCCGCGACCGAGTCTTCGAGCTGTGCGACGAAATCGAGCGGCGGAAGATTCGCTTTCGTTGGGACGTCCGCGCCCACGTGAACACGATGACGCCGGACCTGATCCGCCGCATGAAGCAGGCGGGCTGCGACCGCATTCACTACGGCGTAGAGTGCGGCAACGACCGCATGCTGCGGGTGATCAAGAAGAACATGACCGTGGCCAAGGTCCGCGAGGTGGTCGGACAGACCAAGGCCGCAGGCATGGAGGTGCTGTGCTATTTCATCATCGGGCAGCAGACCGAAACCGCGTCCGACATCGATGACACGCTGAACCTCGCTCGCCAGCTCGACCCCAACTACGTGCACTTCACCATCTTCTGCCCCTATCCGGGGACGGAGATTTACTTCAAGGGTCTGGAAAGCGGCGTGATCAAGCGCGACGTCTGGCGGGAGTTCTCTGAGAATCCCCGCGACGGCTTCGAGCTGCCCGTGTGGGAGGAGAACTTTACCCGCCAGCAGCTCCGCGAGATGCTCGTGCGTTGCTACAAGTCCTTCTACCTTCGCCCGCGGTATGTGGCCCGCAGTCTGATGCGCATCCGCCGTTTCGGCGAGCTCAAACGCAAGCTGCGCGCCGGCCTGTCCGTGGTAGGCATGACCGCGGATCAGAAGCTCTACGATCCCGGTGATATGCTCGCTCGCGCGCGGCAGTTGGTGCCCGCGGCGTCATACGAATTGCACAGCTAGGGCTCGGTCGTGCGCGGGGGCGGTGCGCAAACAAAAGCCCGCAGGAGTTTTTGGTTCCTGCGGGGGCATGTCTGGACCGCTGCAGTCTCGCCACGGCACAACTGGGCGTACCTATAGGAAGTCTCGCACCCAGGGAGATAAATTGCCAGATAGTAAAAACCCTTGCACGCCTCCGGTTGCCGTCCACCCGGTTCGACGATGCCTCGGTCACGCGACCTTACGAAGGGCATCGACGGTGCGCAGGCGGTGGGCCTGATAGGCGGGCCAGAGCCCGGCGACCAGCCCGACCAGCAGGGCGATCGCTATCGAGACAACAATAGCCAAAGGGGACACCTCGAAGCTGCTGATGGGCCCCATACGCAGGTTGCGGATGGGCACCAGGAGGAGGAACAGCGAGGCGGGAATCACCCCGGCCAGGGCCCCGATGAGGGCCAGCATGGTGCTCTCGGCGAGGACGATGGCGAAGATGCGCGAGGACTGAAAGCCGATGGCCTTGAAGACGGCCAGCTCGCGGATGCGCTCCCGGAAGCTCATCATCATGGTGTTGCCCGCAACAAGAGCAATGATAAACACGACCACGACGGCCATGGCCTGCATGAGCCCCGGGAGGTTCCCGGCGGCCTGCGTGAAGTTGGCGGCGAAGGCGTTCTCGTCCTCGGACTTCGTCTCCTCCGGGCTGTTGGCGAAGGCGGCGTCGATGCGCTGCTGCAAGGTGCGCAACCCTTCCGCGGTCTTGCACTTGATCCAGAAGATATTGCAGCGGGGGTCGTCAAAACCGGCGGCCTTGAGGGAGTCCTCCAGATAGTCACGGCGGAAATAGAAGACGCTGCTCCGCTCCGCGTTCTGCATGACCTTCACGATCTTGAACTCCAGCGTCAAATATGGAGGAACGGTGCTTTCCAGGGTCAAGCGGTCGCCGGGCTTCCAGCCATACTGCTCGGCGGTGGCAAACCCCACCACGCAGGCGGTCTTTTCGCTCAGCCAGCGGGCCGTCTCCTCCTCCGTCATCTGCACGTCGCTGTAGACGATGGGGAAAGTGTCGGCATCGGCAGCGAGGCTGGTGAGAGTGTTCTGCGTGTCGGGAACCCGCCCGCCGAACCAACGCATCCCGCACACAGCGTGCAGGTGCTCTTTCTGGGGATCGAGCGCCTCGATCTTGCGACGCATCCCCTCGGGCAGGAGGTTAGTCAGTGAAGTCTTTTGATGGACGCCGAGTCGCAGCTCCTTGGCGGCGCTGGCGGCGACGTTGGCAAGCAGAACGACGAGGGATATCGCAGCCACAAACACGGCCATGGGCAGGGAAAAGGCCGTGGCGGTCAGCGCCGCCCGCAGGGGGTTGCGCTTGAGGTTCTGCATGAGGACGTAGGTGATGGTCATGGGCCGAAGGTCGAGCTTGGATTCAGCTCATGATGAAGCTGCTGCCACGGCGCGGACCGTGGCTCGTTCGTCGCTGTACAGGGCGCCTTTGTCCAGATGCAACCTGCGCTTGCCGTGAGCAGCGGCCCGGGGATCGTGGGTCACCATGATGATGGTCTTTTCGAACTCGGTGTTGAGTACGTTAAGCAGACCAAGGATCTCCTCGGAGGTCTTGGCGTCGAGATCGCCAGTCGGCTCATCTGCGAGGATCAGGCGGGGGTCAGTGACGATGGCCCGGGCGATGGCCACGCGCTGCTCCTGCCCCCCGGAAAGCTGATTGGGGCGGTGGTCCATGCGGTCGGCCAGGCCGACCACATTGAGCGCCGTGATCACGCGCTGGCGGCGCTCGGCGCTGGACATGCGAAACAGCAGCAAAGGGAGCTCCACGTTCTGGGCAGCCGTGAGCACGGGGACCAAGTGATACATTTGGAAGATGAAGCCCACGTTGCGGCTGCGCCAGGCGGTGAGCTGGCGCTCGTTCATCCGCTCCAGGTTGGCGTCACCGACGCGCACGGCGCCCGAAGTGGGTGTGTCCAGCCCCCCGATGAGATGCAGGAGGGTGGACTTTCCGGAGCCGCTGGGGCCCATGAGCACGACGAAGTCACCGGTGGCCACATCGAGGTCCAATCCCTCGAGGACGGGGATCTCCAGACGTTCCTTGTAGTAGACCTTGCGTACGTTGCGCAATTCGATTTCAGCCGTACTCACCGGAACTCCTTGAGGTAAACCGAGCCCTGGCTGGCAACAACCGCCATGATCCCCTGCGCAACGTAATGGGTTATGCCGCGGGGGTCAAATCGTGGCCCTGCGCACATTCTTCACGGGCGCATAAAAAGGGGCGGGCCCGCCAGGACCCGCCCCTAAGGAAAACGCCTCAAACTAGCAGCCGCTACGGCGTGCAGCGACCGCAACGATCGCGGCAGAAGCCTTGCGCGGCGCAGGTGCCCATGTTGCACACGCCGCCGACATCGCACTGTGCATTGGTGTCGCAGGGGATGCCCGGACGCGAA
>SBAX01000409.1 GCA_005240095.1 Phycisphaera mikurensis
CGCCAACCTTTGGGGCTGTAACCCCGACTTGCCGCTGCCGGTCATTGACGCCCTGGACATCGCCTCGGCGGTGAGTGCCAAGAAGGGAATCCCGTTCAGTTGCTCCCTGGTGTGCCCGTAGGGGGGAACCGACCGACGGGCCGCGCCGTGTTCGTCGCCAATGAGCGAGGCGCATGGTAGCATGGCGGCATGTCGCTGACCGTACAGAAGTTCGGCGGGACGAGCCTTGCCGATCCGGAGAAGATCCATCGCGCCGCCCGAAGGGCGATCCGCGCCAAGCTGGAGGGGCACCGGGTCGTGCTCGTCGTTTCGGCGATGGGGCATACGACCGACGAGCTGCTCACCCTGGCCCGCGCGGTGTGCGCCGACCCTCCCAAGCGTGAGCTGGACATGCTGCTCACCACGGGGGAGCAGATCTCCATTGCTTTGATGGCCATGGCCATCGACGCCGCGGGCCACGAGGCCATCAGTCTGACGGCCGGGCAGCTCGGATTGCTCACCGACAGCGCCCACACCCGGGCGCGGATTCAGCGCATCAGTCGCGAACGCCTGGACCGCGAGCTGGCCGAGGGCAAGATCGTCATTGTGGCGGGTTTTCAAGGGATCGATGCCGGCGGGGAAATCACCACCTTGGGCCGCGGGGCCTCGGACACGACCGCGGCGGCGCTGGCGGCGGTGCTGGGCGCCGACGTGTGCGAGATCTACACCGACGTGGACGGCGTCTACACCGCTGACCCGCGGGTGGTGCCTCAGGCCCGCAAGATCGACGAGATCAGCTACGACGTGATGCTGGAGATGGCCGCCGCCGGGGCGGTGGTCATGCACTCGCGGGCCATCGAGTTCGCCAAGAAGTTCAACGTACCCATTCACGTACGAAGTTCGCTCACCGACGCCAAAGGAACCATGATCATGTCCGAAACGCAGAGCATGGAAGCGGTCGCCGTGCAGGGCGTTACGCTCAAGGAAGACCTGGCCTTCGTCTCCCTCACCGCGGTGCCCAACACGCCGGGGGTGGCGGCGCGGATCTTCGCCGAGGTGGCCAAGAACCATATCGTGGTCGATGACATCGTGCAGAACATCTACGACGGAGGGAAGTTCGCCAACTTGGGTTTCTCGACCAACGCCGCCGATGCTCGCGAGGCCCGCGCGGTCTGCGAGCGCCTGGCCAAGTCGCTGGGCATCGGCAAAGTCGAAGTGGATGAAGGCGTGTCCAAGCTCAGCGCCATCGGCGTAGGCATGCGCACGCACACGGGCATCGCCGCAACCATGTTCGAGGCCCTGGCCCACGCGGCGATCAACATCGAAAACATCTCCACCAGCGAGATCGTCATCAGTTGCATCATCCGCCGCGAGGACGGGCCCAAAGCCCTGCGCTTCATTCATGATGCCTTCAAGCTCGGGGACACGGACAATCGCCCGGGGTCGTCCTGATGCGCCGCCGACGCCCGCCGCTGCCCGATTCGATCGTGCTGCCTGGGCCGTTGCGACGCTACCGGATGCGCATTGTCGCCGTCATCGTCGTGCTTGCGGTCCTGGCCGGCGAACGCGTGCTACGAAGCGGGGCGACGGGCAGCGACATGTCCCGATATCACGACCGTGCGTTTCGCGTGGTCAAGGTCGTCGATGGTGACACCATCGATCTGGATGCGCCCGACGGAAACAAGCCCTTCACGCGTGTGCGGCTGTGGGGAGTGGATGCGCCGGAGGTGGCCCACGGGGCGGATACGGCCATGCACTACGGCGTTGCGGCGCGGAACTTCGCCGAGGAAAGCCTCTTGAACGCGGAGGTTCACGTGGTCCTGGTGCCGCTGGACACGCGAGACAAGTACGGGCGGTTGCTGGCCTTCGTCGAGCCGCAGCGCGGCGGAGTGATGTTCAACGAGTTGCTCATCGAGCGGGGCTACGCCTACGCCGACCCGCGCTTTGACCATCCGTACAAGGAGCGTTTCACCGCGATGGAGAAACGCGCCCGCAAGCAGGGCGTAGGATTGTGGGCCGATCTCAAGCCGTCCCACATGCCCGCCTGGCGGCAACGGAAGGAAAACAAGGGGTTGGCCCGGAACGGCCCCTGAGCGTCCCCCCTACCATGGCCTCCGCGAACCGTAACCCCTTTCTCTACAAAGGGTTACGCCGCACGGCTTCGCGGTTTTTCCAACACCGTTCCCTCTCCAGAAAAAATCGCCTGGATTATTGACAGGCAATATCTATGGGTTATATTGAAGTTAGGTATGTGTTCGGTTGCCGACAAGCGCAGTGGGTCGGTTTCGGGCGTGGCGGTGCATTGCGTCCGCGAACAGCCCATCGGGCGGGCGTCGCCCCGAACCGCCGAGGTGGCCATGCGCTTCGGCATCGAGATGCGTTCGCGGACCGTCACCGTCGTGCAGCCCACACAGATTCCACTGCCTCGTGGCGGGATCGTCCTGCTCGTCGGACCGTCGGGCAGCGGCAAGTCCAGCGCCCTGTCGGCCATCGAGCGAAGCCGCCCCGGCGGGTTGCTCGTGCAGCGCATCACTTTCCCGCAGGAGGCCGCCATCATCGACCGCATCGCCCCCTCGCACCCCCTGCCCGACGCCATCTCGACCATGACCTGCTGCGGACTCGGCGAGGCCGGGCTGTGGGTCCGCCCGTTCGACACGCTTTCCGAAGGGGAAAAGTTCCGCGCCCGCCTGGCCCGTGCCGTAGGCCTGCACTGCCGTGGGGACGCCGCCGCTCCGCTGCTGTGCGATGAGTTCTGCGCCACCCTGCACCGCCGGGCGGCCAAGGCCATCAGCTTCAACCTCCACAAGCTCGCCGCCCGCCGCAATCTCTGCGTGGTCCTCGCCTCCGCGCAGGAAGACATCATCGACGACCTCGCCCCGCACGTCATCGTACGCCTGACCGGGCGCGGACGCTGCGAGATCGAACGAGCCGCGGGCCTCAGCCAGCGCGGACGTTCGGGCGGGCTTAGCCCCGCGGCTCGCCCGAGATCAATCAGCTTCTTTCACCGGCTGCGCATCGAGCCGGGAACCAAGCGCGACTACACCGCCTTCGCTTCCATGCACTACCGCGCCACCGACGAACTGGGCTTCGTGGACAAGGTCTTCGTGCTTCGCGAAGGGCGCGGCGGCGAAGCCTTGGGCACCGTGGTGTACTGCCACGCTCCGCTGGAGCTGTCGCTGCGAAATCAGGCCACGGGCGCTTGGTTCAGCCGCCGCCCGGACCGCGTCAACGCCTGTCTGCGGATCATCCGCCGCCTGGTCATCCATCCCGACGTCCGCGGCTGCGGACTGGGCCACGAGTTGGTCCGGAGCACGATGCCACTGCTTGGCACCGACTACGTCGAGTGCCTCGCGGGCATGGGCGAGTTCAATCCCGTGTTCGAACGGGCGGGCATGCGCCGGGTCGGGCAGTACGAAATCTCC